>CAYFVK010000069.1:0-1890 GCA_964346695.1 uncultured Mageeibacillus sp. | reverse complement strand
GGAAGACCGAAAACCTTGCACATATCCTCGAATGTACAATCAGGATATTCATATTTAATCCACATTGCTTTTGCCGCGTCAATTGGAGAACCGCCGCCGATAGCAACAATCCAATCTGGATTAAATTTGGACATAGCCTCCGCTCCGCGCATAACTGTTTCAACTGACGGATCCGGTTCAATACCTTCGAAAATCTCGACTTCCATGCCGGCTTCTTTCAAATAGCTCTCAGCTCTGTCAAGGAATCCGAATCTCTTCATTGAGCCGCCGCCCACGCAGATCATCGCTCTTTTTCCTTCAAATGTTTTTAATGCTTCAAGAGATCCTTTACCATGATAAATATCTCTCGGTAACGTAAAACGTGCCATTGTCAAAACCTCCTAAATTTCTTTATACGGTTGAAAACCTTTATTATTACAACGTATAAAATCCAAATTACAATTCAATTTCTTTTAAGAAAAAAATAAGGTCAAGTTGTCAAAAAAGCGGTGAGTTTAGCTGTTAATCTAACCAAACAAAAAAATAGGATCAATGAGTCGCTATTTTCATATGTCTTTGGGATACATCTTTTCTAATTTTTAGAGAAATTTCTGATTTTAGAAAAATTCCTATTTTGCCGAGCAAAATTCTGATCTGTAAAAATAAGAGAGAATAAGTGAATTCATAGCAAATGAAAATTTCCATATTTACGGATCATGCGTTGACCCGAAATCAAAATGGCTACTTGCTAATAAAATCCCCTTATATAGAGATCATGCGGGTGATTTAATTAGCCGTTTCCAAGTATATTAAAATTTCTGCGTATACGGATCATACAGATTATTCTAATAGTAGTTTCCAAGTATGTTAAAATCCCCATGTATACGAATGATACACAGGGATTCTCAACAATTTTATTGCTTTTATCAATAAATCAAGGTCTCATGCCTAATCCGCCCTCTAAGGTCAACGTCTCACCGGTCATATATTTGAAGTCAGGTGAAGCCAATTGTACACAGACTCTGCCGATATCTTCTTCGGAGTGGCCGAAATAGCCCATCGGCGGTGTTTTTACATTGGCTTCGAAAGCCTGAGGATAGGCTTCTTTGAATTTTTCCAGTTGAGCGGTAAAAGCTAAGGGGCATACCACATTGACATTGATACCGTCAGAAGCCCATTCGGTAGCGGCCACTCTGGATAAACCTCTGATTCCTTCTTTGGCAGCTGCATAGGCACATTGCCCGTAATTGCCGAATAAACCTGCGCCGGAAGCAAAATTAATTACGCTGCCTTTTGTTTCTTTCAAATACGGATAGCAATATTTCATATAATAGAAAGTAGCATATAAGCCCGAATACAGTGATAAATTAAACTGATCGGTCGTATGGTCGGATAAGGTAACTCCCGATGCGGAAGCTTGGGCCACATTTACCAAAACATCAATCCTCGAAAAAGTTTCAATCGTCTTTTCAACAATTCCCTTAACTATTGCTTCATTGTCATTATCCGCAGAAATATCAGCTCTCAATGCTAAAACACGGATGCCGTATGTTTCTTCCAGTTCTTTCTTGGCAGCCTCCAATTTTTCAACATTTCTGCCGGTAATGACTAAATTCGCGCCCTCTTTGGCATATGCGATCGCAACACCGTAGCCGATGGCGCCGGGTGAATTATCCTTCAAAACCGCCTTTCCTCCGCCGGTGATGATCGCAGTTTTTCCTTTTAAAAATCCCATATCTTTCTCCTTTGTCAATTAAAAAATTTTTAAATGTACAAATACTTGTTTCATTATAGGCAATAACTAAGTAAATTGTAAAATGATCATTTCATTGCTTTATTTTTCCTGCTTGATCATAAGAGGAGTATACAATTCCGATTTGCTTTAAGTTCAGATCCTTGACCACAAATACG
>CAYFVK010000068.1:0-1996 GCA_964346695.1 uncultured Mageeibacillus sp. | reverse complement strand
TTCCGATATATAACAACCCTTTGCTTTCAACATATTTTGTACGCCGCTCCGTATCGGGATAGTGAGAATTGCCACCGTCAATAATCACATCTCCTTTTTCCAAGAGCGGAATCAACTGTTCTATCATATCGTCAACGGGCTGCCCGGCACGCACCATGATCATCACCTTACGCGGCTTGTCGAGCTGCGAAATCAATTCAGGCAAACTATGCGCTCCTTTAATATTTTTGCCCTTCGCTCTGCCCTCAATAAAATGATCAACCTTGTCCGTTGTCCGATTGTAAACAGAAACGGAAAAGCCCTTGCTCTCCATATTCATCACCAGATTTTCGCCCATAACCGCTAAGCCGATCAAACCAATATCTGACATCAATCCCTCCCAGAAAACAAATAACTAAATAATATTTTTCGCCAAGCCCAAAGCCCTAAAGCCGGATTACTGATATAAAAAACTTCTTCGCCATCAACCATATTGAATCCATCAACAAGTTGATCCAATTTATATCTTTTCGCCGTAGCCGAAAGATCAAGATAATGAAAACCAACCGCTTCAATCTGCTCTTGGCTAAGATATCCCGGAGCATAATAAATATTAAAGCGACCCTCAGAAGAACCATGAATCAAATGGGCGGCAACACCAAGCCCATCCTGTAAATCCTGATTTTCAGCAACCGCTAGCATCGTCTGCGCGGTACCATGATAACCATACTTAAAAATCAAGCGATCATTTTCCGGATCCTCACCGAATTTTCGGACTCCCGGAGCAATAATAATCAAATCACCATCATCCGCCATCGCCATTCTCGTACGATAAATTGCCTTATTTCCAACCCAAGTTGTACGAAATTCCTCCGGTTTCAGATAAACAAGCACCTTTTTCAGAGGCTTTTCTAAAAAAACCAGATTATGTTTTTGACTAACCTTAATCGATTCACTGAAAATGTCCCGTCCCCTGCCCGTAGCAAGACTTTGTACATGCACTCTATTTTCTCGATCCGTTGTCGTTACCGTAAGACAATACAGTAAAGGCACATCCTGCAAAAAATGTTCCTCCGCATAATCAAAAACCTGATGAACCGGAGTGTGATCCCGCCCCATCATGCGCTCCATTCCATAAAGCGCACCTAAATAATGGCTGGAATTAATCATCGCCTTTCCGCCGCAACCGACAAACAAATTTTTATTGTAATTTGCCATGCCGACCACCTCATGCGGCACCACTTGACCAATCGAAATCACCAAATCATATGACGGATCTACAATTTGGCGGTTCACCTCCACAGGAATCGCTCTATCAAATTTACCTTGCGATACCTTATAAAGAAACTCCGACGGTACTTCTCCGAGCCGCTTTACATCATGACGCCAATCATGAACTAAAAACCGTTCGGTCGGAATACCGGGAAACATAAAATTCAGTTCCTCTTGCGTCATCGGCATATGTGTACCAAGTGCCGGTAAGATAAAAACTTCACTATCCTCAAGCATCTGATAAAGAAAAAAGCAAATTTCACCGGCATAAGCATTTAGCCTTGTAACATCAGGTGGAATCAATAAAACTCTGTCAAGTTTAGGAAAACCCGACAAAGCCCGCTTCAACTGCTCCTTAATCTGACTATCCGTCAGCCCAAACCCATCCTTGGAAATCTGAACTTCATTGCTCATGAGGAACTCCTCCTGCGAATACATAAGAAAATCCTTCGTCCTTAGAATAAAAAATACCATATCTATACTAAAATCAACACTCAATAAATATGGCAACCTGCTATTATCTAATTCTGTTTGTATCGCTTCACGCCTTCAACTAATAAAAATACCCTCCCTGCTATAAGTTAGCAAGGAGGGTAAAGACAGCGTTTATATAAAAGGACATCTGCGCCCAGTGGAGTATAGTAAATATAATTTAGAGAATATTGGTACTTGATCCTGACGCTTTGACTTAAACGCAGAAAACAGGCCGATTCGGACCTGTTTTCTGTGCTTTTCTTTTTTCAGC
>CAYFVK010000067.1:0-1998 GCA_964346695.1 uncultured Mageeibacillus sp. | reverse complement strand
TTAGCCCTTATTTATAGTTTAGCTTATTTTTCGTTCTGTTTTTTGTCAAGTTTTTCGCCTTTTCTGCGGAATAATAAGTGAAATTTCCTTTTCAGCAGATTTCTAATTGCCTATTTTGAATATCTATTATTGTGAATCTGTAAGGAAATTTAGAGTATATCATTAGGATCTTGGGATAAAAAGATAAATTACTTCGGGAGGTTTTATATGAATGAATTAACAATATTGGATCTAATTATTATCGGACTTTACATGATTGGCATGTTAGTTATCGGTTTTGCCTTTACCACGAAAATAAAAAATACGGATGACTTTTTTGTAGGTGGGCGTTCAATCGGTTTTTTCCCAATGATGGCGACGGTCTGCGCGACGATTATCGGCGGAGGTGCTTTAATCGGTCGCGGCGGCGTTATCTGGCAAAGCGGATTGGTTGGCGTCTGGCTTGCTTTGCCGTATTTTGTCGGAATGCTCGGGTTTTCTTTTATATCTCATAAAATAAATCGGGTCGGAATGGAACATCATATTTCTTCAATCCCGGAATTGATGGGAAAACGTTTTGGGCGGGAGGTCAAAACGATTTTTGCTGTCCTGATTGCCTATACGATGATGGCTACGGTAGGCTCACAGATTTCTGCGACGGCTACTGTTATTCAATTGGTCAGCGGTGGCGATTCCGGTCTTTCCTATGAAATGGGCGCCATTATCGCTACTATAATATTTATCCTCTATACTAGCGCCTCGGGTTTATTTGGCGTGATTTATACGGATGCTGTTCAATTTGTCATTTTGATCGGTATGGTTTATATTGTTTTACCTATCGCCATTTTAAACAAAACCGGCGGTCTGCAAAATTTGTTAACGCAATTACCGGAAGGTATGCTTTCAGCTAAACCGGATTCGACAATAATCGGCTATATTTTTACCAATCTGCTCTTCTCATTTGCCGGTGCTGAAATGTGGCAGAGAGCGTTTGCCTCAAAAAATCGTAAGGTGGCGGGTCGAGGCATGTTCTGGGGCACATTCACATATGGTATCACTATTTTTATCACCTTGTTAATAGGACTTGGTGCCAGAGTTCTTGTACCGGATCTGTTGGATTTTGCTGCTTCCGCAGATTCTGCTATACCGGCGTTGATTATCAGGATACTGCCGTCCGGCTTGACCGGTCTGGCTATTGCCGGGCTGATTGCCGTGATGATGTCTTCTTCAGACAGCTATCTGTTAATTTCAACTCAGACTTTTATGCAAGATATTATTTCCGGCTTTAAGAAAGATTTAACCGTTGAACAGGAGTTGAAATGGTCACGTATTTTAACTCCGATTCTGGGTTTTACGGCGATGATTATCGCTCTTTATATTCAAAGTGCGTATAAGGCGCTGATGTTTGCCTGGACTTTCTATGCTGCTTCAGTAGGCTTGCCTGCTTTTGCTGCATTATATTGGAAAAAAGCAACCAAAGCAGGAATTATTGCTGCGGTGATGTCCGGTTTTATTGTCAGCATTGTGTGGAAAATTTTAAATGCTCCTTTGGGAATTGCTGAATCATTGGCCGGCGGAATTGCCTGTGCGATTGCTTTAGTTGTGGTCAGTTTAGCTACTTATGGGAAAAAGCCTTATCCGATCTTATCAGTCAGCAAGAAAAATTAGAGAAAGTAAATCATGGTTGGACAAACGGACTTGGCCTTGTCGGTAATATGTGGTCAATATCCATTTTATTGACCACAATGAAGATGATTTAAACCATGTTGCAAACGAGGTTGTTAGCAAGTTACGGAAGGCAGTTTCAATCTTGTTAAATGAAGATACAAACTAGTATAATTCTTTCAATGGGTGCAAAACGACAGACCGCATTAAAAATATTTAGTTGGAAGTGTTTGTAATATATGCAAAATCGAGCTCAAATTCATGCTTCAAATAAAAATATTGATCGTCTTTCAGCAGAGGGAATTAATGATTTTCTGAAAGATCCGGTAAGGTTTTCAATCCGGGTGTTTGAGG
>CAYFVK010000066.1:0-2108 GCA_964346695.1 uncultured Mageeibacillus sp. | reverse complement strand
CCCCTGATGGGTCACCAAACGAAAACCCTTGAAACACAAGCGTTTCAGGGGTTTTTATTTAATTGACAGTTGTTCGTTATGTGACTTCATTATAGAAATTTTTGAAAATCTGGTCGGCATAGGAATATGTATCATGAATAATTAGCTTTTCTTATAAATTATCTGAAAAAACCCATAAAACATCCGTATCTTCTGAGCAAATTGCTAAAAAAAGTTTTAAATGAATATTCTGTTTAATTTTATGATAAATTATAAAGGTGTTTTTATTTTTATAAAAATTTTGAGATGTATGGAGGGTGGATAGTATGTTTGAAAAAGCTTTTAAGCTCAAACAAAACAATGTTACAGTCAGAAGTGAATTGGGTGCAGGATTGACGACCTTTATGGCAATGGCTTATATTTTGGCAGTTAATCCGCAGATCTTAAGTGCGTCAGGCATGCCGGCGGACGGGGTTTTAATAGCGACGGCTTTATCATCCTTTGTAGCCTGTGTATGTATGGCATTTTTCTCCAATATGCCGTTTGCTTTAGCTCCCGGAATGGGCTTAAATGCTTATTTTGCCTTTACGGTTGCGGCAAAATACGGCTGGCAAATTGCTTTATTTGCTGTTTTCATTGAAGGTATTATTTTTATTATTCTTTCATTGACCAATGTGCGCGAAGCGATATTTAATGCTATTCCGTTAAATTTGAAATATGCGATTTCAGCGGGAATCGGTTTGTTTATCGCGTTTATCGGTTTAGTCAATGCCAAATTGGTTGTGAACAATGAGTCTACTCTCGTCGGTTTGCAGAACTTCAAACAAAATTTCCATAATGCGGGTATCGGCGCGATCCTCTGTATTGTCGGAGTGATTATCATCGCCGTATTTTCTCATAAAAAAATCAAAGGTGCTATTTTAATCGGAATTATTCTGACTTGGATTTTAGGCATTATTTCTCAGGCGATCGGCCTTTATATACCGGATCCGGAAGCAGGCTTCTTTTCAGTGTATCCGCAATTCGGTTTGCCCAGTTTTGAAGGATTCGGTCAGATTTTCGGACAGGCTTTCCATATTGATTTCGCGAATGTAGGTATTATGGATTTGGCTGTCGTGGTCTTTGCGTTCTTATTCGTTGATATTTTTGATACATTAGGTACTGTTATCGGCGTGGCCTCCAAAGCGGATATGCTGGATAAAGAAGGGAAATTACCGAGAATTAAGGGCGTATTGCTGGCGGATGCCGTTGGAACGACGTTTGGCGCTGTTGCCGGAACTTCTACGGTAACTACTTTTGTGGAGAGCTCAGCGGGTGTCGCAGCGGGTGGCAGAACAGGTTTAACAGCCTTGACAACCGGCGTTTTGTTCCTGACATCTATTATTTTAGCTCCGATCTTTATTTCCATTCCTGCTTTTGCGACAGCGGCGGCTTTGTTATATGTCGGCTTCCTGATGCTGACTTCAATTTTGAAGATTGATTTCCATGATTTAACAGAAGCGGTGCCGGCTTATGTTGCTTTGATTGCCATGCCGTTTTTCTACAGCATCGCCGAAGGTATTTCATTTGGCGTTATTTCTTATGTATTAATTAATTTATTCACCGGTAAAGCAAAGAAGGTCAGCTTATTAATGTATATTTTAGCGATTATCTTTGTCCTGAGATATTTATTCCTGGTATAAATTGCCGGCGTGAGAAAAATTGAGTATTTGTGAATGTGATATAATCAGAGTCGTAAGAAATAGTAATAAATTCTGAAATTAATGGAGGTTTTATCGTGTTAAAAGGGAATTTAATGTTTGGACAATCGGGTGGACCCACTTCGGTTATTAACTGCTCCGCGGCCGGTGTTTTCATCGAAGCATTGCAGCATAAAGACCGGATTGAAAAGGTATATGGCGCTCATCACGGAATCGTCGGCATTCTGGAAGAAGATTTTTTTGATATGGGCCAAGAAGATGAGGAAGAACTTCTCTTATTAAAACAAACTCCGTCTTCGGCTCTCGGTTCCTGCCGCTATAAATTGGCTGATCCTGCTAAAGATGATACGGATTATAAGCGGATTTTAGAGGTTTTTAAAAAATATAATATCCGTTATTTCTTCTATAATGGCGGAAATGATTCGATGG
>CAYFVK010000065.1:0-2251 GCA_964346695.1 uncultured Mageeibacillus sp. | reverse complement strand
TCAAACCTTGTATGATTTTAATCATTTTCTCGATTGCATTAACTCCTGACCATTTTAGGCAAGCATGTATCGGACTGCCCTCGACTTCAACTTCCAGCAGATAAACTCCTCTACTCGCACATAAAATTTGCAGTTCGGTCGGTTCAGTGACAATAGCAGCATCAGCTAAATATCCTTCGGTGATACACGAGAGTGTACCGTTTCCGCCTCCCTCTTCGTCAACCACCGATTGAATGATAATGTCTCCTTTATGCTCAATTTGTAAATCATTAATATACTTTACTGCCAAAATCATTGCGGCAACGCCTGCTTTCATATCACAGGCTCCGCGGCCATAAAGCAAACCGTCTTTGATCGTTCCGCTTAAAGGATGATTTGTCCACTTGCTCAAATCATCTAGGGGAACCGTATCAACATGTCCATTCAAAATAATCGATTTTCCATTTCCCGTACCGGTCTTGATCGCTACTAAATTGGGTCTGTCTTTATAATTATGACCCGGATTATAATCCGGAAGATTTTTTATTTTTTCATTATTCGGTTCAAACAAATGCGTTTCAAAATTATACGCCTTGAATTGCTCACAAAGCCATTGCTGTATGGCAAGTTCTTTGCCAAAAACTCCCTGATCTGTAAAGCTGCTATCAAAACTTATTAATTTTTGTAAAAATTTGATAGACTCATCGGATTTAGAATCAATAAATTTAATAATTTCGTCTCTTTTCATTTCTACACCTTGTTTCTAAATACTTTATTACTGATTAGACTGCAGTTTTGAAAAACGATTTAATCGAATAGACGCATGAGCATCTCTGCATGAAAAGCATGTACTTGTTCGGAAGGGTGATTCAAACCATTAGCAAGAAGCGGCAATATATCATTTCCCTCGGCAGAATAGTTTTCCCAAATTGTATAGATATCAACTATACATGTTTCTTCCTGCTCGGCAATTTCTCTCATCGCTTTTACACGATTTGACAGACTGGATACCGGATTTGTTTCGTTTAATGAAAAATTTGGTGTTATTAAGACAATTTCTGTATCTAAGTTTAATTTAATTTTCTGCACAATCTCTAATAATGTTCTGCGATATTTATTGTCATCTCCATGCTCTTCCCCCCAATTAAGTGAAGCATGAATCAAGACAAGATCAGGCGCATAGCGGATAACATCGCGCTGAAGACGTTTAAGCATGCCCGTAACCGTATCACCGGCAATTCCGGAGTTAATAATGCTGACGGAAGTCTGCTGGTATTTATCAATTAGTAGGGATCTAAAAACATCAACATAAGATTTTCTCGCGTCAATCATTTCCAGAACATCATCGGCTTTAACACCTTCATTCTCTATTTTCTTAAAGAAAGAATCCGCATCAGGAAAATTAAACTCAAAATGTCCGGCCGTCACGCTATCTCCGAGTGCAACGATCAAAGGATTTTTCGGTTCTAAACCATCAGTTGACGGAAAAGCACTGAATACATTAACGAAGCCTCTATTTTTCAACATTTTTTGCTTGAATTTAATTGGTCTTCTATTCCCGGTAATATCCAAATCATCCGCAATCTTTCTCAATTTTGCGATATATTGTTCATCTGTCTTAAATTTAGTTGTCATCATGGATGCTTTCCCTCCAACCTTTCAGAGACGGATATTGATTGGCCTCTGCAAACTATTTTATCTGTCTATTTCCATAAACTCTCTTTGAATATTAGAAAAAGCTTCTCCGCCATTCGGCGTAACCAGATAACCGTCTTCAAATCTCACGCCTATTCTATTGATGTCATCTCCTAAATAGGTACAGGCACAAAATGTCATATTTTCTTTCAGCAAAAAAGTGTTAATGGAATAAAGAACAAAGGAGAACAGTTTTAAGCTATTTCTATTGTAGCAAGAAAAAAGAAGATCAGTCAGCATTTAAGCTAAGAAGACTAAAGGATTTTAGAATATATTTATGGACAAAACCGAAAGCAAAAGCAATGAAAACCTGAACGGTTTTAACCGTTACTTTATTCCGAAAGCCAGTCGATTAAAAGATATTTCTGTAAAAGAAATCAAACAGTTCGAAGAATTTATTAACCGTTATCCCGGAAAAACCACGGGAGGAAGCAGCGCCAAAAATTTTGCTCAAGCAGCTGCTTGAGCAAACCAAGAAACATTATATGGATCAATTTCAGTTTAACTTGCAATTAATAAAGAAAGAAAGGCTGCAAAAATATTGTTTGATAGAATAGATAATCCTGATAAAATAAAA
>CAYFVK010000064.1:0-2363 GCA_964346695.1 uncultured Mageeibacillus sp. | reverse complement strand
ATCTGATTGCTGCGGCTCATAATTTCCGCTAAATCGGCAAAGCGCGGATCTTCCTTGCCTTTTTCCGCAAAGTCCGCAATGGCCGTTAAAGGAATATCGCAATGCGGATAAACCAATTTTTTACCGCCCGGAATCTTCGGCACATTATTGGTTACATAGCCGACATCTTTCAGTCCCAGAATATGCGTGATCATCGGAGCAACATTCAATTTGCCCTCTGAAAGGAGGCGAACCGCTTCGCGCAAATCTTCATTATTTCCCCCGGAGTTTCCTACAAAATGATGATTGGCATAGTGTACATCATACATATTGATCTCGACTGAGAAATGATTGTCAGACGGACCGGAGAAGAAGTTGACACAACCGTCATAACGCAGCATTTGCTGAGCCTGCTTGACCAAGACGGGAACCGGTGCTAAAACAAAAACATCATCATAACCTTCGCCATCAGTGTAAGCCATCATATCTGCAAAGGCCGTTTTTCCGGAGGTGTTCATATATTTTAATTCAAAGCCCAGCTCTTTGGCTTTAGCGGGTGTATAAATGCTTTCTGCACGATCCAGACGAGATTGATCGATATCCGTGACAAGAACGCGTTTCGCTTTTTTACCTTCCATGGCCATGGCAAAAATATAGGCGATCGCCGCCAGCCCCATCGGACCTACAGAAGCGATCATCGCTAAATTGCCGTTTTCTTTGAGTCCCATTACATGCTCATAAGAACCTTTTTGCTTATGATGGAAAAGCGAGTTGAAGCCGCCGATGACCGTACTGGCAGGCTCCGCCAGCGAACCGAGGAAAAAGGCTTCGCCGGAGAAGGGCAAAAGACAATCCATTTCCATAATTTCCGCCGGCATATTGCCATAGGTAGCATCGCCTCCATATTGTGTATAGGAATAACCGGGAGCCATCAAAGAACCGTTCTTGTTATGCCCCGGCTGAACAACAAATTTATCGCCGACTTGGTAACGACCCTGCCAGTCTTTACCCACTTCAACGATTTCACCACAAATTTCGTGACCGATAATAATCGGATTTTCAGCAATATCATTTGGAACACGAACATGATCTGTGCCTTGATTGGCAGCCTTATAGGTGCTCATGCAAATACTGTCGGTAATATTTTTAACCCGTATCTCATTATCTTTCAATGGTGCTAATTCAAATTCTTCCAGACGAAGATCATTCTTGCCATAAAGACGTACAGCTTTTGTTTTCATTTAAATGCCTCCCTGAATAAAACATTTTATAAAATTAAAATTTACCTCATAACCAAGTAATTTTGTTTTAAGTATAGCACACAACATCCTTTACAAGAGTTCTTGAGGTTACAGAAATCATAGACTGCTAATCAGAATCATTATGAAATTAGCTGCAAAATCCTTTTTACCTGATAAAACACACGCTTATTTGAATGTATCTACAGCGGCTCTCTGAATCGCCAGAGATGCTTTATATTTTTCAAAGAAACGCTCAAATCCTGCCATGTCTTTTTGGTTGGGTTCGATTGTTTTAGCCTCTTCCTTATCGAATACCTGAGTTTCCAGGAAATCTTCCAAGCTTTTTTGATCGTGATAGTGGAGATAGAGCGCTAATATCGCCATGCCCCAGGCGCCGCCTTCACCGGCGCTGGTCATCACCGAAATCGGTACCCGCAGGGCATTTGCCATCAGCTCCTGTCCGACACGTTCCGTCTTGAACAATCCGCCATGCCCCAGCATCCGATCAATCTTTACCTGCTCGTCTTCCGTTAAGATATCCATGCCGATGCGCAGGGTTGCCATAGTCGAATAAATGGTGGCCCGCATGAAATTGGCGAGATTGAAGTTTGCATCCGGCTTTCTGACGACTAAAGGACGACCTTCTGTGAAACCGGTCACATGTTCCCCGGAAACATAATTATGTGTCAGGACGTCACCGCAATCCGGGTCACCGTCCAGAGCCGCGAAATACAGGGCGTCATACAACTTCGATTTGGGCACATCACAATCGAGACGCTTTAACAAATCGGCAAAAACTCTGACCCAGGCGTCGAGATCACTGGTACAGTTATTGCAATGCGCCATTGCGACCGGAGAACCGCTGGGCGTCGTCACCATGTCAAGCTCTACATGCAATTTGGAAAGGGCTTTCTCCAAGACGATCATGCCAAAAATGGATGTACCGGCGCTGATATTGCCGGTTCTCGGGGTGATGCTGTTGGTCGCTACCATACCGGTTCCGGCATCTCCCTCAGGCGGCGCCATCATAATGCCGGCCTGCAATTTACCGGAAGGATCAAGAAGCTTCGCTCCCTCTTCGCTCAAATGACCGGCTTGAACTCCGGCAACTAAAACCCGAGGCAAAATATCCCGGATTTTCCA
>CAYFVK010000063.1:0-2530 GCA_964346695.1 uncultured Mageeibacillus sp. | reverse complement strand
CTTAATTCCCGCTCACATTCTTTCCGCCGTTTTACATGATAAACAGGTCCTGCCGTGTGGATAATATATTTTGCCGGCAAGTCGAATCCCGGCGTAATCACCGCTTCTCCCGTTTTGATAGGAGCTAACTGATCACAGGCACATTGCAACTTTACAGAACCTGCCGCCCGAAAGATCGCTCCGCAGACTCCGCCGCCCATTCGCAGCTCCGTATTCGCAGCATTGACAATTGCGTCAACTTCCATTTTCGTAATATCCTGATGAATAATTTTAAATGACATTTCTCTACACTTTCTGCAAAAATAAATTTTTTGAAAGATGATTCCGGGCATAGCTTGAAGCTAAAACTTCAGACTGCATAGATCAAACATTGCCCAAGAGCACATGTTCTAATTTATCTTCAGCGAGATTTTTCATCTCATTCAGCAGAGTAATCGAAGTAGCTTCCGCCTGATAATGATAACTCGGATAATAGCGACTGAGATGCAAGGGAATTGCCGGATTCAGTTCGCTAATAAAATCCAACTCGCGTTCAAAATCATCTAAGTTGTCCGATATACCGGGAACAATAAGAGTCGTTAATTCTGCATGAGCACATTCAGAGGCTTTTTGAATGGTATGCAGAGTGGTTGCCAGATCTCCGCCTAATTTTTTATAAGTTTCTTCTGAAAAACTTTTTAAATCGATATTCCAGGCATCCGTTAAAGGTAAAAGCTCCGTTAAATACGGATCTTTAATTTGTCCATTGGTCACGAGTACCGTTTTCAAGTCTTTTCGCTTCGCTAAGGCAAAACTATCCCGCACATATTCAAAATTAATCGTGGGTTCGTTATATGTAAAAGCAAGCCCGATATTATCCCGATACTGCAATTTCAAAGCCATTTCGATCAACTCATCCGGCGCTAAATCTTGCCTTTCGAATTGGGCGGAACTTGCTCTCGCCAATTGATAATTTTGGCAGAAGGGGCAATTCATATTACAGCCGAAAGATCCTGCAGACAGGATATAGTGTCCCGGATAAAAAAAGGAAAGCGGCTTTTTTTCGACAGGATCCAGAGCAAGTGCAATGATTCTGCCATAGGAGAGAGATTTTATCATGCCGCTTTGATTGGTTCTGGCTCCGCAAAAGCCGATTTCACCCTCAGCCAAAAAACAATTTTTAGGACAAAGATCACAATGTATTTTATTGCTTATATTCATGACGTATGACTCGGAATCTTTCCATTGTAAAATTCTCATCACTTCGAATACCGGCTTTCTGTAAAGCTATCTCGACTTGATATTCAGGAGAATCGACATTTTCTAAATTCGGCAGGAGCAGACCGCGTCTGAAACCGGAACTGACAATAACGCCATAAACTTTCGGATCCAATTCCGCAAGACTTGAGATATATTCCGGTCGCTCTAAGATATCGACAGAAACAGTTATATCATTCAGCTCGTCCTCCCGCACAGCAGGAAAGCGCGGATCCTCGGTTGCTGCCGCGATAGCATTGCGAATAATTTCTTCGGCTATATTGCTCCGAGTCGGACTGATCGTACCGATACAGCCTCTGAGCTCATTAAATTTATGAAGGGTAACAAAACAGCCGGCTCTCTTTTTAAGCATTTCGGCAGGAAGATCCGCAGGGAGAGCAATTATTTTCCCTGTTTCGATGAAAGATGTCAGACTGAGTCCGGCCAGCTCGATATAGGGATCATCTTGCCCTTGCTTACTTTGACGGGTCAAGAAAGAGTTCCGGGTAGCGTGCTCCTCCGGCGTAAAGCTGAAAACCGCATAACCGACACCAAAAGGACCTTCATAAGAATATTTTTTTGTTTCAACTTTATGCCCGTCTAAACTACCTGCCATGATCTGAAAAGATCGCAAACCGCATTGTGCCGCAGCATCTGCTTCTCTGTTCGAAATTTCAAGCAACTCATCGAAAGCTGCTCTGTTTAAAATATCCACTATTTTCCGGTCAAAAAGCGGGCCTTCTTTTTTATAACCGTAAGGGCCGTCGGCTTTTAGGACATGGGACAAATCCCCGGATGCCAGATAAATACATTTTAGATTCAAATTTTCTGTCGCTTTTTGAATGATTTTTCCAAGTTCATAATGATCTTTAGCAGACAGCACGGAGAGCCCTAAAAGTACAACTTTAAAGTCGGGATAAACGGCTTTAATAAAACGAAGCGGGATTAAGCTGCCGTGATCTAAAACGGCTGTTTTTTGCGGTGAATAGGCAAGCGGTACCGTTTTACTTAAGCGAAAAATCTCTTCCGAGAGCTCTTGATCAACAGAAACCGTTTCTTCTACATTAAAAATGCCGAAATTCTTTAGATTTCCTTTTGCCGCGGGAGCATTCGCCAAATAAAAAGCATCTCGATAATAAGGAGCATGTGGCGAAGAAATGATAATCGTTTGTGGTCTTATTGACGCTATTTCCTCAGCAACTGACCGGTAAGCCTTGATCGTCTTAATAATTTTTTCTTCTTCTCCTCTGCCGACTTCAGGCAGAATGATCGGCGGATGAGGAACAATATAAGC
>CAYFVK010000062.1:0-2580 GCA_964346695.1 uncultured Mageeibacillus sp. | reverse complement strand
ATGGTAAGGATGAGGTCACCAGTTCGATCCTGGTAATTGGCTCCAAGGTCAAAGTATATATGCTTTGACCTTTTAATTTTGTCAAAACTCCGCTGTTACACTCTCTGCTGTTTCCGGTGTCAACCGTCCAACATAGCAGGAACTAAAGAACTCGGAGTTTCAAGATCATAATCAGGAGTAACTCTCCTCGCCATAACGATACACGATGAACTTTTCATATTCATCCTCGTAAATATTTTGCAAATTGATGGAGCCGACACGTTCAAAGATGGTCTGTTTTTCCATGAAACGCTGCAATTCATAAACCGGATAATAAAGGATAATATCGACCTGACGAGAATTTCGGAAAACGGAATCTTCAATATTACGGATAACTTTAGCAAAGATGCTGACCGTAAAAGGATTGAAAAAATAGAATACATTATCACTTGCGGAAAACGGAAATTTTTCCGCGTATTCACAAAAAAACTGCAAGGGTATTTGACTAATATCATTCCGCTCCGAATAACTTAAAATATTTTTTTCTAAATCTGCAAAGGTTATAGGATTTAATTCAATTCCCTTTACCGGAATCTGAAATTTATGATGCACATAAAAAGCCATCCTGCCGCTGCCACAGCCAACATCAACGAACTGAGCCTGCTCCGGCAAAGTATAAAATTCAAATAAGCGGTCAATTGCCTGATAAGGTGTCGCCTCCGTTCGATTATAGAAGCGACTTTTGCCGGAATCCGACCACTCTCGTACAGCTTCCGTCCGAATATTTAATTGGCGATCCAGCCTCCGCTCATACCATAAATGCAGCATTTCTACCCTCTGTGAAAAATAAAGATAACACATTATAAACATTTCTGCATTTTATTTTATATAGTCCGGAAAAAATTCTTGGATAAAAAGAGATCAAGGTCCTTTTTAGGAACCTTGATCATGAGGAGACGTATGAAGAGGTGTTGTTTTTAAGTCGCCTCTCTGCGACTACGTTTCTTAACGTGATTCTATAGTACCAACAACTTTTGAAAAAAAAATATTCTAAAAGTGAAGTATTGTGAAATATTGAGAACCAAGATTACAAAATATGTAACGGCTCAACACAATTTTTTACTCAAACCTGATCAAGATGAAGCTTCTCATTCAATTTGACGGCAATGAAGAAGGCAACAATCAGTGAAACGCCATCTTTAATTAAAAACGGCAATGAACCGATCGTAAACGCTTCCCAATAACCGATTTCCAGAATCTTCGCCAGCCAAATCACACCGAAAAGATGGCAGGTCAAAAGACCTAAGGCCGAAAGAACGATGGTCAGGAATTTACTTTTCTCGAATTGCCTGCTCGCCAGACCTAATAAAATCAGCATCGGAATAAAGCCGACCAGATAGCCGGCACTGGCTGAAAATAATTTCGCCGGACCACCCGTGAAACCGGCAAAAAAGGGCAAACCGAGAAAGCCTAAAACCAAATATGATACCAGAACAATAACAGAGTCTTTCATCAGCAGCGTATATGCGATTACCGCTACCGATAAAGTCTGTAAAGTAATCGGAATCGGGCCTATAGGGATCACAATCTGCGAACACAAGATTAAAAAGGCGAGCATCAAGGCATTGATGCTCAGACGACGAACGGCCTCATGCCCTGTACGTTTATTCTTGTAAATAACTTCTTCCATTTTATCATTTGTTTCCATATTCAATCATTTTCTCCTGACTTTGCAAATGAATTATCGGAAATCAGCCGCGTCTTTGAACAAGCCACTGATATTTTGTCAAAATGATTATGATCCGGTTCAGAGACGCTGTCCGGAACATTTTACTATATTTTCCTGTGTAATGTCGCCTCTCCATGATTCATTTTATGAACCAGACCGTCACGATCCCGAGCAACTAAAGCAAAATGATCATCGATATCCAAGACGGTCACTAAACGCTTCTCTTTTTGCCAAAGTATCTCCACCGTTTTATTTTGCAGAAAATTCTTAGCTCTAAAAATTTCCAGAGTTTCCTGTTTCTTCAAAGGTGATCGATATTCATCCCAAGCATTTAAAAATTCCGCTACCAAACGATTCCGAATTTCGGGCTGCTCGGAAGTTAGCAAAAATCCCGCCCGTTCTCTGATTTCTGCAGGAAAATCCCCCTGTGGCTGATATACATTGACCCCAACTCCAATGATCATATATTTTAGTCGTTGTGTCCGCGGATCCGTTTCCCCCTCACAAAGAATTCCGGCAATCTTTTTACCCCCAAGATAAATGTCATTGACCCATTTTATCTCCGACCTGATGTCGAAACACCGATCCATCGCTTTAGCCGCTGCTACGGCGGCTACCGCCGGCAATTCCCGAATCGCGATTTGCGGATTTTCCGTCCTGAATAAAAGGCTGAAATAAACGCCTGTACCGGGCGGTGAGAAAAAATTCCTGCCCAGCCGCCCTCTGCCCTCTTCCTGGCTATTTGCCACATAAACCGTACCGGAGTCGGCTCCCGCTTTAGCCGCTTCCTTCAATAGCGCATTGGTTGAGGTCACCACCTCAAACACCCGGATTGAAAACCTTACCGGATCTTTCAGAAAATCATTAATTCC
>CAYFVK010000061.1:0-2933 GCA_964346695.1 uncultured Mageeibacillus sp. | reverse complement strand
CAAATAAATCTTTATTCTCAAACGGATAATGATATTGAGCAAAAGGCATGGAACCTGAATCAAACCAGCAGTCAATCACTTCCGGTCGGCGTACCATTTTGCCGGAACATTTCGGGCACTTTAAATACACATGATCAATATAAGGACGATGTAATTCAATATCGTCGGGACCATCATCTGACATGGCTTTCAGCTCCTCAATCGAGCCGATCAGATGATCATGACCGCAGTCCTCGCAGCGCCATACCGGCAGAGGCGTTCCCCAATAACGTTCTCTGGAAAAACCCCAGTCGATCACATTTTCCAGGAAATTGCCGAAACGGCCGGAACCGATTGTTTTGGGAATCCAGTTCACCGTATTGTTATTTTTGACTAAATGTTCACGCAGTTTGGTCATCTCAATAAACCAGGATTGTCTCGCATAATAGATCAACGGTGTATCACAACGCCAGCAGAAAGGATAATTATGTGTATTTTCCATTTCACGAAGCAAAAGACCTTTTTGAGCCAAAGCTTTGATAATTTGCGGATCTGCCGTTTTGAAGTTTAGTCCGGCAAAATCAACCACTTCTTCCGGCATAGTTCCATTTTCTTTGATAAACTGGACAAATGGCAAATGATATTTTTTGCCGACCCGAGCATCATCTTCACCAAAAGCCGGGGCGATATGAACAATTCCGGTACCTTCATCCATGGTCACATAAGTATCTACTGTTAAGAAATAAGCATCCTTTTTTGATTTTTCGATTATTTTATCAGCATAAGGAAATAAAGGCTCATAGCGCAGACCCTCCAGGGCGCTACCTTTCATTTTTTTCAAAACGCTATATCCTTCACCTAAAACGGCTTCCGCCAAAGCTTCTGCAACATAGTAGCGGACTATTTTCTGTTCGCCGCAAATCGTATCTTCTTTTTCAGCCAAAATATAAGTCGCATCCGGATGGACACAGAGAGCAAGATTGGAAGGCAAAGTCCAAGGTGTCGTCGTCCATGCCGTGAAATAGGTATCAGGCTGATCCGATGCTTTGAAGCGCAGATATACGGATGACTCGGTCACATCTTTATAACCCTGCGCCACTTCATGGCTGGATAATGCTGTTCCGCAGCGCGGGCAATAAGGCACGACTTTATGCCCCTCATAAATCAAACCTTTATCCCAGATTTGACGCAATGCCCACCAAACCGACTCAATATAATTATTTTCATAAGTGACATAGGGATGTTCCATATCCGCCCAAAAACCGATGCGGTCAGACATTTCTTCCCATTCGCTTTTATATTTCCAAACACTCTCTTTGCATTTTTGAATAAAAGGCTCAACACCGTAGGCTTCAATTTGATCTTTGCCGTCAATGCCCAATAGTTTCTCAACTTCCAGCTCCACCGGCAGACCATGTGTATCCCAGCCGGCTTTGCGGAAAACATTCGCGCCTTTCATGCTGCGATAGCGCGGTATAATATCTTTAATCGCGCGAGTCAAAACATGGCCGATATGCGGTTTGCCGTTGGCTGTCGGCGGACCGTCATAAAAGACGAAATCCTCTCCATGTTTGCGTAATTCTGTTTGCTTTTTAAAGATATCTTTTTCCTGCCAGAATTTTATGATCTCTTTTTCTCTTTGTACGAAGTCTAATGAACTGTCTACCTTTTTGTACATCTCTTTTCCTCTCAAATTGTTTTTTCTCAGGCATAAAAAAAGCGCCTATCCTGACGCGGGGCGCATTTCGCACGGTACCACCCGTTTTCATAAGCCGCGATGGCTTATCTCATTTCCATAACGAAGGACTGCTAAACAGATTGTCGGTTTTTCCTACTGAATAAATCATATTCCGTTCAATTTCTCTACCCGGCACTTATCGTTCAGAATCACTGCTCGAGGATGATCTTCCATCAAACTGGAATATAGAGCTCACACCGGCCTCTATTCGCTGCGATTCCTTTACATTTGATGTACTGTTCCCGTCAACGCATTTCTTATTCAATTATCAAACATTATATGGTTTTAAAAGCGAGAATGCAATTACTATCCCGCTTTCAAACCTTACCTTTAATAATGCCGACTTGTGATCGCAAACCGTTTTGCTCACTTGTCAATTCCCATACACCGGCGTTTATTTATACTGACGAATAATCTTCTTTGATGTATTTTTTACAAACGGCTGATCACGCAATCTTACCTTATGGATCTTCTTGTAAATCGGCTGATCACGGTTAAATTCCTTAACCAAATCCTCCAGCAAAGCTTGCACTTCTTCATTCGAGTAATCCTTCCTACCAAGTCTTTCCCGTACAGCTTCATCGTCTGGATAGATTTCAACCGCAATTTCCAAATCGCCATTTCTGCCATCTTCACCACTGACAATCGATTCAGCAATTTCCGGATTTCGGTTAAGAATCGCCTCTATCTCTTCGGGGAAAACATTTTTGCCGTTTTTCGTGACAATGACATTTTTCTTACGACCGGTGATAATCATGAATGAGTCTTTGTCAATATAGCCATAGTCACCGGTATAGAACCAGCCGTCCCGAATTGTTTCAGCCGTTAATTCCGGATCGCCGTAATAGCCAAGCATCACATTTTCACCTTTTGAGCGGAATTCTCCAATGCCGTCCTCATCCGGGTCAACAACTTCGGCTTCCGTTCCCGGCAAAGGCATACCGGCCGAATAATGCCGAAAATCGATATCTCGATTCACAGCTAAAATCGGACCACATTCGGTTAAGCCGTAACCCTGTATCGCTAAGATTCCGAAATCATTGAAATCTTCAAGTACTTTCGGATCAATAGCCGCTCCGCCGACGATCACCAGGCGCAAATGTCCGCCTAAACCGTCAATAATATCCTTAAAGACCTTACGACGGATATCAATACCGATTTTACGTAAAGCTCTGGTCAATTTCAGGGCAAATTCCACTTTTTTACGTTTGCCCTG
>CAYFVK010000060.1:0-3087 GCA_964346695.1 uncultured Mageeibacillus sp. | reverse complement strand
TTAATCTTTGGCAAATAATGAATCAGCATATACATAGCCTACCGTTTTGCCGTCAGACAAACGAACAAATACCCAATTATTTTCCGGCTCTGATAATTGCGTAACTTTAGCGCCTCTCTGTACCGTCGCTACGATCGGCGCCTCGGAATTCGGTTCCTGACGGATCTGCAAATTATTTGCCTTTACCGTTATATCCACTTCCAGTAAGGTCACTTCCGGAGCAATCACCTCTTCGTCAAGCTTCATCCTGCGAGTTTCAAAAATCGTAACTTCCGATTCGGGAACTACCGCCTCGCCGCTGCGCGAACCGATTGTTCTGCCGACCAGAAAAATAAAGACAATTAAAATTAAAATAATACTGCTCGATAATAATTTTGATAGAATCGGCTTACCCGGTATCAAATTAAATAAATTACTCAACGTTTTTTTGAGATTCTTTAAAATCGGTTCGAAGCTGAACGAGCGCAGATTATCGAAAAATATTTCCCGATCCGTTCTTTTGTTTTCAAGATTTTCCAGATTCTGTTTTCGCTCTGCCTGATTATATTTGAATTCTTGGCGGGCGGTGGGTTTGCGCTTGAGATTTTCATCTCTCTTCCCCGGAGTTTCGACAGAATGATTTAAAACAAAATCCACAGACGGCTCCTGTCGATCCGACTCGACCTTTTTGCTTTGCAAATTTTTCGGCGCAATAATTAATTTTTGTCCCTCTTTTACTTTAGAAACTCGGGAACTGTTGATCAATCTTGTAAAATCGTTCTTTGTCCGCCGGCGATTGCCGAGCTCACTCTTGAAAGCGTTTCTGTCTATTCGCTCCACCTCAAAACCGAACCAGCTGAGATCGAAAGCGGGATTGTAAACGCGTATCTGATTAATCAATTCGGTCATCACATTGGCTAATTTCATTTTACCGAGGAATAATTCCTCCGCCTTCTCCGGATTAACACGGTCGAAGATTTTATCAGAAATGCTAAAGACAATATCTTCCGTCTTCAAGACAAAAGAATAAAAATCAGCGTGTTCCATCCAATTCGGCTCAAAGACATTCGCCGGCAATACGGTCGGCTGCACACGGAAAAGCGTGCCATCACGCAACAGGTACAAGCCGTTTCTGCGATCCTGCCATCCGATAAAGATATCTGATGAAAATATATACAGATATTCGGCATAAATATGATGATCATGAATGAATTGAGGAAAAATTTTGATGCCATGCGACTGCATCTCACGAAATGATTGATTCCACAAGCGGATGCGATCCTTGTTATAACGCGGATCGTAATAGATAGATCTGTTGGAAAAGCCGCAGATCATATGTACATCGCGTTTCGAGGTGAGCACGAAATTCGATTTATTCTCATGCGAAAGAGAACCGAGATAGCGGTCATTAATCAGTAACGTTAAATCTTTTTTATTGGCCTCAGTTAAATGAGCGGCAAAAACTGATTTCAACATTTTTCTCTAAACCCAGCTCCGACTTTACTCTAATTCTTTTCCAAACATTTAATATAAGGCGACCAGTCCCGTTTAAACAAACTCAAATAATGCAAATCCAAAAAACGATCTGATTTTTTTATCTGCTCTTTGAAACAGCCTTCTTCTCTAAACCCTAAACGATGAAATAATCTCTTTGATGCTTCATTTCCTTCAATATAACGAATAAAAATCTTATGCAAATTCTCCTTAGCAAACAAATAATCAATCATCGTTTGAACAATTTCTCGGGCATAACCTTGACCGTGAAATTCTCTTCGGATCAGTGCAATTCCCAGTTCAGTATGCATGTGCTTAACAGAATACTTTTCTAAAGAAAGAATTGCAATAATCTTTTCTTGTCGAATACAGGAAAACAGGAAACAGCTTTCATCATCATCCCAATCCGACAAATAATTTCGCAGTTCTGTCAGATCCTTAATAGCGACCTGATCGGGAATATAATAATACATGATTTCCTGATCAAAAAACAAAGGGCAGACCTGTTCGAGATCCCGTTGTTCAAATCTCCTGATCTGCAGCCGTTCTGTTTTCAGTTCCATGTTAAGCATTCTTTATAATCACCTTCAGCAAATTATTTTTTTGATTCATTATAGTAAAAAACCGAGTATGATAACTCGGTTTTTTTAAGTAAGTTATCTTAATCAATTATTTTTTACCGGCTTGAACAAATTTCAGCTGCGCGAATTTCGGTAATGAATCTTCCAATTTTCTTTCAGGCGCTCCTTGAATCAGAGGCAGGCAGTATTTGACAAATTCATTTGTAACAAAGTTCTTATCCTCATTGATCCACTCCAGAGGAACTTTCTGCTCTGCGTTGGCGGCTTTTTCCAGAGGAATATGTGTTAATTCAACGTCTGCTTTCGCACCGCCCTTGATTTTGAAACCGATCATGATATCAGTCTCATCGTTCAAAGCAGCTTTAACAGCTTCTCTGCCGGCATTAAACGTACTTTCAACGTCCACTTCGGATGCCAGATGAGCCGCACATCTTTGCATCAGTGATAACTCGATTGCACGAACTTTAGTGTCGAGCTTGTTCTCAATATATTCTTTTAAGACATTGGCTGAACCGCCCATTTGTTTATGTCCGAAAGCGTCTGTTTTTACTTCGCCGACTAATTCGGGGATAAATTTGCCTTCTTCGGTTTTCAAGCCTTCTGAGATAGCGATTAAAACTTTGCCTTTTTTCTCATAAATTTGAGTGACATCACGCATAAAGCGATCAAGATCAAATTCAACTTCGGGTAAATAAATCAAGTCCGGACCATGCCCTTTTTCCGAAGCTAAAACAGAGGCCGCTGTTAACCAACCGGCGTTTCTGCCCATGATTTCAACGATCGTAATCTGCCCTTTGGAATAGACTACTGAATCGCAATAGACTTCCATCATGGTCGTAGCAATATAACGGGCCGCTGAGGGGAAACCGGGACAAAAGTCTGTACCGTAAAGGTCATTATCAATCGTCTTGGGTACGCCGACTACACGGCATTCATAATCGGCATTTTCTAAAAACTTGGAAATTTTATTGCAGGTATCCATCGAATCATTTCCGCCATTATAGAAGAAATAACGGATATTATATTTTTTAAA
>CAYFVK010000059.1:0-3801 GCA_964346695.1 uncultured Mageeibacillus sp. | reverse complement strand
GTTTGAAGATTACGCAAGGCTTATCCAAATGAGGATATTTACAATAAGCACGAAAGCGGTTATGGCATAGAGCAGATATCGTGTCCATGGAGAAGGCGGGTAGTAGCGAATCACATAGGATTCTTTCGGCTTGTTCGGATTATAATATACGTTTACTTCCGTTCCTGCAGGAAATAGTTTCATGACGGGGGATTCGCTGATTCTCGTGAATGAGTTGCCGCTTGAATAGATCTCCAAATGATCCGGCAAATCATCTCGGGCATTCAAGTTGCACTCAAATTGTGTGATCGGATTGTGGAAAGGAGTGCTTATGTTTTTGGTGAGGACATATTTGAATCGAGGTCCTGCCACCTTGTAGCGCTGACCGTTCACAAAATATTCTACGGATGGCATTCTTATATCGTCATTATATTTATAGATAGACGGCCCGATAACGATACCTGTGGTTTTTTCCGTGCAGCACTCGGCTTTTCCTTTAGGTTTAATACCGAAAATATAGCTTACGATTATTGTAACAATAAGAAAAAATAAACCTAAAATAATGAAGAACAGTTTCAACCCGCAAATCTCCTTTTCTACTATTCGAATTTAACAAAGATACATTAAGGGCGTATGAAGACCATGTAAAGTTGATTAAAGGGAATTTATCGACACAGGGAGCAGTTCTTATCAGATTGAATAAGAACATGCGCCGCTGAATTTATTTAGAATATTCTACTTGAATATTTTTGTACATTCTCTGAATTCTATTGACTTCTTTTGCTAAGATTTCCAGTCCTAAAGGTGTTGCCTGATATAGCTTGCGGTTGCCCTCTTTTTTTTTGAATGCGATCAGATGATCTTTTTCCATCTTAGAGAGGGTGCCGTACATAGTGCCGGGACCAATTCGCACCTCACCGTTGGTTATATTCTCAACATTCTGGGCGATGCCGTAACCGTGATTTTCTTGTCTGAGATTCAACAAAATATAGAAGGAGGTTTCGGTCATGGGAACATATATTCGTTCGATTTTAGGATCCATTTTTTCCCTCACTTTCTGATTATTTATCCTGACCATATTTTTTTCTCAATTTACGCAAACCTGAAATTTCTTTCATGACTGAGTATAGATAGAGAAGCAGAAGAATCACAAGCATTATGAATTACACAATACCGGCTGTTCCGTGTTTAATAACATGGCGGCCTTGATCAGCTGAAAAGAAGCCAAAAATATTGGGCAGGATGACCGCAATCAGGATTGGCAAATACGTGTAAAACAGTTCATTTCTGACAGGTATCTTGACCATATCTATAATCTCTTTGGCGGATGAGTAAATCTTGTCGCTATTGTTACCAGAGCGTTCTTTTCGAAAATACGACCAACCCCGGTGATCCTCTATATGGGTCCAGCCCATGTCCTGAAAAACTTGCAGATATTCTGCCCGGTCGATATTTTTTTCCACCTGATAGTCTAACTTATAAAGATAATCTTTCGGCTCGCCTTTTCTGAATCTGAAATTCCAGCCTAAATAGGAACGGCTGACGAAGTGCAGACCTTTTTTGCTCATTTCGTTCAGATAGGCTTCCTCTTTTTCAAATTCGCTGTTAAAGAACAATTTTTACTTTATTACCTGTTCTTCCATGATAACCCCCATATGATGATTTTATAAAATTATTGTTGTACCTGGTATTCTGTTTGAAATGATAAAATTATTTATGTTGTTCTCTGCTCTATCGAACTACGGTATATCGAATCTCGATATATATAAATAATATCGAACCTCGATGGTTGTGTCAAATTCTTTTTGAAATTATTAAAAAATGCATGATACAGCTACCGGACAGAACTTCTGCCGCTAAAAACTGCCGGGGATTAAAGATGTGCAGTAATTTAACGCTCAACGTGCTTTATAATGATCGATCAGAAATTGATAGCGCTCGACTGCATGCTGAAGGATACTGTCCCATGAAACCGGGATAGTTTGCTGCGCTTTAAGACCGATCTGATGGGTTCTTTCCGGATCGCTGATTGCCTCATTAAATACCCGTAGTAAGTCTTGAGAACTGTTCAGGCAGAGAAATCCGTTCACGCCGTCTTCGACACCTTCCGCGGCGTCGCTCTCCTTGACTAAAACTGCCGGGGTTCCCATCACCGCCGCTTCTCGAAGCACCATCGGAGCGTTGTCATAAAGGGAAGGGAAAGTAAAGAGCAAGGCCCGGGCGTAAAGAGCGTCGAGGATAGCATTATCGGTAATATGACCGGTGAAGACAACTGTGTCCGCGAGTCCCAGCTCCTGCGCTTTTTGCTTCACCTCTTCAGCATCCGGTCCCTGTCCGGCGAAAGCGAATTTAAACTTAAAACCCCTTTTTCTGAGCAAAGCAGCGGCTTCAAGAATGCATAACAGATTCTTCTTCCAATTTATTTGACCTACATAGAGGAATAAAGGCAAATCCTCGAAAAGAAAACGATGGTTTACCAGTTCGATTGAATTTGCGTCGGCCTGGCGTATTTCAACGCCGTTGGGCATAATCGTAACCGGTTTTTCGTAGCCATAACTTTTCAGAACTTCTGCGGTAGGAGTACTGACAGCCCAAACATCGTCGCATTTGTTAAAAAAATCAATGACGATATCAAGCAGTTGATTCGCGATATGTCTGCTCTTGGTTAGTTTATAGAAGTCATCGTAAAACTTGGAATGAAAAGTAGCGACCAGAGGGATTTTTCTTTCTCTGGCAATGCACAGCGCCTCGTTGCCTGACAAAAATGGACTGTGCGCATGTACAATATCAAAATCGGTCCGAGCTATGCGTTTTCTGTAATTGGCGTCTAATTTTGAAAAACCTGCTTGGTATTGCTTAATCTTGGGCAGCGTGAGCGCCCGATAATCGATCAAATTATAGGGAAGCTGATCTTTCTTTATGGACTTGTTACGCGGAGTGGAGACACTGACATGATGTCCCATTTTAGACAGTGTGTTGGCATAGGCGACAACGACGCGCCCCACGCCGTCCACAACCGGTAAAAAAGTTTCGCAAAACAGACCGATATTCATTTTCCTGCATCTACCTCAATAACTAATGGATTCCATTATTCCTATGATAAACATAAAAATTTTTCCTGCGCAAGCAATGAAATATTAAAAATGGAATCTTAAGATATTTTTAATCTATGAAAAATAGAGCCTTAGGACGATTCGCTCATTGCTTGCGTATACGCCGGCGATATGCAGCGGGCCTGAAATGGGATTTGGCATGAACATGAAAAACCCGCAACTTCGAGGAAATTACGGGTTCAGCAAAATTGATATTAAACTTTATGTTCTATTCAGCTCAGACAATTACTGGATATTACTTTTCAGTTGTACTGCACCGACAATATACAAAATAGGAATAACAAGACCCAGAATGAAGCTAAAGAAAGGAAAATCGTTTCCGCCGACTGTGGTCAGAATAGATGAGACAATTGCCAATACTACGATGATGATTCCCCAGACAAGTAAACCTCCGGCTTTCGCGGGATTTTTACAATTTTTTACTCCGACGATGCCTGCGACCAATTGAATGATTCCGCTCACCAGACCGATGCCGCCTGCCAAATAAAGAATACCAAGATTAATTTCGCTGCCAAAAAGAGTTTGAAGAGCTGCTGTGCCGATAAGAGTGATGATATACATTATCATACCTAAACCGGCGCCGATGATCATCAAAATACTGCTCACTTTAAGCATTGAACTTCCTTTTAAATTAGGTTCCATTAAATACGTCCTCCTTCATTTTCCTTAAAAGAAACCTCTTTAATTCGATATTAAAGATATTCAAAAT
>CAYFVK010000058.1:0-3929 GCA_964346695.1 uncultured Mageeibacillus sp. | reverse complement strand
TGATAGTTCGGAGCTTGCTGAAATTTCGGTATCTGTTGATTATAAGGTACACCGATCCTTACCGGAGTAGATGGATCGCCGCTCTGCGTATGGTTAAACTGTGCGTGCGGCTTGGGCATTGTCTGACCAGGCGGAGTCATCTGTTGCTTAGACGGTGACGGCTGACTCTGTGCCTCGCTATGATTGCCTTGAAACGGGCTTGATTTGGTATCGCTGATCTGATCACTTGCCTCGCTTGCCGGAGTTTTTGGCAAAGGAGCTCCACAATTAATGCAGAATTTATTGTTCTCGGGATTTTCAAAATTACATTTTGGACATTTCATAATCTCACCTGCTTTTCTGAATTCGTAAAATGAAATTATTTCGTACATACGCGAAATAAAACTTGAAACGAGGATAAAATTACTCGGACTGCAAGACTATTTCCAAATACATTATATTGGAGTCGATTTTGAAATAGGGGGGATTTGGGAAAAGTGTCAATGACAGAGTTTGTCAATTTTAATTTTTATCTTTATAATTCAGCTCAATGTTGTTTTGCATAGGGAAATGGGAAGTTCAACACGGATTTTTATTCGTTTGGACTTTTGCTTTGAGCAAACGTAGATTCTGCTTGATGATGGCTATTTTTGCTTTGGATTCCGGACTGTTTGCCTGTTGATCAAGTTCTTGAATCAACTCTGTTATAAAAGAATTCTGTTTAAGCAGGATCGGAAAAACCGGTTCTGACAATTCTTTGAGTTGCTCAAATTGATGGCAGAAATCCTGCAATTTTGAACCCGACGTATAATAAAAATATCCGCTGTTTTCTTCATTCCCCTGAATCAGTTCCGCATTAATTGCCGAGCAGCCGGGATTGATGAATAAAGTTTTGACCAGCGGGCTTTGATTTTTTCCGTAAAGGTTCAGACGATCACAAGTATAGGGTGTGATTTCACCTTTTAGATAAAGTGGAAGCCATTTTTCAAGCGCAATTGAAATTTCATTTCCGGAACGTCCGAATGTATGAATAATTTCAATTTTATGCCCCTGACAAAGCAATGTATACATGAGCAATTCCCAGATTTTCATAAAGCGCGGTTCTTTGTCCAGCCAGTCCATTTTTTGATTGGAAAAAAGGAGCAATGTATGTTTTTTGTCACTGATGATGATTTCCGCCAAAAATCGGACAATTGCTTCACGCAACCCGCTGATATGGTGATATACCAGATGCTTAGGAGATGACATCAACTCTTCAAGATAAGCGATATCGATCAATTCGGCGGCAGAACTATGCGGCAGGTATTTATCGATTTCCTTGAGCAGACGTTGCGATCTCGGATTGAGCAGAGATGATTCGGTTTGAACATTCTGAAACCAAGCCAGAAGATTATCGGATAGGTCGGGCTGCGAAAAACTCTGAACAAAAAGCAGGAAACTTTTCTGCGCCTTATCCAGCGGTTCACACTCTTTTTTCAGATCCCGTGCAGTTATGATATCTGCGAAAAAATCTGCAATTTTTTTGATTGCCACATTATTTGCTTGCGGGATTCTGGAACCATTCCGCCATCTGCTGATCAGGGAATTATCAAAATTGATACTATTCGCCAATTCGGCATTAGTAATACTAAAAAGCTGCATTAAATGATCTAACTTTTTAGAGAAATCAGATAAGTACTTCTTGCCGTCAGATTCTTTTCGGGCATAATCCTCAGCGATCAACAGTCTCGCAGTTTCATGGAAAATATCGGAAAGAGCGATCAGTGTTAGTTTTTCCTTGCTGATTTCAACTTGCAATCTGATCAATAAGTCCTGATTACAAGCAGAAAATTGATCCGGCCTTTGCTGACATAATTGTTGCCCCAATAGATTTTTCAACTTGTCGGACGGATTTTTTTTAAGACTGAGACGAAAGACACTGTTCAACAACTCTTCAACCTGATTGTTACTCAGAGAAGGCAGGCGGTCAGCGCGGCGCAGGCGGCTGATAGTGCTCTGATGAATACCCGAGTGTTCAGCAATATCAAGATTTTTTAAATTCATTTCGGAAATGATTAAATCCAGCCAATCCGCGAATAACATAGCTCTCCCTCCTATTGATTTATTATTACGCATTTTTACTGCTCATACAAGCATTCTCTTAAGTTTTGAGCTGCTGTGGAAAGAATAGTACCTTGCAGTATGCTTAAAGTTTTGCTATCATAAATGCTAATTTAATATGACAGGCGTTGAGAAGGACAAAGTTTATTTTGTCGAAAGACCGGTTTTTTAATACTTGATACGATTTATTGATCAGCCGGAATGAACCAGATAAACGAGCCACCTTTGAGCCGCGGACAGAACAGAAATGCCTGTGCATGACTAAGTAAGCTCCGCTGTTAATCCTGACAATATAGGATAAGGTATGCTGGTACCTGTAGAGTGTAATCGACCGTGAGGAAGATTGAATTTAGGTGGTAACACGGACAGAAATGTTCGCCCTAAACAGAAGTTTTGTTCTGTTTAGGGTTTTTTATTTTGCAGGGTGCAGGCAGGAATGAATATAGAATATGGATTGATGAAACTGTAAAATTCTGCAAGACCGATAGACATAATAGATTGGAGGCTATTATGAGAACTTTTCAAAAATCGACAAAATTATTTAATGTGACTTATGATGTGCGGGGGCCTGTTTTGGATGAGGCGATGCGTATGGAAAAAGCGGGAGTCCGGATCTTTAAGCTGAATATCGGCAATCCGGCGCCGTTTGGTTTTGAAGCGCCTTCAGAGGTGGTTGAAACAATTTCTGAAAATCTCCTGGCATCAGAGGGATATTCAGATTCGAGAGGAATTTTGGAAGCAAGAGAAGCCATCGCAGCCTATCATCGGAGTAAAGGTCTTGGGCGGATATCAGCGGATGATATTTATACCGGTAACGGAGTTTCGGAATTAATACAAATTTGTATGCAGGGATTATTGGATAATGAGGATGAAATTCTGATTCCCGCGCCGGATTATCCGCTTTGGACGGCTTGCGCTACTTTGGCGGGGGGAAAAGTAAGACATTATCTATGTGATGATAAATCGGATTGGAATCCGGATATTGAGGATATTAAGAAAAAGGTAACGGATAAAACGAAAGCGATTGTTATTATCAATCCGAATAATCCGACCGGAGCGGTTTACAGCAAAGAGATTTTAGAGGAGATCGCTGAGGTTGCGAGGGAGCATAATCTGATTATTTTCAGTGATGAAATTTATGACAGGCTGTGTATGGATGGGCGTGAGCATCATTCCATCGCGGCTTTGGCGCCGGATTTATTCTGTATTACGTTGAACGGTTTGTCGAAATCGCATTTGATTGCCGGTTATCGCATCGGCTGGATGTGCCTTTCCGGGCCGAAAAAGCATGTCAGAGGCTACATTGAGGGATTGAATATGCTTTCCTCGATGCGGCTTTGTTCCAATGTGATCGCCCAGCATGCGGTGCCGGTGGCGCTGAAGTGTATGGATGAAACGCGTCGGCTGGTTGAGCCGGGCGGACGAATATATGAGCAGCGGGAAGCGGTTTGCCGGGCTTTGGATAAAATTGACGGGATTTCTTATGTTAAGCCGCAGGCTGCGTTCTATATATTTCCAAAGTTAGACAGTAAACGTTACGGAATAGTCAGTGATGAAAAATTTGTTTTTGATTTCTTGAAAGAAGAGCATGTTTTGCTGGTACGGGGCGGCGGTTTCCATTGGCCACAGCCGGATCATTTCCGAATTGTTTATTTGCCGGAAATTCCGGTATTGGAGGAAGCGATCGATAAGCTGCGCGAGTTTTTGGAGTTTTACCGACAGGATGACCACGAGAGAGATTATCTGTTACAAGGATGATCAGTTTATGGAATTAGTTTGTGCCGGTTCTGAGGAACATATCGCGCAAAATCGCTCTTTTTGACCGGAGGGTGGACAAATTTTTCGGTTTT
>CAYFVK010000057.1:0-4001 GCA_964346695.1 uncultured Mageeibacillus sp. | reverse complement strand
CGAACTATCAGCAAGCGCCAAACTATCAACAGCCGCAGAACTATCAGCAAGCGCCAAACTATCAACAGCCGCAGAACTATCAGCCATCAAACAATTATCCGCTAGGATTTAATAATCCTCAATCTATCCCACAGGGGCAGTCCGGGGCACCAAACACAGGTTATGGTGCTGCCGGAATGCCCCCCCAAATCAATTATCAGGGACAGGGTGCAGGGCAAAATAAACAGCCCAAGAAAAAAGCTAAAGCCGGACTCTGGATCGGCTTGAGCGCAGGCTTGCTGGTCATCATAGCATTGGTTCTCTTATTATTTCCTCGCCGCATTGAATATGACAGCCAGGATAATCCCACTACTTATGAAAAAACTCTATCTCGCTATACGGTTCATGTAAAATGTAATCAAGGCGTTAAAGAGGTCTTCTATGCGGTCAACCCTGAAAATCCGGCAAACACTGATTCCTATTTACCCGCCGCAACAGACGGCAGTTTTTTCAAAAAGAATATCAATTTTTCAAATCTGCCGCTCGAATCAGGAAACAATACCTTATACCTGACCACTAAAACTTTGTTCGGGAAATCCAAACCTGAAAAAATTATTTTAACCAGAATCGATACCTATGCCTCAAGAGTCCAGGAAGAAAGCAAACAGAGTTTAGATCAGAACACGGCATTAGCAGGCAATGAATTGATTTTAGTGTTAAAAATCGGCACAGAAAGATCAGCTGTCGATGATCTTGCCCGAAAATATGACGCCGAAGTTGTCGGTGCCATTCCCCTCGTCGATGAATATCAGTTGCGTTTTAATGATGGGGGCGTTGATCTGGAACAGATGCGCTCGGATATTTTAGGAGAAGAGCTTGTAGAGAACGTATTATATAATTTTGTATATACCTTGGATGATTACAGCGTACCGCAGGATCCGCTCTATGACTCCTGGGATTCGGAAAATCCGGAAGGAAATAACTGGCAGCAGGAAGCGATGCGCGTGCCTCAAGCCTATGCCGAAAATTATGATATGCAGCGAGTCAAAGCAGGCATCATCGACGGATCCGTGCAATATGATCATGAGGATTTACAAATCCCGCTGGAAAACGTCTATATCAATCCTTCCAGAATGATCCGGAATATGCAGGACTTGGTTCGTTATTTCGGTAAATCAACGGCTAGTCCGGGAGAGGATTATAATGATTTACTGACACATGGTACTCATGTTGCCGGCATCATCGGTGCTCTGACCGATAACGGCGTCGGAATTGCCGGCGTTAATCGGGATGTCGAGCTTTATTTCTACCATTTCTGGCATTTTGATGTCGACCCTGCTACCAATGAAATCATTTATTATGAAGGTGACCCGGAAATAAGCACGATGGAATTTCACGCATCGGTAGCAAGACTCGTTGAAGACGGCTGTCGTGTTCTCAATTTAAGTATCGGTTCAAGTTATCCTTCAAGACCGGAAGATTGTCCATGGGAACCGGGCGATACGGACGGTTTTGCCAATCTTTGTGCCCGTCTGGAGCAACAGGGCTACGATTTTCTGATGTTCAAAGCTGCCGGCAATTCAACCGATGACGCCTCTAATTATTCCATGAACCGTGTGTTCACCGGTTCTGCTATCGGCAAAAAACATACAGTCATCGTAGCTTCCATAGTCAATATACCTATTGATCCGGATATGTTCTCAGATACCCCTCAGCCCGCCAAAGCGGGATATGAGTTATCCTATTTCAGCAACTACGGCGAACTCGTTGATGTTGCCGCACCGGGCTCCGATATTTACAGCACGGTACCCTATGATCAATATGAATGGCTGCAGGGCACTTCAATGGCCTCTCCGGACGCGGCAGGTGTGGCATGCATACTCTACGCCATTAATCCGGATGCCAATTGTGAAGAAATAAAAAATGCTTTAATGACGCAAACAGACACTTATACACTGGACATTGACGACAGAGCCATCCCCGTAGTCAACGCGGCGCTGGCAGCAGAAACCGTGGACAACAATATCAATCGCAGAGATACCTTAGTCGCCAACGTCTTAGACGCTGACACGAAAGAACCGATTACCGAATTCCAAGTTCTTGCTGACTGTTCCGGAGGTCTATATGCCTTTTCCTATCGCTACGGCAAATTCGGTTTGATCGTTCCGCCGGATTCCTATTCATTGACTTTCTCTGCAAATGGATATGGCGATGTAACTTATGATCAGATTACAACAATCGGTGAAAATAAAACGATCGAGCTGCCGGATGTCCTAATGCAAAAAGGAGGCAGTAACAGACCGGGAGAAGGAAGTGAAATCACAGTATCCGGTAGTTCCTTAGACGCTGTAAGCGGCGACGGTTTAGGAAATGTCACATTAACGATCTACACGGGTACCGATACAAGCGCCGCGCCCCTGACAACATTAACTACCAACGAACAAGGGAATTATGAGGTTAGGTTAACCTCCGGCAGCAGCTATACCGTTGTCGGTACAAAAGAAGAATACATTGAAAATCAAATTGTAATCGATGCAACAGAGACTACGGAAGATATGGAAAATCAAAATATCGTTATGAGTCCTAATATCACCTCCGAGCAAACACGTTTCGTACTTAGCTGGGGTGAAACGCCTTATGACCTTGATTTACATATCAAGGGACCTGGTGTCGGCAATGATGAATATGGTCATGTCTATTGGTGGGACAGCGAATATTATAATGAAAACGGCGAAGTCATGTATAATTTAGATACAGATGATACCAATAGCTATGGACCTGAAACCATTACAATAGAAAAAGAAACTCCGGGCGCGGAATATATTATTTATGTTCACGATTATTCTAATCGCGGATATGATTCCTCAAACGAATTAGGAGCTTCAGGAGCCAAGATAACGGTTTATACCAAAACCGGAACACAGGTGTTTGATGTGCCAAATAGCGGCGGTACTTTATGGAAAGTATTAAAATACAAAGATGGTGTAATCACACCGATCAATGAAATGCTCTATGAAATTTATGATAACGATGTTGCGAAACATTAAAGCAAATACCGGAAAAATCTGCATAATTTCTCTTGCCGCTTTTCTGGCTATCACACTTTTATGCTTTACTTCAGGATGCAACATCTTTAATCAGAAAAAGAAAAAACCCGGTGAAAGCGGAACAAAGGCGTCCGCTTTCACTCAATCCGACAAAACTTCCGGAAGAGTACCGGATTTCACAACAGAGGAGGAATCTATGTCCTCAAATACAACTTCTGAAACTTCTCCGCCCGAGACTCTTTCTCCAATTGAGACCACTTCAGCAGAAAATACTTCACCTTCGAATGAACCGACAAGTTCAGAAACAACGACCGAGCCGGCCGATCAAATATTGAGCAGTTGGCAGTTCAAACTGCAAGTTTATCGCTATGTAAATATCTTGCAGGGAACGATGAAGCGGGATTCTTCTGAAATTGTCTTAGCCGAGGCAAGTCTTGCCAAAACCCCAAGCGGGCAATATAAAATTTTAATTTCGCCCCACGCCGTCAAGGTGGATGATGAGGATTTACCAGCCTCCATGATCAGACAGGAGCGCTTGGAATATCCTGCGGAATTAGACGGAGATCGTTTAACCTTTGCTTTGGAATCAGAACTGTTTGCCCATAAAGATCATTATGAGGACGGTCTTGTCAAACCTCTGCAGTGTAATCTGACAATCGATCAGGAAGGAACAACGCGCACGGCCGGCGAAAGGCAGATTCATCAAAATATCCAGCGAGAAAATGAATCCACACGGGAATATAATCTGCAGATCTATATAGACCTCGAAGAAATAAACTGATACCCGGATCAAACAAGCATAATCCACAGCACATCATTTGCCTCTACGCTTTTTAGGACCTGTTGACTTTAACCGAACTGCTCTATATAATGAAATCTGCTTATTTTTGCCAATTTAGCTCAGTAGGTAGAGCGCATCCATGGTAAGGATGAGGTCACCAGTTCGATCCTGGTAATTGGCTCCAAGGTCAAAGT
>CAYFVK010000056.1:0-4756 GCA_964346695.1 uncultured Mageeibacillus sp. | reverse complement strand
TAATGGTTATTATTGACATTGAAAACTAAAGGCAAGCCGCCTTTCATATCATCTTCCCATAATGTGCGATATTGATCCATCGTCGCCATGACCATCGCTTCCCAAACAGGGCCGCAGCCTAAAGAACCATCACCGATATTGGCGATGACCATACCAGGTTTACGATTAACCTTTTTATAAAGAGCAGCACCTAAGGCAATACCGGCAGAACCGCCGACAATCGCATTATTGGGGAAAATGCCGAGCGGTGTATAATAGCTGTGCATAGAACCGCCCAAACCTTGGTTAAAACCCGTTTCCTTAGCAAAGATTTCAGCTAAAATACCGTACAGGATATAAAGTGTTGCCAGATCGCTATTATCTTTTTGATCAGCACGAACGGAATCCAAAGCTTTAAGCTGTTTGCCGTCCATAAATGTTTCCATCATTTCCAGCAATTCTTTTTCACCCATCTTGCGAATCGCAGAGAAGGCTTTTGCCAGAACTTCACCATGAGAGCGATGTGAGCCGAAAATAAAATCATTTTTATCTAATAAAAATGCCTGACCGACTGCAGCCGCTTCTTGTCCGATCGACAGATGGGCAGGACCGGGGTTATTGTATTCGATGCCATTATATTGATTGGTCGTTTTAATGGACATGAGCATGTCTTCAAATTCACGAATCAATCTCATATCTCTGTAAATCGCCAGAAAATCCTCTTTAGAATAATTATCTATTTCTTCTTTTACGGTTTTTTTGTACTGATGTACCGGAATGTCCTCTAATTTAATTTTTCTTGCTTTATATGCTTTTTTCGGATCAATAAACAGTGATTTAGTCATTTTTTACTCCTTCTATTCTATAATTGAAAAATTGCTTCTCTGATTGCTTCGCCGACAGTCGGATGCGGGAAAACAAATTCTTTAATTTCAGGAATGGTCATTTGTTTTTCGATCATCATGCCTAACATAATGCAAATTTCCGAGGCATAACTGCCAAGCATATGAGCACCGATGATATAATTGCGTTTTTTGTCAACCAATAATTTAATGACGCCATTGCCTCTTTCAACTTCGGCTACATAACGACCGCTGTACATGAGCGGAACGGTAACTTTTTTATAATCCAGATTTTTGGCTTTCGCGGATTCTTCCGATTCGCCGACAAAACACATTTCCGGATTGGTATAGATGACAGACGGCATCGCTTCATATCGCATATAATCTTTTTTGCCCAAAATCGTATTCACCGCCACCTCGGCTTCACGATAAGCGGCATGTGCGAGCATCCATTTGCCGGTCACATCGCCGACGGCATAAACATTCGGAATATTGGTCAGCATTTGCTCATCCACTTTGACTCTGCCGCGATCATGTTCCACGCCGATATTTTCCAAACCGATTTCGGATACGGTTTTTCTGCCGATTGAAACAAGACAATAATCCGCTTCTAATTTATTGGATTTACCGTCCGCTTCATATTCCACAAAACCGTCGCCGAACTTGGTTACTTTGGACTTGAGATAGAATTTTAAACCTTTGGCTTCAAAATTCTTCTGCAATAATTTGCTTAATTCCAAATCAGCCGTACCGGCAATATGATCAAGCATTTCGATAACGGTCACTTCCGTGCCGACCGTCTGAAAATAACTTGCCATCTCAAGACCGATCACGCCGCCGCCGACAATAATCATCTTATTCGGTATGACTTCCAGATCCAAAATCTCACGGCTGGTGATCACAAAGCCTTTTTCCAACTGTTCCTTTAAACCGTCGATCGGAGGAATCATCACTTCGGAACCGGATGCGATAATCAGGTTTTTTCCTTCATAATCCTTACCTTCCGCAGTAACGGTAATGACACCATTGATACGGCTTTTGATATCCGCTTTGGCTTTAATCACTTCAACTTTGTTCTTCTTCATGGTCATGGCGACACCGGAAACCAGTGTTTTGACCACTTTGTTTTTGCGATTGATGACAGCTTTTTGATCAATCTTCGCATTTTCGGTCGTGACGCCATACACTTTGCTGTCCGCCGCATGCTCAAATATTTTCGCTGAATTTAAGAGCGCTTTGGAGGGAATGCAGCCTTCATTAAGACATACGCCGCCCAAATTTCTTTTTTCAAAAAGGGCAACCTTTAAACCATGTTCGCCGGCTCTTTGAGCTGCCAGATAACCGCCCGGGCCACCACCTATTACTAATACATCATACATTTTTATATACCTCGCATTCTGCCAGATGCTTAAATTCCTGTTCCAAGATTAAGCCATTAACATCAAATCAATATTTTCAACGGCTTGCTTCAAAGCTTTATTGAAATTACCGGCCGGTGAGCCGTCAATCGCGCGATGATCAACTGTCAATGAAATATTGATGCAGGGATAAAATTCCGGATTGCCTTCAGCATCTCTACGCACACGCTCATGTGAAGAATTGATCCCGACGATACAGGTTTCAGGCGGATTGATAACCGGAGTAAAGGTTTCAACGCCGTTTGTACCCATATTGGTCACTGTAATCGTACCGCCCTGTAATTTGTCCGGACTGATTGAACCTTCATGACAAGCGGCAGCCAGTTCTTTTGCTTCAGCTGAAATTTGGCTTAAAGATTTGAGATCCGCATTTTTGATTACCGGAACCATCAGACCGCGATCCGTTGCTACGGCAATACCCAGATGAACATGTTTATAATGGCGGATATAACCTTCTTCTTCATGGAAATGAGCATTGAAATCGGGGAATTTTTTCGCTACACGTGAAACGACATAGAGGAAAAAGTCATTGATTGTCGGCGTCTGCTCTAAGAAAGTCAGACCCAGCGCCTCACCCATGCCATTCTCTTTAAGCGTTTTCATATGTTTTCTGAGTTTCAGCAATTTGCCGATATCGACCGGCGTATTAAATGTCAATTGCGCCATGTTGGTCAATGAAGCGCGCATCGTTCTGGCAATGACTTTTCTGATATTGGGCAGCTTCGTATCTTCATATTCCGCTTCGCCCAGACTTGCCACCAGATTATCAATATAGGCAGCGCCTTCCCTATTTTGAAGCTCCGGCATCCTGCTTAAATCTTCCACACGAATCGCTCCGCCAATGCCTGAACCCTCAACGCCTGCGGCAACTTCTTCGCCGGAGGCCGCAGCGGTAGTCACAAGACCCTGAGCAATCGCAGCTTCCACATCGCGTTCAATGATTCGACCGTTCGGGCCGGTAGCCGCGGCACGTTTCAAATCAACATAATGTTTTTCCGCCAAGCTTCTGGCACGCGGGCTGACCGGATGATCTAAACCGTCTGCGACTGCGCTTGTGCCGGCTGCTGCGACCGGAGCAGCGCTTTCCGTTTTTTGCGGAGCGGCTTCGCTCTCAGCGGCAACCGTCTCCGGTTCGGAGTTTTCTTCTGCCGCACCTTTTCCGTCTGCCGTAGCGCCTTCCGGAATAAATTGCTGCCAATCTTCGCCTTGATCTCCGATGACCAATACATTTCTTAAGCAGGGAATATCATCGCCTTCTTCAAAGAAAACCGCGATTATCTCGCCGCTTACCGGTGCTACTTCATCAAAAGTAGCCTTGTCTGTTTCATAAGTAAAAAGCTTATCGCCCTCCTGAACCTTATCGCCTTTGGCTACATGCCATTCGCCGATAATACAGCTTTCTACGGATTGTCCTTGTCTTGGCATAATTACTGGTACTGCCATATTCTACCCCCTCGTGATAAATTGTTTTAAATTCTTTTCGTTTTGCTAAAGTTTCTTTTTATTTTTCTGTTGCAAATTATATTCCAATTTGTACTCTTGTTATTCCTATCTTTTTGTTCAGTTCAGGATTTCCGGCTATTTTCCTGTCAAAACTTTGATTTTCAGTTTTTCAAACTGTTCTATATTTAACGCCTTCGCACTCAGCGTTCTCGATTTCTGATCCGTAACCAGATAATCTACTTTGTCGATCGCAACCACCTTCGAAAAAGCGGTATGCCCCAATTTTGTATGATCCGCCGCGATAATATTGACCGCCGCTCTTTCAATCATCAAATTCAAGAGACGAGCGACCTCGTTATGATAAGTCGTAACGCCGCTGTCCAGATCAACTCCATCTGCCGAAAGAATGGATTTATTGACTTTGTATTTTTGCAGCTGATGATAGGCGTCATCGCCATGTGTAAACATATAGCGAAGATTAATATTACCGCCCAAGAGAATAACCTCAATATCATGTCTGGCAGAAAAGATTTCCGCAATTTGAATAGAATTTGTAATCACGCGCAGATTGTTCTTATTGACTAATTCAGAAGCGATATAGAAGTTCGTGCTGCCGGAATTCATGACGATGCTGTCACCGTCGCTGATCAAATCCCGAACCTGCACGGCAATCTGCATTTTTTCAGTTTTTCGCTCATTCAGGCGTTCATTTGCATCAAGCGCATAATAATTTTTTATCGTTTGAATCGCGCCGCCATGTACCCGCTTCAGCATATCCGCCTTTTCCAGCTCTGCTAAATCATTGCGGATCGTAACCTCGGACATCGAAAAAAGCTCGCTTAATTCAGAAACACGCACATTGCCGTTCTCTTTGAGACAGGCGATAATCTGTGCGCGTCGTTCTGCCTGATTTAAATTTTGGTTAAGTTGATTCATCAAACGGCTAACTCCGGATATCTCATCTTATGAATGATTCGTAAACTAATCGTAAACTTTATCTTTTGATTTGCTTTCGAATAGCTTGTGTTTATTCTAATATTCATTAATTCATAAGTCAAGCAAATTTAGGTAAAA
>CAYFVK010000055.1:0-5097 GCA_964346695.1 uncultured Mageeibacillus sp. | reverse complement strand
CTCCTTTTCTTAAAAATTGACTTGGCTGACCAAAACAAAAAATTGCTTTTCAGATTAATCAGTCGGTTCTTTTAATGCTCCTTAATAAAATATGAACAAATCGTAAATTATCAACTGATTATAACATTCTTCAGTTAATCAAAGAAACCTGATATCTCCTCATATCTCTTTGCCCAGGCAGCATGATTCTCGGGCAGATAATGCTTATATTGAAACGATTCCGCCACCGTGTTATAAGCCTCCTCCAAAGATTCCCATTCGCCCGAAGCGAGCAGCTGTCCGACTATATTGCCGATCGCGGAGGCTTCGCCCGGTCCGGCGATAACTTCCTTATTCAAAGCATCCGCTATCATCTGATTCAAGAAGTCGATTTTTGAACCGCCGCCAATAATTTGAATCCGTTCAAATTTCTTGCCTAAAATACGCTCAATATCCGCCACCGTCTTCATATAACCGAGGATCATGCTCTCATACAAGCCGCGCAGTAATTCGCCGGTACTTTGCGGCTGACTCTGTCCGGTTTTCTGCAAATACGCACGAATCGTATCAAGTACCGTAATATTATCCAAATCATATTGCGAGATATCGATAAAATAACTGAACGGCCGGGCTTCAACCGTCATCCCATCCGCCTCCTGATGGCTGAGCCGCCGTCCGTCGCGCAAAGCCAGCTCATCTCGGATTTTCTCAAATAAATATAATCCGGTAATGTTCTTGAAAAACATATTTTGTCCTTGATAACCCGTTTCATTCGTCAGATCACTGGCAAAAGCCTCTCTGCTCAGAATCGGTTTTTCCGACAAAGCCCCGATCAAAGACCAGGTACCGGAAGAAAGGAACAGGCATCTGTCATCAAAGAAGGCTCTGGTTACAGAAACGGCTGCCGCTGTATCATGCGTGGCAATCGAATAAACTTTTAAATTTTTCGATCGAAGCTCCGCAATGCGGCTGCCCGCTGTTGAACCGACACATTTGCCATTCTCGATGATCGGTGCAAAAACATCGGCTTTCAGACCAAGTTTTTTCAGTAAATCCGTCCGCCATTCCCGTTTGCTTAAATCAAACATCTGCGAAGTTGAAGCGATGGTCATTTCATTAAACTTTTCTCCGGTCAGAAGATAATTGATCAAATCCGGCGTCATCAAAATCGTCTCAATCTTTTCATACTTTTCAGGATCATGCAGCTTTAACGCCATATATTGAAATAGAGAATTGATGGACATAATCTGATTGCCCGTCATCCGGAACAGGTCAAACAAATCCATTTTCTCCTGAACCTGGCGGAAACCGTCATTATGCAGGGAATCACGATAAGAAACCGGATTTTCCAGCAGATCGCCGTTTTTGTCCAAAATGCCGAAATCAACGCCCCATGTATCACAGGCAACGCTCGTGATATCGCTTTGCGCATTGATCGTTTCGACAATTTTGTCGATCATTTTCTGCCATTGCCAATGTCTGCGCCCATCCTCTACGACGAGTTCATGGGACATGCGCATGACTTCTTCAATATGCAGTTGATTATCTTTGACAAAACCTAAAATACCACGAATGGAAGTAGCTCCCATATCTATCGCCAACACCTTATTCATAGCATCCTCCTTTTTGCAATTATCACAACAGTATTCTATAATATTAAAGAATCTTAATCAATTTATCACAAATCCGGAGGCTCAAAGAGGGCTGACGGCAGACAAAGTTCAATAATTTTTTTAGGAGGAATGATATGTCAGAAAGTAGATTGATCGGCGGTTATCCGGTAATCGGTATTCGCCCGGTTATTGACGGCCGCAGAGGTAAATTAAACGTTCGTGAATCATTGGAAGAGCAAACGATGAATATGGCTAAATCAGCCGCAGAGTTAATCCGTCATCATGTTAAATATACAAACGGCGAACCGGTTAAGGTTGTGATTTCCAATACAACCATCGGTCGTGTCGCGGAAGCTGCTCAGTGCGCAAAACAATTCAAAGATCAAAATGTAGATATCACAATCACCGTTACACCTTGCTGGTGCTACGGTTCCGAGACCATGGACATGGATCCGATGACCATCAAAGCGGTTTGGGGCTTCAACGGAACAGAGCGCCCGGGTGCTGTTTATCTGGCGGCCGTTTTGGCAGCTCATGCTCAAAAAGGCCTACCTGCTTTCGGTATTTACGGCAAAGATGTTAAAGATGCTGATGATACCGAAATTCCGGAAGACGTGGCAACTAAACTGTTGCGCTTTGCCCGCGCGGCAGTAGCGGCGGCAACCATGAGAGGCAAATCCTATTTGCAGATCGGCGCTCAATGCATGGGGATCGCCGGTTCTATGATCAATCATGATTTCTTTGAAGAATATCTGGGTATGCGTGTTGAATCGGTCGACGAAGTCGAGATTCTGCGCAGAATGGATCTGGGTATTTACGATCAGGAAGAATTTGAAAGGGCCATGGCTTGGGTCAAAGAGAACATTGAAGAAGGCTTTGATACGAACCCTGAAGAATTCCAAAAATCAAGAGAAGTTAAAGATCAGGAATGGGAATTCTCCGTCAAAATGATGATGATCATCCGTGACTTAATGGTCGGTAATGACAATTTAGGTGAAGGAAATGAAGAAGAAGCCGTCGGGCATAATGCGATTGCCGCCGGTTTCCAAGGGCAACGACAATGGACCGATCATTATCCGAATGCCGACTTTGCGGAATCCCTGCTCAATACGCCGTTCGACTGGAACGGTGCCAGAGAGCCTTATATTCTGGCAACGGAAAATGATACCTTAAACGGTGTCGGTATGCTCTTACTGCATCTCTTAACCAACCGTTCGCAAATTTTTGCTGATGTCAGAACCTGCTGGAATGGTGAATCCGTCAAACGTGTAACGGGTTATGATATTGAAGGCCATGCCAAAGAAGCCAACGGCTTTTTACATTTAATCAACTCCGGCGCGCATACTCTCGACGCATGCGGCCTGTCCAAAGATAAAGACGGTAATCCCTGTATGAAACCTTTCTGGGAAATGACCGATGCCGATATCAAGGCTTGTCTTGACGCTACTGTTTATTGTCCTGCCAATAACGGTTATTTCAGAGGCGGCGGTTTCTCCTCACGTTTTGAAACCAGAGCCGAGATGCCAATGACGATGATTCGTCTGAATTTAGTCAAAGGTCTGGGACCCTGTCTGCAAATCGCTGAGGGCTGGAGCGTACATCTGCCGGAAGAAATTTCCGATATTCTCTGGAAGAGAACGGACTATGCCTGGCCATCTACCTGGTTTACGCCTCGTGTTGGGGAAGGTCCTTTCAAATCAGCTTACGATGTCATGAATAACTGGGGAGCCAATCACGGCGCAATCAGCTATGGTCATGTCGGTGCCGATTTAATCGCTCTCGCTTCTATTCTGAGAATCCCCATCAGCATGCACAATGTTCCGGAAGAAGATATTTTCCGACCGGCCGTTTGGAATGCTTTCGGTATGGATAAAGAAGGACAAGATTTCAGAGCCTGCAAGGCATATGGCCCTCTTTACAGAATCATGAGATAATTCATGATCATGATCATTGATGCTAACGGTGATTTCTTCGGAAATCACCGTTTTTTAATGAAGTGCTTCATCGGATTTGTCACTTGATCTCGCTGCCGCTATAAAGCAAGGATAGAGAGGAGAAAATTCTATGCAGAACAATTTATTAGAAAATAAAGTTGCGATTATCACCGGAGCAAGCGGAGGAATCGGAAGTGTGATCGCAAAATCTCTGGCAACAAGAAAAATGCGTTTGCTCTTAGTCGGCAGGAATGAGGCCAAGCTGATTGCTCTGATGGAAGAGATTAACAAAACAAACAGCGAGGCCAAAATTTGTCTTGCGGATTTGCAAGAAACATCGGCAATTGAGACAATTATCAACACCTGTATCAGAGAATTTTCCTCCCTCGATATCTTGATCAATAATGCCGGTCTGGCTGAACATACGCCTTTTGCCAATGTTTCTCTTACGGAATATGAGCAGATTAGCAATCTCAATAGCAAAACCCCCTATTTTCTAACCCAGAAAGCTCTGCCCTATCTTCTAAAATCAGACTGCGCTACGGTTATCAACATGGCTTCCGTGGTTGCCCATAAAGGGTATGTTTTACAGAGTGTATACGCTGCCAGCAAAAGCGCCTTATTAGCTTGGTCTAAATCCTTTGCCGCGGAATATTATGAAAAAAATATCAGGGTTCATGTCATTTCTCCCGGAGGAGTTTATACGGATATGGTCGCTCTTGCCAGACCTGACTTAAAAAAGGAAGAAATGATTATGCCGGAATATATTGCCGACACGATTTTATTTCTTCTGGATCACCGTCAAACCAACGGCATTATCGATGAAATTGAAATTCATCGAGCCAACAAAATACCGTTTTTATAAGAATAAAAACCTTTATTTTGCAGCTGTGCCGAACAATTATTTACTATAAAAGCCCAAATTTAAGATTTTATGATTTCAGAAAAAAAGATTTCCTGTAATTCGGCATAGGTATCGACTACAAAATCTGCTCCCGCTGCTTTCAGCTCTTCTTCGCTGCAGGCAGAGGTAAATCCTATCGTGGTCATGCCCGCTCGATTGCCGGACTCAATCCCGGCTGTGGCGTCTTCCACCACAATACAATGTTGCGGAGCAACTCCGATTTTTTCCGCGGCAAGCAAATAAATATCGGGAAAAGGTTTTTTGCGTTCGATATCGCTGCCGGTGATAATCGCGTCAAATTGAGAAAAGCCCAAAGCCTTGATATTCGCCTCAACTTTAACCAGATCCGCGGAAGAAGCAACCGCCAGAGCGATCTCTTTTTTTAGCAAAAGCCGCAGAAAGTCGAGACAGCCGGGAAAGCTCACTATATATTCACCGGCATGCTTCACATAATCAGCGTAAATATCCTGTTTGATCTCCGGATAATAGGTCACACCATACTTTTCCATCACTTTGCCGATATAAGTATCTTCACCTGTACCGATATACGGAGCAAAATCCTCCGGTTTTGCCGGAATCCCCTTCGCCTGAAGAACCTCTGAAGCAATCCTGGCAAGTCCCGGCTCAGAATCTACCAAAACACCGTCACAATCAAATAAAACACCGA
>CAYFVK010000054.1:0-5436 GCA_964346695.1 uncultured Mageeibacillus sp. | reverse complement strand
ATAAAAAGTTAAAAATTGGATAATTAAGAGTATAATATATTTTGTTAAGCGGTTAGAGAAAAACGCAAGAAGAATTGTAAGGAGGATACTGAAATGAAATTTAAATGCAAACTGTGTGGCTATGTATATGAAGGCGAGAATCCGCCGGCAGAATGTCCGCAATGCCATAAGAAGGATAGTTTTGAACCTTTGGTGAAGACAAATCCTTATGCAGGCACAAAGACGGAAAAGAATCTGCAAGAGGCTTTTGCCGGAGAATCGCAGGCCCGCAGCAAGTATACCTTTTTCGCTTCCGTTGCGAAGAAAGCTGGATATGAACAGATTGCGGCATTGTTCCTAAAAACCGCGGACAATGAAAAAGAACACGCCAAACTATGGTTTAAAGAACTCGGAATGCTCGGTAATACAGAAGAAAATCTGGAAGCAGCTGCTGACGGCGAGAACTATGAGTGGACGGATATGTATGACCGCATGGCAGCAGAAGCTGAAGAAGAAGGATTCCCTGAACTTGCTGAGAGATTCAGAGGTGTAGCGGCAATTGAAAAATCACATGAAGAACGCTATCGTAAATTACTTCAAAATGTGGAATTGAAAGAAGTGTTTAAGAAGAGCGAAGTTAAAATCTGGGAGTGCAGAAACTGTGGTCATATCGTTGTTGGTATGGAAGCACCGAATATTTGCCCGGTTTGCAAACATCCGCGTTCGTATTTTGAGATCCATGCGGAAAATTATTAACAGGGAGGTTGAATATGTTATTTTACAAATGTAATCGTTGTGGCAACTTTATTACGTTCTTGACCGAAAAAGCGGCAACGCCGGTATGTTGCGGTGAAGAAATGAATGAAGTTCTTCCGAATACGACAGATGCGGCACAGGAGAAACATGTACCTGTTGTAGAAAGAAAAGATAATATTGTAAAAGTTTCGGTCGGATCAACACTGCATCCGATGCTGGAAAAACACTATATCGAATTTATTATCCTTGAAACCAAAAATGGCTATCAGAAAAAAGATCTTAAGCCGGGTGATGAGCCGATCGCTGTTTTTTCTCTTGCGCCGGAAGACGAACCGGTTGCAGCTTATGAATATTGCAACTTACATGGTTTATGGGTAAAGAAATTTTAAAAGTTTTAACATCGATCAAAGATAATAAGTAATGAATAAGGGGGAAAAGAAAGATCTTTCTTTTCCCCCTTTCCAACTTTATGCGGAAAATATCCGACATGGCGCTGCAGTTTAACAAAATGCTTCAGCTTTTTATTTTGACAGGACTTTGGGATAGGAATCGAAAATATGTTAAAAGTGATCTTGATCGGACTACTTCTCCCTTTATTGGGAACAACTTTAGGAGCAGCCTGTGTTTATTTTATGAAAAATGAACCCGGTGATAAACTTCAGCAAGGCTTGAGCGGTTTTGCCAGCGGGATTATGATTGCTGCTTCAGTATGGTCCTTAATCATCCCGGCAATAGAACAGACTCCGGGAGAGGGGCTTAGCAAAGTCCTGCCCTCGATTATCGGATTTTGGCTGGGGACAATTTTTCTTCTACTAATTGATTACTTGGTTCCTCATCTTCATATCCGGGAAGATACACCGGAAGGTCCGAAAACAGATGTGGCACATAATACGATGATGCTTCTTGCTGTAACAATCCACAATATTCCCGAAGGTTTAGCCGTAGGGGTAGTGCTGGCAGGTCTGATGGAGGGTAAAGCGGGAATCACTTACGGAGCAGCTTTGTCTTTAGCAATCGGAGTCGCCATACAAAACTTCCCGGAAGGTGCCATTATTTCCTTGCCCCTACATGCCCGGGGTCAGTCGAAAAACAAGGCTTTTTTAAACGGATTTCTTTCCGGTATAGTCGAGCCCATTGCCGGCTTGATCAGCATTTTGGCGATTAGCCTTGTCACTCCAGCTATGCCCTACTTCCTTACTTTCGCGGCAGGCGCGATGTTCTATGTAGTGGTCGAAGAATTGATTCCCGAGCTACACGAAGGACATCATTCCAACATCGGAATCATAGCCTTTTCTATCGGTTTTACTTTGATGATGGCACTGGATGTCTGGCTGGGCTGAACCCGCTTGGAATTGTTGCGTCCTACTATTCGGTTCTATGATCATCATTTTGAATGATATTTAAGATAGGGCGTATTATATCCGATTTCTTTTCTTTCTGCGGGTATCTTTTTCATTTCGGTTCTAATTTCATCTTTAATTTTACATGGATTTAATATTGTTCTCCGAAGCAAGTGTTAAAATGACAGGCCGGAGGGCTTATGGTTATTGAACTAAAAGATTTGGTGAAAAAATATAAAGAACTGGTTGCGCTTGATCATTTTAATTTAGAAATTAAAGAAGGAGAACGTCTTGCCTTGCTTGGACCGAATGGTTGCGGGAAGACCACCGCTATCAACTGTATTATGGGCTTATTGAAGTTTAATTCAGGCAGCGTCAAGGTTTTCGGCGAAGAAATGGGACCGGGTAAGAGTCATATTAAAGCGCGTATCGGACTTGTTCCGCAGGAAATTGTTGTCTCGGATAATTTAAATGTATATGAGAATATTGATTATTTTTGTGGCCTTTATGTGAAGGATTCTATCAAAAGGCGGGAAATGGTAGAAGATGCCATTAAGTTTACTCAGCTGAAAGATTATAAAAAGTTTTTCCCGAAAAAGCTATCCGGAGGGCTTAAACGCAGATTAAATATCGCCTGTGGGATTGCACATCGTCCGGAGCTTTTAATTCTCGATGAACCGACTGTTGCAGTTGATGCTCAAACCAGAAATTTTATCTTGAGTGAAATCAAAACTCTTTCAGATAACGGAACGACGATTTTATACACAACCCATTATCTTGATGAGGTGGAACAAGTTGCGGAAAAAATTGTCATTATGGAACTGGGCAAAGCGATTGCTTGCGGCAGTGCGGATGAGTTAAAAGAAATGATTTCAACAAAAGAGATCATTACTCTGAAACTGGAGGATAGTTCAGATTTATCAGAGCAGTTTAAGAACATAGAGAACGTTTCGGATGTAGCATTCGATAAAGGTGTCTATAAGATTTCTTTTAAAAAAGGCAAAAATAATTTAAAAAATCTGATTGATTACATTTCTATCAATGATTTTCGATACGATACGATTTACTCTGAAAGACCAAGTTTGGAAGATGTGTTTTTATCTTTGACAGGCAGGGATTTAAGAGAATGAAATACGCATTTTTAAATTTTATTAGAGATAAGATGACATTATTCTGGATGTTTATATTTCCGATCTTTTTAATGTCAATACTCATCCCGGCACTTCCGAATGAAGACTTCAAATTTGAAATTAATGCCTATATAAGTCCTGAAAATCCGATGGCACAGTATATGAATTTCTCGGATAGTTTTAATTTTACCGTTTCGGACGATTATCGGGAATTGTTGCAAAAAAGGAAAATAGACGGATACGTAGATAAAGATAATAATGTGATCATAGCCAAAAACGGTTTCAGACAGATGGCATTGAAATCAACTATCGATAATCTGATCCGAGCCGAAAAAGATCCGGCAGCCATTGCGGAAGTCATGCAGGGAGATTTCATCACATCCAAAACGGAAAATGTCGGCATGAAGTCCTCGCTTTTCTTTGCCATTCTGGCGATGCTTTCCTATATGTGCGCTTATTCCGGCGTGTCCAGCATAGAGCGAGTGCAAGCGAATATCTCAAGCGGTGCGATGAGATTTTTAATCAGCCCGGCCAGCAAGCTAAAAGCGATCTTGAATGAATTTATCATTGCCATGCTCATGCAGATTTTGAATTTGAGTATATCATTGCTTTATCTGAAATATGTCCTGCAGGAGAATTTTGTTTTCAATTATCCCGTTACCTATTTAATATTTATTGCGGGTTCTGTCTTTTCCTATTCATTGGGACTGATGACTGTATATTTCGGAAATATATCGTCGAATGCGCGCGGGGCAATTATCCAGACCACGATGATGATCTTATCCGGAGGTGCTGGCCTCTATGGAATATTTTTAAGAGTTGCCATGACTAATTTATTCGGAAAATTTGCGAATCTGAATCCGCTGAAATTCATCACCGATACCATCTATAAGGCTAATATGATTGGCAGCGTGGAAGGGCTTACGGTTAAAACGCCGGTATTGATCGGCGTTGGTATATTATTTATTTTGCTTGCCTCATTGAAAATCAGGGAGAATCGCTATGCAAGTATTTAAACATTTTATGAAGGCAGCGTATAAAAATATATTCTCAATTTTAATTTATGCCGTTATTTTTTTGGTTGTTATTTTTTCTGTTACCAGTGATAAAAAGGAAACGGCGTATCGGGAAGAAAGCATAGATGTCATAATAGATGATCGAGCCCACGATCAAGTATCAGAAGCCGTTGAGCGATATTTTCAAAATGACAAAATTACTTATAAAAACATGACAGATTCGGATAAGGAACTTGCTATTTCATTAGCGGAATCTTCCTTGATCGTCACCATCAATGAAGATGCCGAAAAATTGATTTTAGAGGCTCCGAAAGCCGCTGTCAGTGTTTACAGCGTAAATGATGAGTCAGGCGCAGGCGCAGTATATAATTTGTCGCAGTTTATCGGATTTTTGAAATATTATGAACTTGATACAGATAAGGCGATGGACATGATGAATACATCTGCGGATGTGATCATCATGAGCGGCGAAAAGGCAGAGGTTGATTTGAATTATCTATTTCGATTTGCCGCGTTTATCCTAACAGCCATGCTGATGTTTAATATAAGTTTGGTAAATTCAAGTTTGAATGAGAAGAACTTTTACAAGCGAACGGTAGCCTCACCCATTAAAAATCTGAGCTACAATGCGCAAATATTTTTAGGTCAGGGCATATTGGCACTGGTTTTAATTGTGTTCATGTTATTCGTTATGAGTCTGATTCTTCCGGAAATAAAAGAAAATATAGGCATGACATTTTTGAATTTTCTTGTCTATATTCTATCCATACTCGGCATGGCGAATCTTCTTACCTCGGCAACGGATAAAAAACAGGCTGTCGTTGCGATAGTCAATGTATTTTCGATGCTGCTTGCGACGACAGGCGGAGCTTTTATCCCGCTTGAATTTCTGCCGAACTGGATGGTTAATGTAGGAAAAATAATGCCGTTTTATTATTTCGGAGCCAATGCCAATGTCTACACCATCGATCAAACATATATCAGAAATCTGCTCATTATGCTGTTGATGGGTGTATTCTATTTTGTGCTCAGTTCCTTGCTGCTGAAAAAGAAAAGAAGCATAGAATAAATTTATCAGGATCGCGCCGAATCTTCATTAATCGTTATCGGAAATCCTCTTCATAATGCGTATTTGCAGTAAAAGCTAATGTTTTGAAATACGTATTTGTGGTCAAGGATCTGAACTTAAAGCAAATCGGAATTGTATACTCCTCT
>CAYFVK010000053.1:0-5455 GCA_964346695.1 uncultured Mageeibacillus sp. | reverse complement strand
TCTATCCACGGGTTCTTTCCATGTCCGACATCAATTCCTTCAGATCAAGATAAGCCTTTCGGAAAATCTCTTTATATGGCTGATAAAGCTGAACATTTTCAGGAATTGCCTCTGTCCGATTTTCGATATGGAGAAACTTTGACAAAACCGAGAAATCACGATAATGACCGCAGCCAATCCCCGCCATGATTGCCGCCGCAATACTCGTGCTTTCCTGAATGTTCTGCGGCACGAGGAATTGTACATTGAGAATGTCGGCGAAAATCTGCCTTAAAACAGGTGAAACCGCACCCCCGCCCGTGATAACCAATTCGTTGATCGAACAGTGTTTGCGAAAGCAGGAAAGAATCCATTCCAGATTATAGGCTATTCCCTCTAAGACCGCTCTGGCATAATGCGCTTTTTGATGCTGATGGCGAATACCTAAAAAAGCCGCGCTCGCCCGGGCATCCCAAATCGGACTGCGTTCACCTTGCAGATAGGGTAAATAAAGCAGTCCCTCACTGCCCGGTCTGACCGTATTGGCAAGCTGATCATAATCCTTAGCCGAGAGGTCAAAATCCTCAAACAGATTTTTCAAATATTTATAGGAAGTGCCGGCAGCCTGCATCGTGCCAAGCGGCATATATTTCCCGGGGATAATATGAGCGAAACAGAAAAGCGCTTTATCCTGATCAAACATCGGCTGATCAGTCGTTCCGCCGATCCAGGCGGAAGTCCCATAGGTCAGATAAAACTGATTGTCATTGACGCAGCCGGCTCCAACCGTAGCACAAGGTCCGTCGCCGCCCCCCGTCACAACTAATGTTTGCGGATTAAGCCCCATTTCCTTTGCCATTTTCGGCAACAAGCAGCCGACCGGATCAACGGAATTTTGGATTCTCGGAAATAAATCCCTCCGTACGCCTGCCGCTTCAATGATTTCATCAGACCAGCAGCTCTTATGAATATCATAGGCTCCCGTACCTGAAGCATCGGAATGATCCGTAACCATCTGTCCGGTTAATTTGAAGCTGATATAATCTTTGGCCTGAAGCATCTTATAGGCTTTATCATATATTTCCGGCTGATGATTTTTGATCCAGAGCAATTTATAAAGGCTGTAATTTGCCGCCGCCCTGTTCGCTGTCAATTCATAGATATGATCAAAGCCGAGCTTTTCGATCAATTCTTCCGCTTCCTGCTCCGCTCTGGTATCAGCCCAAATCAAGGTGTCATGAAGCGGATTGCCTTTTTCATCGACGAGCAAACAGGCATTCATCTGCGCGCTGAATGACATCGCTAAAATATCATCAACATTAACCTTTGCTTCACCGGCGATCCGGCGGCTGTTTTTGATGACAGCATAGAGCAGAAGTAAGGGATTTTGCGTTGCTTCCCGACCTCTGATCTCCGCCTCATACTCTTCAATGCAGGAGAAAATCAGCGTTCCTGCGTCCGAAAATAAACTGCTCTTCAAGCCAGACGTTCCCAAATCATGGGCGATAAAATATTTCATAGCTTCCATTCCTCTATTTCGATTTTTATATTAAAAAACATCCCAATTGATCACTATTGATTTTTATTATACATAATATCTCCCGGCATGATCTGTCGGAAATAAGAAATTCTGCGGCTTTGCAAATCGTTTGCGTATTTTAAAACGCCATTACAAATCATTTCATTTAGCAGAAATTTTGTTTTATTTTTTCAAGAATGTTGTTAAAACAACATACAGCCGTTCTATTCTCTCATACTATAGAGTTGAACAAGAAAAGTGAAAGAAAAAACACGGGTAAATACCCAATACAGAGAATGCATAAACAAGGCATTTTCAAAAATAATAGGCTCAGATGAGCAGACAGCTGAAAGGAGATCTTGTCCAATGAAAGAACATTTGAATAGAACAGAACAACTTAAATCATATTTACGCCGTTTGGGTGCAGGGGAAGATCTTGCCGCGGTTCGCGCCGACTTCGTGAAAGAATTCAGCGAAGTTGAAGCCGTGGAAATAATGCGAGCGGAACAAGAGCTGCTGGAAGAAGGAACGCCGCTTGAAGAAGTACAGAAGCTTTGCGACATCCATTCAGCGCTGTTTCACGGTGCAACGCGGGAAGAAAAAATAGCCGAAGCGGAAAAAGCTGTCGCGAAATCATTGTTAAAAGAACAAGCGACAAAATTAGAAAATATCCCGGGACATCCACTGTACACTTTGAGCAAAGAAAATGAAGCCCTCTCTACCTTGCTTGAGCAAATGAATACAGTGCTGATAAAAGAGAACGATAGCACAGACCTGCTGCATGAAATTCGGGCGGTCGCGATTCACTATGCCAAAAAAGGGGATTTGCTCTATCCTCATCTCAAAGTAAAGTATGGCATTTCCGGACCTGCCGATGTGATGTGGACAGTTGATGATGAAATCCGTGATGAGCTGTCGGAACTGACAAAAATGGCGGATACCGATAAGAACCGGATGATCCGTCTGAAAAATGTTTTAAACCGAATAAAAGAGATGATTTACAAAGAGCAGAATATTCTCTTTCCAACCTGTGCTGCCAACTTTACAGAGAATGAATGGAAAATGATATATCAGGATATGAAAGATTATCCTGTCTGCTTCGGCATCGCGGAAGAGATCTGGCAGGCTGCGGAAACAGCTGTATTAGCAACAGATGAAGTGCCACAAACGAGGGGAACAGAGGAAGACGAAATTTGGATGCCGGGTGGCCATTTGACCCGCGAGCAGTTAATCGCCATGCTCGACACAATCCCCCTGGAGATCACTTTCATCGACGCTGACAATATCAATCGTTATTTCAATGATGGTTCCAAGGTTTTCAAACGACCCAAAATGGCAATTGACCGTGACGTCTTTTCCTGTCATCCGCCTAAGATTGAACCGATGGTGCGCGGGATCATCGAAGATTTCAGATCCGGCAAACGCGATACCGTTCCCGTTTGGCTGGAGAAAAACGGACGTTCGATGCTGATCACCTATATGGCAGTCAGAGATAAAAACAAGAATTACATCGGAACAATGGAATTGGTGCAGGATATGGAATTTGCCAAAAAACATTTTAGTTAGGTAAGCCTTGTCCGGAAAGAATCTGCGCTTTACAACGTTTATCTCAGCCACGAATCGAAATAGAACTCGTGCGCCAAGAAGACACCGACTCTGATCAGCCATTTGCTAAAACGCAATTCATTTATTGTTCAGCTTAAACTCATTTTTATGAAAGGTCAGCAAACCATCCGCCCGCATTTTGCTCAATTCATGAGATAGAGCACTGCGATCCACACCCAAATAATCAGCAAGCTGCTGTCGTGAAAAAGGAATGGTAAATTGCGAATCCCCTTTTTCCTGCGCTTGTGCCGATAAGTAGGAGAGCAGACGACCCCGGATTGACTTGGGGGCGATATGCATCATTCGATTTGACAGATCCAGATTTTTTGCGGCAGAAATTCCGACCAGATTATAAATCAGCTGCTGATGATAGGAACAGCCCCTTTGGCAAGTCGTCAGCAGCTTATTCAAATTCAGAAACAGAATCGTCGTCTTTTCCGCAGCGACAATATCGCAATTTAGCTTCAAACCCGGCAGTGCGGCGAAATTTTGCGCAAAAACATCACCCCTGCCGATATGCCCGAAAATATTGCTGTCACCCCAGTAAAAATTTACGACAACATTGACGCTGCCCTGTTCCACCAGCCCGATTTCGGTAACCGTGTCACCGGCATGAAAAATAATTTCAGCTTTGTCATATACTTTTTCACGAGCCAGCAAGCAGGGAAGCATCGCTCTTATTTCATGCTCCCCTATTCCTTGAAAAAGCTCCGTACCGCTCAAAAACTGAAAATCCATGGTACTCATTTTCAATCAATCATCTATTCGCCAAGGCTCTCTTTATTTCGAGTTGAATCAAAGAACCAGCGCTTTGAAATGTTCAACCCGATCTTTGACCGCCGGAAACTGAGCAACCATATCCTTTGAGAAAAACCCCGATTTGCCTGCTTGTACCTGCCGCTCATGGGCGATCAACGCCCAAGTCGAATCAATTAAATTTGCGAAAGCCGGATTTTCCATAGCATAACAAATGAAATCCTGGCGTGGCGAATTGATATCCTCTCCGCTGATTTGAAACTTATTATACCTGACACACAGTCCCTTCAGACGCTTCAGCTGTTCGGCGCTGTTGCGAGCCGGCATATAGGTTACCGCCTGAACATTCTTCTCGTCTAAATAGGCGAATAATTCTTCCAAATAATCGTCTTCAAATTTTTGAGCCGCTTTGTCGCCGGTCACCGAATCGGTCACATCGCCGAGATAGGCGTAGCAGGCAATCGCCTCCACCCTTTCGGCTAAATTTACAAACTCGTCCAAACTGCATAATTCCTCGGACGCCGGAATAAAAATCTGCGGAATAAAGGATGATTTCAAGATGCCTAAGACATCATATTCATAATAAGGATAATTCACATCCAGAAGCATCTTGCGATTTTTCTCAGACAGATTTACTCCCTGCTCCTCAAGAAATTTGATCGTCGCCTCGCCCTTGCCGATTTTCTCCGAGATCTTCTTAGCAAAAGCATACATCAGATGCCGCTCGGTGATACTGCCGCCCTCAACAAACTGAGAAAGCGGAATCACATCCCGCTCGAAATCAAGACGCATCTCAGCGGGAATTCTGCTGTTCAAATCCTCAATCATGCGGCGATTGCGCTGATTTCTTTTCGCTCTTAAGGGGGACAGGAATTTCTCCACCTCATCAAAATACTTCGCCGCCACACCCTGTATTGTCATATAAGCGACGCCGTCCTGATCGGGATTATTGATTCTTCTGTCCGCGAACGGCGAATCCAGCCAGGACACCCTCAGCTCAAAGCCGCAGGTTACCGGAAGGTTCATAATCTTGCCGGCTTCGAGAAACTCTTTTGCACCGCCGATGCTGTCATGATCAATAATTCCCGCCGTGCATAAACCGGCCTTTGCCGCCGCGTAAACCGCCGCGGTCGGGGAATAGGGCGAAAAAGAAAAAATCGTATGTATATGATTATTGATATATCTGGGATCCCTCTGCGGAAACTGTTCCGCTGCAACAACTTGTTTCAGCTCTGCAAGACGGTTTTCTTTCGCGCGATGATTCAAACGTTCCAGTGTATTCGGCATAAAAATTCCTCCTGTATCAGACATCAACCTTCCGGCGCATGGTCGCAAAGCCTCTTTCAGAAGAGCTTGTCCTACACATCGCGCACAGAGCAGGTTCGCTAAAAAGCCTGTTAAATGCTTCTCTGAATTCTAAATTAACAAGAAAATCAAACTGTGATAGACTGATTCCAGATAAAAAACTGATTTTCTTTGTTCTATTTTCTTTTCTATTATAGAGCAAAGGTACAGCGAGATAAAGGAGTTAAAAATCATGACCGGTTTCAAAGATTATCTTTCAGAATATGAAAAATTTAGCGCAGAACAAAAAGA
>CAYFVK010000052.1:0-6725 GCA_964346695.1 uncultured Mageeibacillus sp. | reverse complement strand
AAAAACTTGACAAAAAACAGAACGAAAAATAAGCTAAACTATAAATAAGGGCTAATGAATCAATGTTTATTAAATGCAAGCAATTTATAATTTTTTAGCATAAAAAATACTGCCTTGCTTATTTTTGAAGGAGAATGCTTTCTGGAAACCACCCATATAATACAGATCTTAATTTTTATTCTGTGTCTTATCCTGTCTGCCTACTTTTCATCATCCGAAACCGCTCTGACATCAGTTAATAAGATCAGAATAAAAAATTTGGCGGATTCAGGCGACAAAAGAGCGCAAATCGTGATGAAGCTGAACGAGAATCCTACCAAATTATTAAGCACGATCTTGGTCGGCAATAATTTGGTAAATATCTTAGCCTCCTCCATAGCCACCGCTTTAAGCATCAAATTTTGGGGCAATACGGGAGTGGGAATCGCGACAGGCGCAGTCACTTTTCTGGTCTTAATCTTCGGCGAGATCACACCGAAATCCATCGCCGTCGATGACGCGGAAAAACAAGCGTTAAAATGTGCTCCTTCCCTTAATTTCTTCTGCAAATTGTTCACACCGCTTACTTTTTTACTCATGAAAATTACCGGACTTATTTTCAAAATATTCAAAACATCTGACAAAAATCCCAAGCCCTTTGTGACTCAGGAAGAATTTCTCGCCATGGTCAACATGGGACATGAAGAGGGCGTATTTGAAGAAGAAGAAAAAGAAATGCTGGAGAACGTCTTTGAATTCAAAGAATCCCAGGTAAAAAATGTCATGACGCCGCGTACCGAGATAATCACGGTTGAGAGCGACATCAGTTACGAGGAACTGAAAGAAATATTCCGCAAGGATTTCTACTCACGAATTCCGGTTTGCGAAGACGGCATCGATAAAGTCATCGGATTTTTGCATGTACGGGATTTTGCGGCATTAGATGCCGACGATCCACGCCTGACAAAACAAAATTTCGATGTTAAGGAATTTATGCATAAGCCTTATTTTACCTACGAATTGCAAAGCGTCGTAAAATTGCTGCATGTCATGCGATCCGAACATATACACATGGCCATCGTCCTCGATGAATACGGCGGCACCGCCGGCTTGGTCACAATCGAAGATTTGATCGAGGAAATCATCGGCGATATAGAAGACGAATTTGACAGACCTGACGCCGAAATCACCGAAATAAACGAATCTGAATATTACATTGAGGGCAGCACCAAAATCGAAGACGTTAACGATTACTTTGACGTGGAAATTCCGGAGGATGAATTTGATTCAATCGGCGGATTTTTATACCGCGAATTTGATCGAGTGCCTCAGGAAAAAGAAAGTATTCAATATCAGAATTTACTCTTTACTATTCAGAAAATGGATAAAAATCGCATCGACACAATCCATCTGAAAATATTGCCGGAACAAACTGAAGATACAGAAAAAGAATAGCCGATCTCAATCAGATAATACATACTTAAAAAGCACTCTTTTGATTGGAAATCCATTCAAAAGAGTGCGGGCAGCTATTGCCGCATTAACCCGTCCGCTATCTTCTTCATCATAAACTGAGCATAAATTCTCGAACCTTCAACATTCGGATGTTCACCGTCATCATAAAAATATTGATCAGTCAACGGTTTGGCAAATTCATACCATTCAATTAAATGTAAGTTGCTATACTTTGAAGTCGCTTCCCGAATAATCGCATTCACATTCGCTTCATGATCATAAGGAGTGACCACGGTCGGAATAAAAATCGTGCAGTCAGAAAACTCCGTCGCTAACGTATCCATATCATCCATCGTAATGACACCGTTTGTACCCAAAGCAAAGAAAATCGTATGACTTAATATTCCTTCCTCCCTCAACTCCCGCAGCAAACTGATACCTGCAGCGACCTGGCGGTTTTTCTCCCCGCTGATATAAAGATTATCGGAGAGACTGAGCAGATCATTTCCCACCAAAGTCATGATCGAATCGCCCATCACCGTAATCTCAACGCCCCCAAGGAGCAAACTCTCCTCGGTCGTAAAGCTGAGTTCGGGAAAGAGTTCCAAAACATCCGGAAAAACCTTGTTCAAATCATTATCCGGAACTAAGTTCATCTGTTTAATTTCCGACGTTTGTTCTGTAATCGGCTCCTGATTTGTTTCTTTCCCTTGAAAATCCGATGCCGTTCCCTGCCCTCCGCTGTCCTCTGTTCCCGCCAAAGTACCCGTCTGTCCGCCGTCAGCGTTGACCTTTTGTGTATTCTCAGGATCGGAATCTTCGTTCTCCTGCTGCTCAGAATTCTCTCCTCGCTTCTTTTTATTTTGGGCTTCCAGCAGCATTTGATTTTTTTCCAACTGTGCCTGCATTTCGAGAATATGCGGATGAACGCCCGGTTTTGCCGTAATTGCCGCGGACAGCACAGAACCGCAAGTGAAAAGAATAAGCAAAGTGAGTAGGATAATGCCCGGTTTTTTCCAACTTGCCTTTTGTTTTAAAGTTGAAATATTGTAATAGGCAAAGAGTTTATTCGGTTTGGCTTCAAACACTCTGTAACTGATCTCGGCAAGCAGAAATAACAGCGGAATCTGAATCAGTAAACTGCTTAAAAACGAAAGCTTGCCTTTGCGCAAGGCAACTTCAAAAATAATCATCAGACCATATTGCCATAAGTATAAGCTGTAGCTTCGCCTGCCGAAAAAGAGCAATACGGGATTGCATAAAAAACGCCCCAGCGGGGATTTTCTGCCGGCAGCTACCGCCATTACGATAATCAGGCAGATGTTAAAAATCAGCATACCGCCGAAATAAGCAAATCCCTGATCGCCGGGCAAAAAGCAAAATAACACAAACATAAGTAAAAACGGCAGCCAGGAAAAGAGATGCAAGGATTTTTTCGATAGAATCTGATAAAAAACCTGAATCTGCTTACGATTCATCGCGAAAGCCAAAACGGCCCCGAGCAAAAAAGAAAAAAGTCTGGTATCCGTGCCATAATAAACGCGCGTCACATTATCCGTAAGCAAATATAAAACAGGCATTAAAACCGCCGAAACACCGGACAAAATCAGAATAATCAGCGCTGAGCCGGAACGATTCCTACGCACATTTCCGCGCAGAAGCAAGGTTAAAAGCCATGGCCAGATCAAATAAAACTGCAATTCCAAAGCGAGGGTCCAGAGATGCATAAACGGATTCAGGCGCAAAGCCTGACCGAAATAGGGAACATTATTTGAAATTTGCCACCAGTTATTATAGCCGAAAAGTATGCTCAGCAAATTTCCGCGATAACCATAGAGCATATCCTGTCCAATAAAGACCATCGGAATAGAAATCAGAAAAAGGAAAAAGAGCAGCGGCTGATATAATCTGGAAATCCGTCGTTTATAAAAATTCCAAATATCAATTCGTTTAGATTGAGATAATTCCTTGAGAAAGCCATCCGTAACCAGATAACCGGATAATGTCAAAAAGACAATGACGCCCAGATAGCCGCCCCGAACCTGCAGCGGAAAATAATGATAGAGTGAAACGAAGATCAGCGCAAGCCCTCTCAGGCCGGCAAAACTATCAATATATTTCGATGTTTTCTGCTCCATATTAATCGTCTCCTTTATGTCAAAACTCAGAGGTCGTCAAATAAAAAACTGTCTCTGACCTTCAGCCAAATATACTGATTTTTTTCAGCCGCTTCATCCAAAGTATTTAATATCCTCGCCGAATAAGAACCTAGAGAATCATATAATTTATGTATTCCCTTTAATTCAATCAAAAGATAATCATGAACTTTCGAGAGGCAAATCCCGAGATCCTCCGGATTTCCGCCGTAATCAGCCGGTAACGACAAAGCATTCCGGAGCAGATCATACAAATCATCCTTGCTCTCAATATCCGTAAAATCCAAAATAATATGTCGCATAGCTATCCTTTCTCTTAATTGAAATGCCGCCCTGAACCTGACTTTGTTCATGCCGATCAAGCCGAACCGGCCTGATTAAAAATTACATTCCTAATCATTATACAGCCTAAACGGACTCTGAACATAGAGAAAGCTGAAAATCCCGCAAAAGAATTGATTTAAGAGCGGCATTCTCTGATAAAATAAGAATAAAAGAAAAAATCAATCGTTAAGAGGAAGAAGGCTTTTATGAAGAAAAAAACCCGAAAAGAAAGGGCAAAAATATTCGGTACGGAAACGACCGTTAAGATAGTTCCGCTCGGCGGTATGCGCGAATTCGGTAAGAACATGACCGCTTTTCAATGGGGCAATGACATCATCGTCGTCGATGTCGGCATCGGCTTTCCGGACGAAGATATGCCGGGTGTTGATTTAATTATCCCCGACTTCTCATGGTTAAGAGAACAAAAAGATCGGGTTCGGGCGATCTTTCTGACCCATGGACATGAGGATCATATCGGAGCGATCAGCTGGTTTTTGAGAGAATTCAAAATTCCGGTTTACGGTACGGCTATGACCATGAAGCTGGTTGAGAACAAACTTCAGGATACCGGCTACGGAGCCAGAGATCAGGGCAGCAAAATTGAAAATCCGAATTTACATGTGGTCAGCGACGGGGATCGTGTCAGGGCAGGCAGCTTTATGGTGGAATTCGTCCACGTCAATCACAGTATTGCCGATGCCTGCGCACTCCTGATTGAAACTCCGATCGGCAATATTTTCCATAGCGGAGATTATAAAATTGACTATACACCGGTACATGGCTCAACGATTGACCTGCACCGCATCGCACAGATCGGCAATAACGGCGTACTGGCGCTTTTCGCCGAAAGCTCCAATGTGGAAGTTGCCGGATTCAGCCCATCTGAACTGACCGTTGGCGAAACCTTCGTGGAACTATTTGCAAAAATCAAAGGTCGGATTTTCGTCAGCACTTTTTCTTCCAACATATTCCGCATTCAGCAGATTCTCACGGCTGCCGAACAATTTGACAAAAAAGTGGCGATGCTCGGCCGAAGTATGCTCAACGCATTTGAAGCTGCTGATTCTTTAGGTTATTTACATTATAAAAAAGGTACGATCATCAGCATCAATGATATTAATCAGTATCCATCCAACCAGTTGGTCATTATCACGACGGGCACGCAGGGAGAGCCGATGGCAGCCTTGACCAGAATGGCTTTTTCCCAGCATCATCAGGTTGAGATCAATGATCAGGATACCGTATTGATGTCCTCAAGCATGATTCCCGGCAATGAAAAAGCGATCTATCGGGTAATCAACGAACTGTATAAGCGAGGCGTGCGCGTTATTTATCAGGACTTGGCTACCATTCATGCTTCAGGTCATTCCTATAAAGGCGAGATGGCATTGCTCCTGAATTTGATTAAACCGAAGTACTTTATTCCTGCACACGGCGAGTACCGCCACTTGTTTGAGCATGCTGAGCTTGCCAAAAAGATGGGAGTTGCTCCGGAAAACATCTTCATTTTGAACAACGGGGATATTCTCGAATTAAATCACAAGCACGCGGAAATTGTCGATTTCAGAGAAGCGGCAGGTGTATTGATAGACGGTTCGGGAATCGGCGGCGTGGACGATCTGGTTTTAAGAGATCGATTATTGCTCGCCGATGACGGCATCGTTGCGATTTTCCTGGTCATTGACAAAAACAGCAATCGTCTGGCGGCGGAACCGAATATTGAAGCCAAAGGTTTCATCTATAAAAGTGAAATCAATGATGTGATCGACTCCTGCAAAGAGAAAATCTATGACTTTGTGGACAGTACAAATCGCAAAAAGAAAAAGAAGAATATGAGTTTGAAACAGCGCATCGATTCAGGTCAATTGTATCAACAAATCCGCCAGATCTTGACCGAACAAACGAAAAGACGTCCCATGATTCTGATCTCAACGGTAGAGCTGGAATAGCGAACTTGTCCATGCGAAGACGAAAAAAAGAGCATCGTTTATTGCTCCGGCAAAAGCCAAAAGCTGAAGCAGCCGGAGCAGCTTGCTCAGTGCCCCCGAATAACGCTCGTCACATCAGCTATCGCTTTAATGCGTCCAATCAATTTTTCCAGCTCGATATTGTCGGTAATTTTAATCGTCAGGAGCAGATTGGCACTCATATCTTTTGCCGCCTGAATCTGACCGGAAACGATCGTAAAATGTTCTTCGGCAATTACATGTGAAATATCCGCCAACAGGCTGGGACGATCTCTCGCCAAAATACGCAAATCCACATAAAATCCGGATTTCTTATTTCCGGTCCAGCTGACATCAATTAATCGCGCAGCTCGCTCCATATCCTGCGGAGACTTATCTCGTTTCTCAAGGATGCTCTGTATATTCGGGCAATTCGTACGATGTACCGTAACACCGTCGCCTCGGGTGATATAGCCGATGATGGAATCTCCCGGCACGGGGCTGCAGCAGCGCGCTAATTTAACCAGAACATTATCCAAACCGGTCACCGTTACGCCCGGATCATCTGCTCTTTCCTTATTGATTTGTTCCTGTTTATTTTTAGAGCGGGCTTGTTTAAGCAAATCCTCTTTTGTCAGCACACTCTCCGGACTGTAAACAACTTCCCCTTTACTATTGATCCGATAACCGAGCTTCGCTCTCTCCTCATCAGACAAATCCTTTAAGTAATTATTTTTCAGGCGAGGCACAATTCGACCGATCGAAACACCGCCATAGCCGATTGCCGCATATAAATCCTCTAATTTGTGAAAAGATAAATTCTCCAGAATCGGACCATAATAATCTTTCTGCAGTAACTGCGAGG
>CAYFVK010000051.1:4936-7034 GCA_964346695.1 uncultured Mageeibacillus sp. | reverse complement strand
TGACAAGTCAGGCTCAGACCGGAACAGCTTATGTGGTCGAACCGACCAACATACGTTCGGAGTCCGGGAATTTAATAGGAAGCGCGAAGCGGGGATCCGCTATTACCGGCGTCCAGAGCGCTGACGGTTATGTTCACTTTACCTATCAGAACAAAGCGGCGAAGATTTGGACAGGCGGTTTGGAATATGCCGTGCCGAGTTATAAAACGGTCAAAGCCACCTCGAATGTCCGTGATTCGAATTTGAAAGTCATCGGGACGAAAGCGAAAGATGCGAAAATTTACGCGGTCGACTTAGGACCAAAATCCTCTTATTACCGATTCTATGAAAACGGTACAGTCAAACTGATTCACAAATCTTGTGTAAACTAAGGGTCGGCGTAGAAGAAATAAATAAAAAGATCCGAGACCGCGAAGTTTCGGCAAGATAAAAAAGACCGCTGAGAGAAATTCTTGGCGGTCTGCTTTATATTGTAATATTTTTTGCGGGATATTTTTCTGCTAAGATTGAGCCGTCCTGAATGTGTCATGAAATTGAAAAGCTGTCGGCTGTAAAATAAGAACCGACAGCTTTACTGGCGCTCCGAACAGGAATTGAACCCGTATCAGCAGCTCCGGAAACTGCTGTCTTATCCATTGGACCATCGGAGCAGGTATGATGATATTTTAGAGCAAAGAAATTAATTAGGCAATCCGTGTTCTTTTTAATACAATAATAGAGAATTAAATCGTGACCGAACAGGAGTTTTTATTTGCATGCAGCATAGTTATCAATTAAAAGAAATTTCTACTGATGAAATGAATATGTTTTTGGAAAAGACCGGACAGGGAACTTTTCTGCAGAGCGGTCAAATGGCGGAATTGACGAAGTTGAATGGGAAAAAGGCTCTTTGCCTCGCTCTGTTTCAAAAGAACAAAGCGGATCAGACGGCTGAAAAACCGGAGAAAATCGTAGCTGCGGGCATGTTCAGATTCAAGACGGTACTGCACTTTTTTGATATGGCATTCTGTTTGGGCGGTCCAATACTTGATTATCAGGATGAAGTATTGGTAAAGTTTTATTTTGCAGAAGTGAAAAAATATCTGCGGCGGCAAGGTGTCATTTACCTTGCAGTTAATCCCTGGATTGAGATGGGTTTGCGTGATGAAGACGGAACGGTTGTTGAAACGGCGGATTGGTCAATCAGCAAGCAGTTGGCAAAAGCGGGTTTTCAGCATTACGGGCTGAGCTCCGAGGATTTTTTGGCAACGCCGCGCTGGATTTTCATTAAAAAATTGGTCGACGCACAGGGGAATCCGCTGAAAGGCAAGGTTGATTTATTAAAAAGTTATTCGGCAAAAACACGGAACAATATTAAAAAGGCAGAAAAAAATTTGGTCTATGTCGAAGCCGTCGGCAAGGAAAAACTCACCGAATTTGTTTCGATTTTGGACAGCACGGCGGAGCGGCGGGGCTTCCATAATCGCAGCCGCGTCTATTTTGAAAACTTTTTAGAAGCCTTTGATGATCATGTGCGGATTCTGATGGCGTTTATTAAGCCGGCGGAAACATTGCGTCATTTGCAGAAATTGAAGGCTGATTTATTAGCGGATATTGCCCTGCTGGAAGAAAAGTTTGCTCAAACCGGCAGCAAAAAAAGTGCGGGGAAAATCAGGGAACTGACAAATCAAATAGAAGGACTCGATAATTCAATCACGTTTATCAAGCATTATGACGAGTTTGAGGAAATTCCCATTTCAGCTGCTTTGTTCATCGATTTTAACGGGGAAATGGTTTATTTTCTGAGTGGCTCATCGGAAGAATTTTTCAACTTATGCGGAGCGGACTTGATTCAGCTGCATGCCCAGCTTTTAGCCATTGAAAAGGGGATCAAGAACTATAATTTTTTCGGCACTTATGGAGCTTATTCGGGCGACAGCGATGATGGAATTTTCCGATTCAAAAAAAGTTTTGGCGGAGGCAGAGTAGTTGAGCTGCCCGGTATGTATTATTATCCATTACGTCCGCTTTTGGGCAGAATTGTTATATCGAAATTCCGTCCAATTTTGGGCAGAATTGTTATATCGAAATTCCGTCCAATCGAAAAATAATTCATCGC
>CAYFVK010000051.1:0-4836 GCA_964346695.1 uncultured Mageeibacillus sp. | reverse complement strand
TTTTGGGCAGAATTGTTATATCGAAATTCCGTCCAATCGAAAAATAATTCATCGCGGTGCTTGCCATCCCGTGAAAGTCGGTTGGCAAATTCGGCTGATCATCGGGATGCTGAACAGACAAGACATCAATCAGGACAGGATCGAGAATTAACGACACGGAGTAAAAAGATGAAATTGATATTAATCAGGCACGGTAAAGCGGAACATAGTTTTGGCAAACGTGATTTTGAGCGGGAGCTTACGGCTGCCGGAAAAAAGGATCTGAGGCGCAAGGCGGCGCGGCTTGTGCAAAAGCTGCAAAGTGAGTCCGAGATTGAGAAGTCGGCAGTTATTTGTCTGACCAGCCCGGCGATCCGGGCGGAGCAGACGACGGCTATTTTGGCAGAAGAGCTGTCGGAGAGAACGGGCGTTGAGCTTTCATCGGAGGAGCGACAAGATATTTATTTTGGCGACGAAACTCCGATTTTGGATGATATCGCCGCTATGCCGGACGACACCATTGTGCTATGGGTCGGTCATCAACCGACTTTGAGTTATCTGGCAAGTCGGATCAGCGATATTGCCGTTCCGTTTGGAACCGGGGATATGGTCTGTTTCGCCGTTACTGAGAAAAAGCCCTTGCGCGGAGAATTGCTCTGGCGGATTGGCGATGAATAAGCCGTTATAGCTCCTGCACTGTTTTGTGAATAGAAAAACTTAGAAATACTTTGCAAAACCAAGCTCGGCAACTTTGCAGAAACAAATCTGCTGAAAAAGAGAAACAGCCCCACCTCTCAAAATAATATTTGACTTTAAACTATAATCGCTATACAATAATCTGGCTTGCCTGAAGAGGGCTTTTTTAAATTAGCCTAAAAATCAATCGGAGGTACAATATGGCAAATCAGGGACCCAGAGACAAAATTACATTAGCTTGCAAAGAGTGCAAACAACGCAATTACAATACCAAGAAAAACAAACAGCATACACCGGAAAAAATCGAGCTGAAAAAATATTGTCCTTTCTGCAGAAAACACACTGTTCATGTAGAAACTAAATAAGCAAAAACTTCTTTGCTGTAAGAGGAAGGAATTATTATGGCTTCAAAAAATAATAAAAAGAATCAGAAAAAGGATGATCCGAAAAATAAGAAAAGTTTCGGTAAAAGATTTAAATCCTTTTTCGCGGACATAAAAGCCGAATTGAAGCGCGTAACCTGGCCTGATAAAAAGAAGCTGAAATCCAATACCGGCATCGTTATCGGCATTATTGTATTGTCAGTTCTGATGATTTTTGTTTTTGATACAGCAATTTCCGCCATTCTCAATGCAACCGGTTTTTATTCTTATGACAGCAAAACTCCGGATACTGAAATAACAGAAACAATTGGGGAGAATGCCGAAACAGACAATACTGCTGATCAAACAGAAGATACTGCTGAAGGATCAGAAGCAACTGAATGAGTGGTGATAAGATGAGTGACAAACAGGAACAGGAAGCTCTTTGGTATGTAATTCATACTTATGCCGGTTATGAAAACAAAGTCAAAATGACTTTGGAAATGATCGTAGAAAATCGTGAGCTCCAATCCTATATTCAAGAAATTTCCATTCCGATGGAAGAATTTGTTGAAATTAAGGATGGCAAGAAAAAGGTCACGGAAAAGAAACTATACCCCGGCTATGTATTAATTAAAATGATCTTAACTGACGATATCTGGTATATCGTGAGAAATACCAGAGGTGTTACCGGATTTGTCGGCCCATCCAGCACCAAACCGGTACCCCTGACCGATGAAGAGTTGATGATCATGGGACTTGAGTCAAATTGGGAACCGATTGTCGACTATGATGTCGGAGATTCTGTCAAAATTATTCATGGACCCTTTGACGGCTTTGCCGGAACTGTGGAAGAAATCAATACGGACAAGAAAAAGGTTACCGTATTGGTATCCTTGTTCGGACGTGAAACACCGATTGAACTTGATTTGACGCAAATTCTGAGAATGTGATTGATCAGCTGCATGAAAAAGCTGCATTGATTGTATGAATCAGCTGCATGAAATAGTTGCATGGATCAGTTGCAGAAATCAGCTGCATCGATCAGCTGAAAAACAGACAAAAATAAAAACAAAAAACAAAAGATTGTTACAGATAGAATCTGTTCAATGATATAAAAATTAGAAACAAGAAAATTGGGAGGTGGCCGTTATGGCTAAAAAAGTTTTAACAATGGTTAAGTTGCAGATCCCGGCCGGACAAGCAACACCAGCACCACCGGTAGGACCAGCTCTTGGACAGCACGGATTGAATATTTCTCAATTCGTCAAAGAATTTAATGAAAGAACCCAAAAAGACATCGGATTAATTATCCCTGTCGAGATCACAGTCTTTGCAGACAGATCTTTCTCTTTTATTACCAAGACCCCACCGGCAGCAGTCTTATTGAAAAAAGCCGCAAAATTAGACACTGCGTCAGGCGAACCGAATCGCAACAAGGTAGCAACTCTGCCTTGGTCAGAATGTCTGAAAATCGCGGAGATGAAGATGCAGGATTTAAACGCGTCCAGTGTGGAAAGCGGTGCCAGAATGATAGCGGGAACAGCTCGCTCCATGGGTATCGTTATCGATATGGATAAGTAAGGGGGCAACTATGGCAAAAAGAGGAAAAAGATATCAGGAAGTGATTGCAAAAGTTGACAGACAAAAAACTTATGAGTCACTTGAAGCAATGAAACTTGTCAAAGAAATCGCCACCGCAAAATTCGATGAAACAATAGAAGTGCACTTACGCATGGGCGTAGACTCCAGACGTGCGGATCAACAGGTTCGCGGAGCCGTTGTTTTACCACATGGTACAGGCCGTGATGTTAGAGTATTGGTCTTTGCGCAGGGCCCAAAAGCGGATGAAGCCAGAGAAGCCGGTGCCGATTACATTGGTGATCAGGAAATTATTGATAAAATCAGAAAAGAAAATTGGCTGGATTTCGATGTCGTTATTGCCAGTCCGGATATGATGGGTAAAGTCGGTCCTTTAGGCCGTATTTTAGGACCGCATGGTTTAATGCCGAACCCCAAGGCCGGAACTGTTACGATGGATATCGCCCAGGCGGTAAAAGACAGTAAAGCCGGTAAAATCGAATATCGTTTGGACCGTCAGAACATTATTCATTGTCCGATCGGTAAGGCTTCATTCTCCGAAGAGCAAATGAACGACAACTTTATCGCTTTATTAGACGCTATTTACAAATCAAAACCGTCCGGTGCGAAGGGAACTTATATCAGAACCTGCTATGTTTCACCGAGTATGGGTCCCGGCATCAAAGTCAATCCCAAATTGGGATAAGAAAATTTTAAAACGAGTTGACGGAGGCTTTGCACAGAGTTGGCTGAAAATCGCCGATTAAAACACGAAATTTCCGTCACAAACTTGAAATTTGATTTGTTCCTGCCGATATAGTAAACTTGATCGGCACAAAAAAATAAATATTACCTTAACGCCTAAGACAGTTGGAGCTTTCAGCATAATTATTTCCAACCGAGGTGGAACGTAGGTTTCTTATAAAAGCATTTGCCAAGATGCTGTTGAAAGATCTTCCTGCCCCTCCGCCTGCGCGTGAGGGGTATTTAAATATAAAAAGGAGGAATTTCAATGCCAAGTCCTAAAATATTGGATCAGAAAAAGCAGGTAGTTGATGCTTTGGCAAATGAATTGAAAACAGCCCAGGCCATCGTATTAAACGATTATATGGGCCTTAATGTTGCTGAAGATACGGAAATGCGTACCGCTTTCCGTGAAGCAGGCGTTCATTACAAAGTCGTCAAAAATACAACCATCTTGCGCGCTTTTGAACAATTAGGTTTAGAAGGTTTTGAAGAAGAACTGAAAGGACCGACTGCTCTCGCGTTCAGTGATGATGTGATTTTAGCTCCCAAATTGAGCAAACAATACGCCAACAAATTGAAAAAATTCGAGATCAAAGGCGGTGCTGTTGAGGGCGCAAAAGTCGGGCTCGATAAAATCGATCAACTGGCAAGCATCCCCGATCAGAAGACGCTTTATGGACAATTCCTATTCGGAATTATGTTCCCGATTACTTCATTAGCGATGTCATTAAACGCACTTGCCCAAAAAGCCGCTGACGAAGGAAAAGAGAATGTCGCAGATTTAGTTGTCGAAACTCCGGCAACGGCTGATCAAACGACTGAGACGGAACCCGCCACAACAGAAGAGGCACAGGCCGAATCAACTGAAGCAGCTGCGGAATCTGTTGCAGACGAAGCTCAAGAAGCTGCAAAAGAAGAATAAGAAATCAGGCGAAAAGCCACCATTATAGTCATATACGGAGGAAATAAACATGGCTAACGAAAAAATTAATCAAATCTTGGAAGATGTAAAATCTTTAAGTGTTTTAGAATTAAATGATTTAGTTAAATTAATTGAAGAAGAGTTTGGCGTATCCGCTGCTGCCATGATGTCTGTCAGCGCCGCACCGGGCGCAGGCGGAGCAGCTGCTGTTGAAGAAGAACAGACAGAGTTCACCGTCGTCTTGAAATCAGCCGGTTCTGCTAAGATCAAAGTTATCAAAGTCGTTCGTGAATTAACAGGCTTAGGTCTCAAAGAAGCGAAAGCTGTCGTTGATGAAGCTCCGAAAGCTGTTAAAGAAAATGTACCTAAAGAAGAAGCTGATGAAGCTGCTGCTAAATTGGAAGAAGCAGGTGCTGAAGTCGAAATCAAGTAATCTTCGCATCGTAAGATTTAATTTGAAAAAAGTCATTATAAAATACCGGTTCTTAGACAAGACACCGGTATTTTTTGTGGGCAAATTTTTGGCTTATCCTTGACAAGCTAATCGCT
>CAYFVK010000050.1:0-7141 GCA_964346695.1 uncultured Mageeibacillus sp. | reverse complement strand
CTGGTCAAAAATGACGATATTGTACGACTCCGGGCTCGCGACAACGAAGTTACCTAACCATCAACGACCCCAACAGCCTGACAACATATTCTACATAATTCAAAAAAATCGGAACGTTTTCTTTCTTCTCAAAAGCTCCGAGATCTTCAAACCATTGCGGATGGCTAAAATGATGCAAGGTCACCAGAACTTCAATACCCCGATCCCGCATCATGCTGATCTCATCACGATAATGCTCAATCGCCGTTTGATCAAAAACACCGCGTTTCGGCTCAATCCTCGCCCACTCGAGGCTCATCCGATAGTGCTTGATATGCAGCTCTTCCAGCAAAGCGATATCTTCCGTGTAACGCCGCCAATGATCATTGGCTCGTTTCACATTCGAGCCGTCAACAATTTTCCCCGCATCAGAATAAGTGTTCCAATTGGAATTGACTTCTCCGCCTTCTATCTGAGCCGAAGCCGTAGCTACACCTAATTTCAAATCATTTTTAAAAGTAAATATATTTCTAACCCAAATTCAGTTTCAGATCATTCTCTTTGATCCAGTTGATTTTGCGCAAAATCAAAGCAAACAAATACGTCAAAACTGCCGGCAGAACAATCGAAATCAGCAATAATCCGATATAGTCCATTACATGCGGAGAAATTCCGATAGCGCCATTGCTGATTGCCGCTTCCGACGGGTTCAGCCAACCGGTTAAGACCCCGATCGGTCCGACCATCCCGGAAGTTCCCATACCCGATGAAATTGGCGCTCCATTCATCTCCAGCTTAAATACCGTAGTCGAGAGGGGCCCGGTTATAGCGGAAGCCAAAATAGGCGGAATCCAAATTTTCGGATTTTTGACAATATTCGGCATCTGCAGCATGGAAGTACCGAGACCCTGAGCCAATAAGCCGCCGAATTTATTTTCCCGGTAAGACATGACGGCGAAACCGACCATTTGCGCACAGCAGCCGGCATGTGCGGCACCGCCCGCCAAACCGACCAGTCCGAAAGCAGCGGCAATCGCGGCGGAGCTGATCGGCAGCGTCAAGGCGATCCCCATGATGACAGAAACAACCATCCCCATAATGAACGGCTGCTGCTCAGTCGCCCAAATAATCGCCGAGCCTACCGCCGAGGCGGCTTTGCCGATTGCCGGCGCCCACCAGAGCGCCAGTCCGACACCGATCAATAAGGTGACCAGAGGAGTAACAATGATATCTATTTTTGTCGTCTTGGAAACAAGTTTGCCGAATTCACAAGCGAGTAATGCAATAATTAAAACAGCTAAAGGACCGCCTGCTCCCGCCAGCTCGTTGGCGGAAAGCCCTACGCCTGCCAAAGTAAAGAGAACCAAAGGCGGCGCTTTCAATGAATAGCCGATCGCTACCGCCATAGCGGGTCCGGTCGCCTTTCCCGCGTAACCGCCGATCTGCGCTAAGATTTGTCCTGTTTGAGTTTCGACTCCGACCAATCCGGCAATCGTATTGATGATTGTGCCGATCAGAAGAGAAGCGAAAAGCCCCAGAGCCATTGCTCCCATGGCGTCGATTGCATATCTCTTGAAAGAGATTTCAATATCCTGTTTTTTGAGGAATGCTCGAAAACCGGTTAATTGAGAGGCTGAGCCATTTTTCCCACGCTTCGGAGAAGCCGCTTGATCTGCAGCGTATTGCGCTTCTTGACTTGAACGGCTATCCTCTTTTTCCTGCATTAATTGCTGGCGTAAAATCGGTTCGTCTGATTGATGAGTTGACGGAGTTTTTTTCTCCAATAAAGATTTTTGAAAAATTGATTCTTCCTGATGCTCAAGTTTATTCAGCGATTTTTTTCTTTCCGTATCCTGTTCTGACATACGTCTTCCTCATCTGTCTATATTTGCTGAGCTAATTCGCTCTTTTAAGAATATACATGATCCGTTCCGGAAAATGAATTTTTTGCAGGCAATTATATTTTTCCCCGATCAATTGCAGCAGCCGAGTCTCCGCATGATAATATTCCGTGATCTGCTCTGTCGACCGGGAATATAAACCGCTTTCCTGTTTTTCAAAAAATGTAAAATCCGAAATCGCCGTCTCCTCTTCCGAGACCCAGGTATTCTCCCAAATCAGGGCGGTTTCCGGTGTCGCTGCAGATTGATCTGACTGCACCCTAACAAGTTCCACAAAATCTGACTGCACTCCGTCAAGCTCCACAAAAAAGGTATTATTGCCCCGCTCGTCCTGCAGGAAATCTTTTTTCAGCAGATCGAAAATCAGCAATCCCTGCGGCTTTATATTGTGGCCGATATTCGCCAGTCCCCGCACGAATTCCTGCGGGGTCAGATGATTCATGGTGTCTGTCAAGGCGATGATGATGTCGGCCTGCCGCTGCAGTTTATGCGTTATCAGATTGCCGGCGCAGGTTTTAAGATTTTTCCGAATTTTCGGCGGAAGCTGCACGACTTTTTGTTCAAGAACCGCAACCATTGAGGAAGCGAGGTCGATCGCCTCGACCTGAAATCCTTGTTTTAGGAAAGGAATTGTAAAAACTCCGGTGCCGCAGCCTAAATCAGCCAGATACAACTGTTCGAATGCTTTATCCGGGAATTGCTGTTTGATAAAATCAAGCAATAGATCGAAGATTTGATCCCGTTCCTCAGTGTCCTGAAACTGATCATAATATTTTGCTAAAATCTGATATGAATCCATGTGTCTTTCCTTCATAAAATTTTCCGATTATTGTTTTTGCCATTATACCATTTCCCAATTTATAATATTCAGCATCTCGTCCGGGAATTGCCGCGGTTTTCCAACAAATAAGAGTGTAATTTCGGAATCGGAATACGAATTAAAAGCGGGGGCTCGCACAACATCTTGTACTTGCAACAGGAAATTAACACAATATATTGATTTTCCGGCTTGACTTTGGCGGGAAGAAAGATTATTCTAAAGACCATCGAACCTTAGAGTTTCTATCATAAAAAATCATTTGAGATCAGGGGAAATGGGTGCAAATCCCATGCAGAGCCGCTACGGTGTTTTCTCCTACAATTTAGTTCGAGAATCAGTCCGAATGCCTGCTCAGATGAAACATAAATTCCTTCGTGATTTAAGGGATGTTGTTGCTTAATTGATGCAGTTATTCTGCCCGGGCCGACATTCGTTCGGCTATTTTTATTTTGCAGGCATTTTGGGATGGTGCAAAATCGTAAAGGCAGATGATTCTCAGCATACCGGATTACGAAAGAAAAGCGGGAGGAGAATCAAATGCAAGTCATCAAAAGAAATGGGCAAATCGTTGATTTTGACAAACAGAAAATCGTCGTGGCCATCAAAAAGGCGATGCAGTCGCCACAGGGTGAATTCGTCGAAAATCAGGCTGAACAAATCGCCGATGAAATCCTGGCCGAAACTAATAAATTAGGCAAACAGAATATTTCCGTCTATCAAATTGAAGATCTGGTCTATTACGCTCTGATTAAAAGAGAGAACGCCTCAACCGCCAAAGCCTATGAGGGCTATAGATCCGTTCAGGCTTTCAAGCGGCAGACGAATACGACAGACCCCGTGATCAACGCTATTTTACAGCAAACCAATATTGATATTCGGGACGAAAATTCCAACAAGAACGCGACGATTATTTCGACACAAAGGGATTTAATCGCCGGCGAAGTTTCCAAGGATATTTCTAAAAGATTAATTTTACCGACCGATGTTTTGGAAGCGCATGAAACCGGCGCGATCCATGTTCATGATCTGGATTATTTGATTCAGCCCATGTTCAATTGCTGTCTGATCAATCTGAAAGATATGCTCGACAACGGTACTATGATCAACGGAAAATTGATCGACACGCCCAAATCTTTTCAGGTTGCCTGCACTATCACGACCCAGATTATCGCACAGGTCGCCAGCAGCCAGTTCGGCGGTCAATCGATCAACGGTGTCGATCAGATTTTGGCTCCCTATGTCAGAAAATCCTATAAAAAGTATTTAGCCCAAGTTTTAGAGGAGCAAGAGGAAATTTATCATCTGAATTTGCCTGATTTGGAAGCCGCCGACAAAATCGCCTGGAAGAGAACGAAAAAAGAAATCAAAGACGGGGTTCAAACCATTCAATATCAAATTAATACGTTGATGACGACCAACGGTCAATCCCCTTTTGTCACTTTATTCTTAAATTTTGACCCGGCAGGCGAATATGCCAAAGAGGCCGCTTTAATCACCGAGGAGATCCTGAAACAAAGAATCGAGGGCGTCAAAGATGCCTCCGGCTTCTTTGTCACACCGGCGTTTCCCAAGCTGATTTATGTACTGGATGAACATAATATTCATCCGGATAGTCCCTATTATTATCTGACCCGATTAGCCGCGGAATGCACGGCGAAACGCATGTATCCCGATTATATTTCCGCTCAAAAGATGCGCAAAATGTATGACGGCAACGTCTTTAGTCCGATGGGCTGCCGCGCTTTTCTGTCCCCTTGGCAAAATGCTCAAGGCCAATATCAGTTTGACGGTCGCTTTAATCAAGGTGTCGTAACTATCAATTTGCCGCAGATTGCGATTATTTCGGGGACTGATGAAGATAAATTCTTCAAAATTCTAAATAAGCGCTTAGAGTTAGTGAAAAAAGCTCTGATGGTGCGCCATAACAGACTGAAAAAAGTAACCTCCGATGTCTCGCCGATTCACTGGCAGCATGGCGCCATCGCCAGACTCAAGCCCGGTCAAAGTATTCTTCCCTACTTAATGAATGGCTATTCAACCCTGACCATCGGCTATATCGGTTTATATGAAGCCTCCATACTGGTTAAGGGCTGCTCACATACCAAGCCTGACGGCAAGGCATTCGCCATGCGGATCATGGATTGCCTGAACGCCAAAAAAGTACAATGGACAGCTGAAGAGCATGTGCAGTTCGCCGTTTACGGCACACCCGCCGAATCGCTGACGCATCGCTTCTGCTCAATTGATAAAAAACGTTACGGTTCTATCCCCGATGTAACAGATAAGGGCTATTATACGAACAGCTATCATGTAGATGTCAGGGAGCCGATTGATGTTTTCAGCAAATTCCGCTTTGAGTCGGAATTTCAGGAAAAATCCACCGGCGGCATGATCAGCTATGTTGAAATTCCGAATATGACGCATAATGTCGAGGCCATTTTAACAATCATCAAATTTATTTATGAAAATATCATGTATGCGGAATTTAACACCAAGTTTGACGTTTGCCACTGCTGTCATTATCAGGGCGAAATGTTCGTCAATCAGGACGGCGACTGGGAATGCCCCAAATGCCATAATACCAAACGTGAATTTTTGACTGTCATCCGGCGCACCTGCGGCTATTTAGGTGAAAATTTCTGGAATGAAGGCCGCACCAAGGAAATTGCCGCCAGAGTGCTCCATATTTGATGCACATTGGATTCGTGTTAGATTTACAGAGTCATGAATTTGATCTTCGCCAATTCGCTTACTGTCGATTGGCGGAGATACTCTGCATTTTCTTAAACCCCAGATTCAATTTTCAATAAAAATCCCTCTGTATCTCTGAACAGATTAGAAAGTGAAGGCAAAAATGAACTATGCCCAATTCAGGCCCTTAGATATCGCGAACGGCAAAGGCATCCGCTGCAGTTTATTCGTATCGGGCTGCAGCCATCATTGTTACAACTGTTTCAATCGTGCTTATCAGGATTTTAATTATGGCAGCGAATGGAACAGCTCTATCGAAGAGCGTCTGCAAAAACAGATCGCATTGCCGGAAATTGCCGGATTGACACTACTCGGCGGCGAACCCATGCAGAACACGGCTGGGCTTATTCCAATTTTGGAACGTCTGCACGCTTTTTTGGGAAAAAAGGTGCTGCAGAAGGATATTTGGATTTACAGCGGCTACACCTATGAGCAAATCTTGGAAAACGAGCAAAGGTTAAACCTGCTTAAGCTCTGTGATATTTTGGTAGACGGCTTGTATGTAGAAGCGCTGCGTGACCCCTCTTTGTATTTTCGGGGCAGCAGCAATCAAAGAATCATCAACATACAAAAAAGTCTGCAGCAAGGAGAAATTTGCGAGTTAAGTCAACTTAAACAATAGTCGCATGGAAACAGGAAAACTGACTTCATACGTTGCTGAACGCTCAGGCAATTTTTTCAGATCAACACTTTCATTATTGTGGCAAACATGATATGTAATACAATTATCGAAAGACAAATAAAAAAGGTAACACTATTTATACAGTGCTTATATAAAACAAAACCCCTGAAACGCTGATGTATCAAGGGTTTTGCGATGGAGCTTGCTGGGAGACTCGAACTCCCGACCTGCTGATTACAAATCAGCTGCTCTACCAACTGAGCTAAGCAAGCATAATTTCTTCCTTTAAGGACTTTGATATCATAGCATAAATCCAAAAGTTGTCAACGCTAAAGCCGCCATTTTTTAGCGAAAGGCGTCTTCCCGTCAGCACTATGTTTATAGAAATTCCGATGTCGGAATCAGCTAAATAATTTGTGCTCAGCCGCCCGTCAGAATTTCAATTTTTGACCATTCAAGATATCCACCGCTTCCTGCTCTATCACAAAGCCGTCGCCCTGATCTACGATGACCGAAATCGAGCAATTATTCGGCGTCGAAACAGGCTTATCCGCATGATGCTCAATTCCATGCACTACACTGAGCAGGGTTCTGATATACGCTCCATGCGAAAATGCCAGCACGGTTTGCTGCGGATGGAGTTTTTTCATTTTGTTCAGAAAAGCCTGGGTACGGGCAATGATCTCCGGAAATGACTCAGCGCCTTCAGGCGGATGATAATGTGCCCGATCATGAAAATAGTTGTAAAAGGGATGCTCGGGAGGAAATGAATCCTTATCCGCATAACTTTCACCCTCATAAATACCAAATGCCATTTCCAGAATCAAAGGCTCTTTAATAATGGGATATTGATTGCCGAAAATCAGTTCAGCCATCTCCGTGCAACGCCTGAGCGGACTTGTATAAATCGCATCCCAGGGCAAATCCTTAATCACATCTTTGAGAATCAGCGTTTGTTTGATCCCATCATCATTCAAAGGAATATTAACCTGTCCCTGAAATCTTTTTTGTTCGTTCCATGATGTTAATCCGTGACGGACAATAAACAATCTCATTTTTCACCTATCT
>CAYFVK010000049.1:0-8272 GCA_964346695.1 uncultured Mageeibacillus sp. | reverse complement strand
GCAAGTCCCGGCTCAGAATCTACCAAAACACCGTCACAATCAAATAAAACACCGACCCTATTTTTTACCATCTATGTCTCCTTCTCCTTGATAGACCTGCTGCTATTCATCAACAACAGAAAGCACTCTTCATTGCCGTCAGAAAATCTATTTTGTTCTAATAGTATATCGCATTTATAATCGGGAGAAAAATGTCAAGGAAAATAAAAAAACTCAGCATAAAAATTGCGGAATCAAAATAGCTTTATGCTATTTATATTTTCCGCAACATTAATTTTAGATTAAATTATTCGATGATCGATTATCGATTATTCCAGACCATATCCGACATGAGTAAATCAGTTTCAAATTTCGTAATATCCGTATGTTCATTAATATGAATCACCTGGATCTCCATCATCCTTGCCCAGTCATGGAGCATCTCTGCCGTAACGTCATAACTGAGTACCGTATGATGTGCACCACCAGCCAAAATCCAGCATTTTATGCCATCTTCAAAACTGGGCTTCGGCTGCCACATAACTCTTGCCACCGGCAAATTCGGCATGGTTAACGGGGGTTTTACACATTCAATATCTTGAACAATCAGTCGGAATCTCCCACCCATATCGATCAAACTGGCGACGATTGCCGATCCGGCTTTTCCCTCGAATTTAAGTCTGGCAGGTGGCTCCCGATCTCCGATGCTTAACGGATGAACTTCAATTTCAGGTTTATCTGCTGCTACCGATGGACAAACTTCCAACATATGGGCTCCCAATATTAATTTCTTGTTAAAGTCATAGGTATAATCTTCCATAAAGGTCGAACCACCATCTAAGTCCGAAGTCATCGCTTTCATCACGGCAGTTAACGCAGCAGTTTTCCAGTCCCCTTCGCCAGCATAACCATAGCCTTTTGCCATAAGATTTTGGGTTGCCAAACCGGCAAGCTGCTTTAATCCGTATAGATCTTGGAAATTATTGCTGAAAGCTTTACAATCTTCTTCTTCCATCATTCTTTCCATGGCAATTTCTTCTTTAGCTTGGTATCTGATAGAAGCCATGTCGTGTGTAGCAATTTTATACTTTTTTTCGTATTCAGCCACTTTTTCATCGATGTCCGCTTCTGATATCTCATTCATTTTTTCGACCATTGCGCCGACAGGCCAGTAGTTTACTTCCCAACCGAATTTAATTTGCGCTTCAACTTTATCGCCTTCTGTAACGGCTACTTCGCGCATATTATCTCCAAATCGCATGACTTTCAAATTTTTACTAAAATGATAACCAATGGCCGCACGCATCCATGAAGCAATGTCCTGCAATACCTTCTCATCCTGCCAGAAACCAAAAACCACCTTTCGCGGCAATCTCATTCTTGCGCCGATAAATCCATGCTCTCTATCTCCGTGAGCACTTTGATGCAAGTTCATATAATCCATATCAATCTCTTCATTGGGAATTTCCTGATTAAATTGCGTATGAAAGTGCAACCAGGGTTTCTGTAGAATATTTAAACCACCAATCCACATCTTACTCGGACTAAAGGTATGACAAAATGTAATTATTCCGGCACAAGTATCATCATAATTGGCTTCACTTGCTACTTTTTTGATCTCAGCAGATGTTTTCATAATATTTTTATAAACAATTTCATAAGGTAACTTATGACTTTTGTTCAATGAGTCAACAATGATTTTGCTGTTCTTCTCAACTTGATCTAATGTCTCATCACCATATAAAAACTGACTGCCTACTACAAACCAAAACTTATAATTTATCATTATAAACCTCCTGTTCTTATCCACTATTTAATAACTCTTAAATTTTTGCGATCCATTGTAAGAGTAACAACAACCAAGAAAAGAATCCCTTGAACTAATTGCTGAGTCGCGGAATCTGTAAAAACCATAGGCAAGCTTTTCTCCAATATACAATAGGACAAAACACCGGATATGATATTTGCAAAACGCGCTTTTGAACCGCCATTAATCGGCATACCACCCAAAACCAGGGCGATTAAAATTTGTGTTTCCAATTGCGTACCAGCAGTACCAGTGATGGACCCAACTTTAATTACATTTAAGAAAGCTGCCAATCCTGTGAGAGCTCCAGCCAAAACGAAAACCAAAAATTTTGTCTTTTCGGGATTAATACCTGCATAGCGCGATGCATTTTCATTTGCACCGAGGGCTTTCAGATCAATGCCCACACGAGTAAATCTAAAAAAGAAAAAAACGATAGCAAGAACAACAACTGTCACAGTCACTTTGAGCCAATCTTGGTTCAAAGAAACTACATTCGGTCCGGCAGCAACGGGGCCATTTGTTGTGATATATTCGCACAAACCTCTGAAAAGATACATTGTACAATGGGTAACGATAAAAGAAGCCAAACGGAATTTCACATGGAAGAATCCGTTGACTACGCCCATCAGTGCGCCAGCAACAATCCCTGCCAAAATTGCAAGGGGAATGCTGTATTTCGATACCCAGCAGAATATTATTGAGGAAAACCCTAATATCGATCCTTGAGAAAAGTCTAAACCTCCGACTGTCATGACCATAAATACGCCGACAGAGGCAATCATTAAGACATAAACCTGGCCAAGAACTAATTTAAGATTGCTTGGCTGAATAATTCTGCCTTCCGTCAAAATAGTAAAAACTAAAATGATGGAAATTAAACCCATATATGGTAACAAGGCATTTAAGGCCGGTTTTTCTCTCACAGAAATTAACCTGTCTTTCAAACTTACATTAACTTGTTCATTTCCCATATGCCAACACCTCAAACCATCTTTTGAATCAGGTCTTCTTCGCCCAGATCAGGAGATCTCAAAAATTCACCGTTGATTTTACCATTTTTCATAATGAGGATACGATCCGACATGCCGATTAATTCCTGCATTTCTTCCGAGATCATGATGATAGATTTTCCTCTCTCTTTCAGTTCAGACATCAAAGCATAAATATCAGCTTTGACGCGAACATCAATACCTCTTGTCGGGCTATCTAAAACTAATATATCCGAATCTCTGCCGATCCAACGAGCTAATACAACCTTTTGTTTGTTGCCGCCTGACAGTTGGGATACATGTTGATGAATACCGCTCATGCGTACATTCATATCTTCCGCCTGCTTTTGAGCAAAAGAATCTAATTTCCTATAATTCTGGATTCCTCTTTTAGATAATCGGTTAAGAGATGGAATACAGATATTATCACGAATAGAACTCTCTAAAATAATTGATTCATTATCTCTGTCTTTGGAAGCATAAGCAATGGATTCTTTGATCGCTGTCGGAATATTATTTATTTCTGAACCATTTGCTAATGTGATGCTTCCTTCCCGATCATAAGTAGCTCCAAAAATAGCTTTTCCCACTTCCCGCATTCCGCAATTAGAAAGACCACCTATACCTAAAATCTCGCTCTTATGGAGATCAAAGCTGATATTGTCAACAAATCCCTGAACCGTTAAATTCTTCACTTCAAGAACTACCTCATCAGACAGCGCCCGTTCATAGTCTTCACGATAATAATGTTCACCCAGTTCACGACCTACCATCAACCTTTTTAAGTCATCTTCTGTTGACGATTTGGAATCCACGGTCGCTATATATTCTCCGTCTCTGAGAACGGAGACGCGATCTGTCATGTCAAGGACTTCCTGCAAATCATGTGATATAAAGATGACTGTTCGACCATCATCCCTGATCTTACGCATATGTTGGTATAGTGCATCTCTTCCTTTTTGGCTTAAGGCTGTTGTCGTTTCATCAATAACAACAACTTTAGGATTGAAATACGTTGCTTTGACTATTTCAACTAATTTTCTATCTTCAAAGCTGTATAAATCAATATTGGCTGAGGCATAGATATGATTAAAGCCATATTCATTTAAGTATTTCTGTACCTGACGGTTCATCAATCTGGTATTTTTCACTCCAAATTTAATAAACTGATCTTCATTGCCCAGCATAACGTTTTCCGCAACCGTTAAACCCGGTAAAGTCCCCATTTCCTGAACAATCATTGAAACACCTAATCTGTTGGCTTCCACAATATTTTTAGGTCTTATCTCCTGCCCCTCTAAAAGAAATTTCCCGGAAGATGGTTCATAAATTCCGCAAAGCATAGAACTGAAAGTACTTTTTCCCGAACCGTTTTCACCAATCAGACCATGTATTTCACCAGCTTCAAAACTAATAGAAACATTTTTAACGGCATGGGTGCTGGCGAAATGTTTATTGATGCCAATACTTTGTAATATAACTTTTCCCATCCTTAATCCCCTTACTTAACAACAGATCCTCTTTTGCCACGATTAGTCAATGTGACAATCGCCAGCAAAACCGCACCTGTCGCAAATGAATTAATCGTTGTCGGAATATTCAAGCTGACCAAACCATTAAAAATCAGAGTAACAATGAATTCTCCTATTACGATTGCTAAAACTGGAACATTATATTTTCTGAAAGCAATTCCGAAAAATGTTCCCATCAACGGCCTGAAATTTCTACCCATTGACGCCATTCCGGTTACAGCTAACATACCGCTACCATAACTGACCGTCAGAAGTGCCATGATACCAACAAAAAAATGTAAGAAGACAAACCCGAGAAATTTATATTTTCTGACGTCTGTACCCATCATCTTTGCGACCGTCTCATTTGTACCTATAGCGGTCATATATGTACCTATTTTTGTGTAATTTAAAATAAATGACATCAAAAAAAATGCCGCGAAAGCTACGATATAATTCCAAGGTGCTCGATTAAGAATTAGTAAATCAGAGGGCAATTTACCGGGATTCATTGATGGATCTATATTAATCACATAATTAGCAACACTCTCTAAAACCAGCATCAAACCGACTGTCACAATCATGGATGGTATTTTAAGTAATGTATAGAGCAAGCCGTTAAAAACGCCAATTAAAACACCGCAAGCAAGAGATCCAATAATCAATCCAGGCAAACCCCAAAATCGAGATAATAACACTCCGACCAGAGCAGATAAAACAACATTCGAACCAACAGAGAAATCAAATAACCCCATCACAACAATAAAATAAAAACCACAGGCTCCAACTGCATATTGAATACTTGTTTGCATATAACCTGCCATTAAAGATAATGTACCGAAATTGCCCGGAGCTAATATTTTAAAGAAAAGCCAAACAATTAGGGTAATTAACATGAGCAAAGCAACCCCATAATGCTTTGTTGTCATTAGCCTTTTCAATTTATTACTCATAGTTTCACCTACAACATTTAGAAAGAATCACGGGACAAATTTGTCCCGTGATTAGTGGTTTTCGCTTAAAAAATTATTTATTTGGCATGTCTTTCCGCAACATCTTCAATGGATAATCTCCCGGCAGTATTTGACAATTCTTCAAAGCTCAGATCTGCCATATCTTTAATCTCTTCTACTGTATAAGGCAGTGATTGAACAAAATATTCATCATAGTCAGCGTAATCTTCAACTGAACTTACGAAAATATAGGGGAATAAAATATTATAAAAATCATCTGTCGGAACTTCATATTCGCCACGTATCGCATTGTAGACCATTAAAAAGGCAAACAACGGATCACTAAAGTGACCACCGGATTCCGCAGACATACCGCCGGTTTTTAACTGTTCTTCCAAGTCCGGCAGAAAGTCTGTTGAAGCAACTTGAATTTTTCCTTTTAAACCCAAGGAATCAATAGCAGCTAAAGCACCTACTAAAGTATCGCCACCACCTCCGGCAGCAATCAGGGAATCGATATCGGGATTTGCGTTGATAATCGCTTCAGTCGTTGCACGACCGGTATCAGATGTCGTACCGCCATATTGAGGCTCTAATAATTCTACCTGATCATCCGGGTTGGCTGCATTCCATTCCTCAACACCTTTTTTGTATCCTGCCCAGCGTCCCAGGAACGTTGCATCTCCTGCTTCCCAACCCAATAAGCCGATTTTGCGAGCACCTTTCTCAGCAAGAATATTGACCAAAGTGGCACCATTTGAAACTTCATCTTCATGAACCGCTCCTACATAGTACGGAGATGATTTAGCGAGTTCATATTCCGCTGGATTGTCTTCCGGATTAATAGAACGGAAGAATTGCGCCACATACATTTTATTTTCATTTGCAGTATTGATAACAGAAGTCATTTCAGCAGAAGCGGAATTGCAAATAATAATACCGTCGCAATCTGCTGCCGCTAATGTTTCAGCTGATGCTGTTACTTGTTCAGATATGTGAGCTTGATCAACATACATAATTTCTACATTCAATGCCTTGGCAGCATCATCTAAAATACGTTTGCATTGGCTACCTAAAGTATCTGTAGAGCTCCAGATAGAAATTCCTATTTTGATATTTTCTGTTTTGCCAGTTTTAGCTTCAGATTCCGCTTCAGTTTTTTCGGAATTTGCAGATTCAGCACCTGGTTTCTCGGCAGACTTCTCCGTCTCTTTAGAACCGCCACAGGCAACCAGACCTAGAGATAAAATTGCCACAAGAATTAACGCTAATAACTTCTTCATGTTTTCCTCCTTAAACAAATACGTGTTCCATTTTTTGAAGTTCAATAACAACTAAATTTTTTAGCACGAAATTAAACTTCTTCAATACTTATTTTGTAACTAATTTAGAAGGATTGCGTCAATACAAACTGATAATTGCAAATAATTATCTATCATTTATACATATTTACGAACTGAATTTTGTGCACTTTTCAATCAATAATTTAGCTGAATGCCTAAAGTAAATACCTAAATTTAGTAAATTAAATTATCCCTTAAATTGACTTGCACTATCTCTTTTTATAAATTTTGTGGAAATAAATACACGGTAAACGCCTAAGCAATCATCTTCAAGATCTGACTTTTGCGTTATTCTGGAATGTAATATTTTCATAGCGACTATGCCCAGTTGTTCTTTCATAACCTGTATAGTGGTTAGAGGGGGATCGACCATGGTACAAATCGGCATATCATCATAACCGACGATTGAAACATCTTCCGGAACCAGGTAGCCTTTCCCTTTTAGTGCTCTGATGCAAGCAGCTGCGATGATGTCGTTATCCGCAAAATAGGCTGACATTGGCTTCCCGTTATTTTCAAGCCATAATGTCATGTCCTCAAAAGCTTTTTCCGAGGCAATATTGACATCTACTATCTGCAACTTCTGACTCTCAGGTACTCCCCACTCTTTGCGTGCCTTTTGCAGGCCGAGCAAGCGCTCTTCAAAATTATCTATTCGGCTTTTAGATCGTAAATAACCGATATCCGGATGTCCGTTTTTCAATAAAAACATTGCGGCATCATAAGCTCCGCGAACACTGTCGGATACTACACAATCAACATTTACCAAACTGGTTGCGTTATCAACCAATACAATCGGCAAGCCCAAACTGGCAACGCCGAGATCATATGCTTTTTTAATATTGCTATCTTGGAGTTCCGTCGCTAAAATGATGATTCCGTGAACATCTTTTGACATCGCTTCAATTTGTTTGAGCCAATCCCCATCTTCGTAAAAATAACTGATAAAAACATTGTAGTTAAATTCCTTAGCACAATTTTCTATCCCTTTTAAAACAATCGAATAAAATGATGTCTCCTTTACTGTATCGCCATTTTTGAGAAAAATAACATAACGTATATTCTTACCTTGAAAATTTTTCGATTTGTTGTTAAATTGATACCCCATACGGTTCGCAGCAGCTAAAACTTTTTCTCTGGTTTTAATGCTGACTCCGGGTTTATCATTCAAGACTAGTGAAACAGCAGATGGGGACAGTCCTAAATGTTTTGCGATATCTTTTGCTTTAACCTTCATAATTTTCACTCCTTTAAAAATAACACATCTAAATTATAGTTTTTCTCGCAATAAAGACAAAAAAAAATCAACATTTAGTTAAACTTACCTAAATATTGAGTACATTTACGACAAGTTGATTAATGAATCCCATTATCGACTTTAATTTTTCCAATCGATTCAGCCAAGCCGAAACTTGGTCAAGGAATCGAGAAACTTGGAAATTATGATTTAAGGCGTAATTCTTGGCATCCAATATTCTCTTTACTGTTCTGTTGGAACCGCGAAAGATAATGATTCTGCTCTCCATAAAAAAGGAGAGTTAAAAACTCTCCTGTAAAGATTTCAATTTGTCCTTTCTTTACTTCTCAACTGCGAAGTGCTTCATCACATATTCCTCTGCTTCCGCATTCCAGATCTGATTGCTGCGGCTCATAATTTCCGCTAAATCGGCAAAGCGCGGATCTTCCT
>CAYFVK010000048.1:0-8404 GCA_964346695.1 uncultured Mageeibacillus sp. | reverse complement strand
TGCGTTCCTGTACGGATGAGCCTAACGGAGAACAAGCAAATGCAGGTAAGCCCTCTTTTGGCGGATTTGTCGGAGCGTGAGCTGAATTCATGGATAGACTGGTTAAGTAAACGCTTGCAGCAAAAACTTGTGCTGAAAAATAACGAACTTTTTTTTGCAGCACAAGAAGCGTAAAAATCAGCTGAAAGATTTTGATACAATGAAAAGAATCAATCTTTCATATTAAAGTACTTAGCACAATATTTACTATTGATTGTGAGGGAGAATGAATAAATTCAAGCATATTTGGCATCAAGTCAGGATGTATACCATTCCCGGCCCGATGAGTCGGGTAAAATACCTGCGAAAGAAAGGTTATTTCCGAAGTGTCGGTGAAAGAGTCATGATCAATTCTTTCCGAATTCCTCTCTATTCAAATTTGATTTCCATCGGCAATAATGTCTGGATAGCAAGTGATGTCACTTTTATTACACATGATGTAATCCATTATATGTTAAATGGTATTGAGCCAAACGTAAAGCATACTGAAATGCTCGGTCCGATTAATATAGAAGACAATGTTTTTATCGGTAACGGCGTTCGCATCATGTATGATACTAATATCGGTCATCATTCCGTTATCGCTGCCGGCAGCATCATCACCAAGGATGTTGAGCCTAATAGTGTTTACGCGGGTGTTCCTGCAAAAAAAATTGGCGAATTCCATGATTTTTTCCAAAAAAGGAATGAACGGGAAACTCTTCTGATCAATTCAGCACTTAAAAATCATAAAAACGGTGTTGTTTCAAAAGCGGAAGCTGATTTTTTATGGGATCTTTTTAATCAGAAAAGGATGAGGGGAAACTGCGATGGCTGAAAAAACTAAAAAACAGTTAATTATTTTTTGTTCTGCGGCAAGTGGGCGGACAATGCAATGTGGAGCCGGATTCATTTTCCGGATCAATTAGTTTTTATAGAAGATAAATAGAAATTTGAAAAGAAAGTAGTTTTTTATTAAATAATTTTTTATGAGGAATAAAGATGCGCAGCAATTTAAGAAAATTTGTAGACGAAAGCAATCATTATCTGGAAAATACATATCGCTCTGTAAAACGGCGCAAAGATGCCCGAAAACGGCTTCGTGAAATGAACGGCGGTTACGCCGGCAGAGATAAAGAATATCGCGAAGTTTATCTGCCTTTCTGGAAAAAGTACGGTGTTCGGCCTAAAAAAATGTGGTTTCGTCTTTACGCTAAAGAAGCTCAGCCTTTTGACCCACGTTATATTCCTGATGATTTATGGTATGGTAAAATTCTGCCTTATTTCAGCAATATGGATTTTCGCAGACCTTATGAAGATAAATGCTTCCATAATATTTTATTCCCCGAACTGAAAACACCGACCACCGTCATTCGCAGAATGGCGCATGTATTTTATGATGATCAATATCAAATTATTGCTGAGAAGGATGCCTTATCGGGAATCTTAGAGGCAGGCGAAGTCATAATTAAGCCCTCGGTAGATAGCGGTACCGGAAGATTAATCCAGTTTTTCGACTCAAGTACAGAGAGTTTGGAAGACCTTCAGCAAAAATTGCTTATGGTTGGAGATAATTATATTGTTCAGAGTATTGTTAAACAGCATCCTGAAATGAATCGCCTGTTCTCCGGTTCATTAAATACGATCAGGGTCATTACCTTTTTGTTTGAAAATCAGGTTTATGTCTTATCCGTAATCTGCAGAATGGGTATGGGAAAATCCAGAGTGGATAATGTTTCAGCCGGAGGTTTGCAGATCGGTGTTAATTTGGATGGCACGTTTATGGATTACGCTTCCGACAAACACAGAAATAAACATGCGCAGCATCCGGATACAAAGACTGTTTTTGCCGGTTTTAAAATTCCTTCGTTTGAGAAAATTATCGAGCAGGCAAAGCGGCAGCAGGCAAGGTTGCCGCACTTTAAAATAGTTGGCTGGGACTTCGCTGTTGATCATTCGGGGGATCCGGTTTTTATTGAATATAATGTTTGTCCGGGGTCAAATCAGATGACTTGCGGTCCGACATTTGGCGATTTAACCGAAGCGGTTTTAGAAGATGTTTTCATTAATAAAAGTTTAAGAGAGAGTCAGAATTAATATGTGGTACAAAATAAAAGAACGTTGGCAATTGTTTCGAAATGACATTGAAAAGGCTTCTCCGGGGATATATTCAGAGCGTGAAATAAGAAGAATATTTTTATCATTTTTATGGCAAAGATTATTTCACGGTACGTATATGATTGATTTTATCCAGTACCGTTTTTATGAAAGAAATAAACGAGGACGAAAGCAATTTATTGAATATCAACGTTTACATAAGATAATGGATAAGTGCAACAATCCTGCCAATAATCAAATATTTGATCAAAAGGATCTGTTTAATCAAAAATTTCATGCTTATACAGATCGTGATTGGATGGATTTGTCATCTGCATCATTTGCTGAGTTTCAGGACTTTTTTAAACGCAATAATCGTATTTTTGTCAAGCCGCAAGAAGGTTCTTTCGGAGAGGGAATTGAAGTCTATTCTTATGACCAAGTGCCGGATAAGGAATTGCTTTTTAACAAATTGAAAGAAGGGCGGTTTATAGCGGAAAAATATCTGACGCAGGCACGTGAATTAGCTGAGTTTAATGACAGTTCATTAAATACGCTTAGAGTGGTCACACTTGTTTTGAAAAATCAAGAAGTTAAAATTATGAATGCGGTGCTTCGCCTTGGCAGAAAAGGCAAAAAAGCGGATAATTTTCATCATGAGGGGATTGCTGCTTTGGTAGATGTTGAAACAGGTATTGTTCAGACATGCGGCGTGAATCGTGACTATCAATCTTTTGTCAGGCATCCGGATTCCGGGAAAGTCATCTGTGGTTTTCAAATACCGGAATGGTCGAAAGTGAAGCAGTTAGTTGCGGAAATGGCACAGGTACTGCCTGATTCGCGATATGTAGGCTGGGATATTGCCATTGATGAACAGTATAATGTAATTTGTGTTGAGGGAAATCGTGGCGCGGATCCTGACGTGACACAGGTAACGGATCAAAAAGGAAAGTATTATAATTATCAAAAATTAATCTAAGAAAGGAAGGATCAACATCATGAAGACAATGGGATTTTTAATTTCCAATAAAAATAATGAACAGAGAAGGGCACTTCTTCCGGAGGATGTCTCGCGAATTGAAAATAAAGATCAGATACTGATCGAAAAAGGATACGGAAATTCAATTCATATAGATGATGAAAAATATATAGCTCAGGGACTGAGAACAGCTGAAAGGTCAGAGGTGCTCAAAGCCGATATTTTAGTAGATGTCAAAGTTAATTCGGCAGACTATCTTGATCAGGTTTCAGATCATAAAATTTTATTTGGCTGGGCTCACGTTGTGCAGAGTATTGATTTCACTACTCAGGTTATTGCCGGCAAACATACGGTGTATTCATGGGAAGAAATGTATGAACACGGTCGTTATCTCTTTTACAGAAACCGGGAAATCGCCGGGGAAGCCGCTGTAATGCAGGCTTTTCTGCATTTAGGGAAAATGCCTTATGAATCAACCGTCGCTATCATCGGGAATGGACAGACAGCAAGAGGAGCTATGCGTATACTTCATGGTTTAGGTGCGACGGTAGATGTTTATCCCCGTAAATTAGAGAAGCTGTTTCGCCGGAAAATGTATGAGTACGATGTGCTTGTAAATTGTGTTTACTGGGATACGCATCGCACTGATCGGCTGATTTATCGAGAAGATCTGAAAAAGATGAAACCCGGAACGATGATCATTGATGTCAGTTGTGATCCTTATCTGGAAATCGAAACGTCTCATCCTACCACAATTGACAATCCGGTGTATGAGGTAGACGGAATTATCCATTATGCAGTAGATAATACACCCGCCATGTTCAGTAAAACGGCTAGCAGAATTCTTTCAAACGGTCTTGCTCCCTATTTTGATCAGTTGATTACAGGCGAGATCGATGAGATTTTAGATAAAGCCAAAACGATCGAGCAGGGAAGAATATTGGATCAGGAAACGATCGATTTCCGTTTGGCTCATGGATTTAATATTGATTAGCTTTCGAGGTTATTATGGAAAAAAGAAATATTCCCTTATCCGTACCGAATCTGAATAAAGATATTTTACCGATGCTTGAGGAAACGATTACAAGCGGTTGGGTTTCTACCGGCGGTCGTTTTATAGGTGAGTTTGAAGACAAAATCAAAGAATTTGTCCGTGCCGACTATATCTGCGGCGTGCAGAGCGGCACTGCCGGTCTGCATCTTTCTCTCATCGCCCTGGGCTTACAGCCGGATGAAGAGGTCTTGGCCCCGACTCTTACCTTTATTGCCGCGGTTAATCCGATTAAGTATGTGCACGCCCATCCGGTTTTTATAGACTGTGATGACTCCCTGAATATGGATCCTGAAAAGATTCGGGCTTTCTTAGAAAATGAGTGTACCTTTGAAAGCGGCATAGTCACCAACAAAAAGACAGGCCGCCGTGTTAGAGGAATCGTTGTTGTGCATGTTTTCGGCAATCCGGCGGATCTTGAGGCGATCATGGATATTGCCAAGGAATATAATCTATTTGTCTTGGAAGACGCGACGGAAGCGCTGGGTTCAAAATATACCGAAGGCCGCTATGCCGGGAAATACTGCGGTACGATCGGCGATATGGGTGTTTTTTCTTTTAATGCCAATAAGATCATCACGACCGGAGGCGGTGGCATGATCGTTTCCGGCAATAAAGATCTGATTGAGCACGCGGCTTTTGTTGCCGTACAGGCAAAAACCGATCCGCTGCGCTTCGTGCATGATGAAATCGGCTACAATTATCGTCTGACCAATATCGCGGCTGCATATGGGGTCAGCCAAATCAATCATTTAGCGGAGTTTCTGCAAACAAAGAAAGAGAATTATTTTTTCTATAAAAAGGCTTTTCAGGATCACGGCTTGAGAATCTTGGATTTTAATCCGGGAACCAGTCCGAATTACTGGTTTTATTCACTTATGGTTGACGAGGCGGAATATGGCATGAATAAAGAAGAACTGATGCTGGAATTACAAAAATACGGTATTCAGACCAGACCGATCTGGGGATTGATTCATCAGCAGAAGCCGTATCGTGAAGCACAGGCTTATCGAATTGAGAGGGCTCTGTACTACGCGGATCATGTTTTGAATATTCCCTGCAGCAGTAATTTACGTAAAGACGATATAGATTTTGTTGTCAAAACGATCAAGGCTTTAGCCAAATAATATTGGAAAAAGACAATGCTTGATTCAGCAACCAGAGCTTTATGGGATCAACTTCAAGTCGCGGAAGATTTTGTGTTAAAGACTCCGCGGATAATCATGCAGGATGTAGGAAGAATGAGGGGGAATCACCTCTTTATCCTGCGGGATGATCTGTTGCCGATCTATTTAGGAGGCAACAAGGCGAGAAAAGCATTTTTTTATAAACAGCAGTTTTTAATCAATCAGGTTGACTGCGTGATGACCTATGGCACGGCAAGGTCGAATCATGCACGCGCGATTGCTCTGTTAGCTTCCGAGTTAAAGATTGATTCCTATCTTATTTGTCCGGAACAGGATTATTCGCAAAATTTGAATTCCAAGATTCGAGCATTGACCGGAATGCAGGTGATTTCCTGCGGAATCGGAGAGGTAAAGGAAAAAATTGAGCGGCAAATGGAAAGTTTGTCGGCAAAGTATAAAAATCCATACTTTATTCCGGGAGGCGGCCATGATTTTATTGGTACAGCCGCTATGGTTGATCTCATGTTTCGTATTGCGGAATGGGAACAAAAAAAGGGAGTTCGGTTCGATCAAATTTATTTTGCCTCGGGAACCGGCGGAACACAGGCAGGTTTGTTGTTGGGAGACGCTATTCTGGCTAAAACTTCGGACAAGCGACATAATCTGATCGGGATCAGCATTGCCAGGCAAAAAGAGCGGGGAGTGGCGGCTGTAAAAGAAGCGGCGGAACAATTTGAACTTGGAATTTCTAAAAAAATAGAGATCTCCGCAATCGATTTTAATACAGATTATATTTTAGGCGGCTACGGCAAATCGAATTCAAATTTATTGTCTTTGCTGCGGGAGATGCTTTTGGCGTACCAGCTGCCGCTTGATCCGACCTATACAGGCAAGGCTTTTTATGGTATGATTCGCGAGCTGGGAAAAGTTAAAAACAAGAATGTTTTATTTATCCATACAGGCGGTACGCCTTTATTCTATGATTTTTTGGAGGCGAATAAGCCAATTGGTGAAGCGGATGGACACTAAAAAAAATATTTTAATTTTAAGCTGCGGTACCAGAAATAAAGTGGTGCAGGCTTTTAAGAAATTGGCGCAGATCGGAAAAGTGATTTGTACGGACAGCAGCCCTTATGCACCGGCATTGTACGAGGGCGATCAGGGCGTCATTGTGCCGCGGATTACGGACCCGGACTATTTGCAAATATTGCTTCGTCTTTGTGAAGAGCATCAAATTGATGGTTTACTCTCCCTGATTGATCCGGAATTATCTATTATAGCTGCCAATCGGGCAAAGTTTCTTGAGCTTGGCGTCCTTCCGATGATCAGTGAAGCGGCGGCAGTAGAGAATTGTTTTGACAAAAATGCCTTTGCTTCTTTGCTCAGAAAAAATCGGATTCCGGCGATTGACAGCTGCTCATCCATCTCTGACGCCCTTGATTTGCTGGAACAAGGCGATTTTAAGTTTCCTTTAATGCTGAAACCTGCCAGAGGGTCTGCGAGCATCGGCTTAAACAAAATTCAGAATCGGCAGGAACTTCTCGGATTTTCCGACCTGAAAGAAGAGATCATCATTCAACGCTGGATAGATTTTCAGGAATACGGTGTTGATTGTTATGTTGATATGCTGAGCGGAAAATTATCGGCAATGTTTATCAAAAAGAAGCTGAAAATGCGGGCGGGCGAAACGGACAAAGCGATTTCGGTTCATGATGTTTTGATTAAAGAAACTTTGCTGCGATTCTTTGAAAAATATCCCTATCAGTTCCGCGGAACGATTGATTTTGATATTTTTTCTGACGGCAATGAATGTTTTATTTCTGAGATCAATCCCCGTTTTGGCGGAGGTTATCCGCATGCACAGGCGGCAGGCTTGAATTACCCTGAATTATATTTGAACAATCTGAATGGCATTGCAAATCAAGACTTTATCGATTTTGAATATGAATCCGGAATCGTTATGATGAAATATAATGAGGTGCTTATTAAAAATAGCGCGGATATAATCGAGTAAAATAAAACTGAAGAAGGGATTTAATAAAATTATGTATGAATTTGAAGATGTAAGAATTAGAAAATTTGAGTTTAGAGATATTGAAAATAAAATTAAATGGGTAAATAATTCTGCAAACAATCAGTTTTTACATTATGATTTACCGCTGGAGTATGAAAAAACATGTCAATGGTTTGAATCGGTGAAAGATAGAACAGATCGATATGATGCGGTAATCGAATACAACGGCATACCTGTCGGCATCACAGGTTTGACGAATATTGATTATAAGAACAAAAAAGCGGAAGATTATATGGTAGTCGGTGAAACTTCTTTCAAAAGAAGAGGAATAGCGACTAAAGCCGGTGCACTAATCGCTTTATATGGATTTAAGGTTCTTAAATTGAATAAAATTGTAGCCCATGTTGAATATGGCAATCCGTCATTATATTTAGATATTAAAAGAGGCTTCACGGTAGAGGGCTTTTTGCGTAATGATCTTTGGATGGTGGATAAATTCGTTGACAGATTTATTTTAGGTCTGTTTGAACAAAACTTGTATCTCCCTGCGGAAGTAAAATGGGTTGATGAGTAAGTCTCATTTAATCATTTATACATGATTAGAAGGAAGTGAGTAAAACTTGTCGAAGCAAGATAATAAAATAGCATTATATCGAAAGCTCAAATTATTAATTGATATACCGATAGCATTCATTATGACTATTATTCTGTTATTGCCGATGTTAATTATTATTTTGCTGATTATTTTTGATTCACAGGGTTCTCCATTCTTTCTCCAAAAACGCTTAGGTTTGCATGGAAAATCATTTCATATCATGAAATTTCGAACAATGGTGGTCAATGCTGAAAACATCGGTTCTAAAATGCGCGTTTCCGGTGAGGATGATCCCCGTATCACCAAAATTGGAAGATTTTTAAGAAAAACGAGTCTGGATGAGCTGCCCCAATTATTTAATGTTTTAAAAGGCGATATGGCAATCGTGGGTCCCAGACCCTGCTTAACCTATCATCCGTATAAAGGAGCAGAAAATTTTCCGGAATGGGCTAAGCCGAGATTTTCGGTTCGCCCGGGCATGACCGGTCTGGCGCAGGTCAAAATCCGCAATGCCGCCCCCTGG
>CAYFVK010000047.1:0-9141 GCA_964346695.1 uncultured Mageeibacillus sp. | reverse complement strand
GAGTGTTAGCTTCCCAAGCTGAAGGTCGCGGGTTCGAATCCCGTATCCCGCTCCATCCTACAACCCCTGATACATCAACGTTTCAGGGGTTTTGTTTTGGGGGCTGTTTGATAACTGATCTTTTTGTATTTCATTTTGTGGTAAATTTCATTTCATCAATTATCATTAGGATTTTCAAAAAGTTAATCATTAAACTTGTTTAGGAATATGTTAAAATATTAATCAGAGGATATTATGGGTTTGCAGCATGGTTTATTTTTGACATTGGAGGGGATCGACGGTTCCGGCAAGACGACGCAGCTGGAGTTTTTACGGCGTGATCTGGAAAAATCGGGTTATCCGTATTTGATTCTCAGAGAGCCGGGAGGAACTTCGATCAGCGAGCAGATTCGGCAGATTCTCTTAAATCACAAAAATAAGGAGATGATCGCGGAAACCGAGTTGCTGCTGTTTTCCGCGGCAAGAGCGCAGCTGGTAAGTCAGGTTATAAAGCCCGCTCTGGCTGAAAATAAAATTGTCATCTGTGATCGATTTTTCGATTCGACAACAGCTTATCAGGGATTTGGCAGAAAGATGAATGTTGATTTTATTCAGCAGTTAAATCATTTCGCGACAACAGGTGTTAAGCCGAATCTGACTTTCTATTTTGAAATATCTGTTGCCGAGGCTGTCAAGCGATTAAATGCGCGCAAAGAAAAAAATGATCGGATTGATTTTGAAAGTCGGGATTTTATGGAAAGAACGAGACAGGGTTACCTGACGCTCGCTAAGTCGGATAAAAAGCGCGTGAAGGTTATCCATGCTGAACAAAGTCCGGATTTGGTATACCGGGAATTTAAAAACTACTTATTGGAAATAATTAATCTGGAGGAATAGGTCATGAAATTAATATTTGCGATTGTCAACGATGAGGATAGTTCACGTTTGCTTGCGGAATTGAATAAAGCAAATTTCAGAGTTACCAAGCTCAGCAGTACCGGAGGATTTTTACGGGCAGGGAATACCACTTTGTTGATCGGTGTTGATGAACCGGATCTGGATTTTGCTCTGGAGATTGTGCGCAAAAATTCATCCGGTCGCAAGGCTACGATCAATACCACTACTGCGCCGACCGGTATGGGTTCTTCCTATATACCGTTCCCGGTTGAGGTTATTTTAGGCGGAGCGACGGTGTTCGTAATTGATGTGGATCATTATGAGAGAATCTGACAAAGATCCGATTATCATGTTTACTTCATCACATTTTTGGTCAGAGAACTATTTTGTATAAGAATACGATTATCGGTCAGGCGGAATTGAAAAAGCGTCTGCGGGACAGCCTGCGGGAAGGACGTCCGCTTCATCATGCCTTTTTATTGAACGGTGAGCGGGGAATGGGCAAAAAAACATTTGCTTATGCTCTGGCTCAGGCAATTCTTTGCCAAAACAACAAATATCTTACTCATTCCGAAGCTGAACTTGAGGATGCCGGGCGGTTGGGCAATGCCTGTAATGTATGCGATGCCTGTCGTTTTTTCTGCGCGGGTACGCATCCTGATTTTAAACATATTGAACGGGGCAGGGAAAAAACCATCAAAGTTGAAATGCTGCGCAGGGAGGTCATTGCTGATATTCAGTTACAGCCGCAGATCAGCGACTATAAAGTTTATTTGTTAAACCTCGATGATCTGAGCGAGCAAAGTCAGAATGCCTTGTTAAAGTCGCTTGAAGAACCGCCGGCCTATGTTGTTTTTATTCTGATGACAACCCTGCTGGACAATCTTTTGGAAACCATTTTATCCCGGGTCAACATTTTTAATTTTCAGAAATACAATGGGCAGGAAATGCGGGAAATTTTAAGTCAACACCAAGCTGCGCAAGATTTGGATTTCATCATTTCCTATGCCCAAGGGAATCCGGGCCTTGCTCTGCAATTAATTGAAGATGAGAATTTTCAGGAGAATCGCCAGAAAGCTATAGATATCTTCTTTTCACTGCCAACAGTATCTCGTGCTTACCTCCTAACAACAGTACTTCAGGAATTGCTCTCGTTAAAGGATCAGATCGATTTGTTTTTGAATATTTGGCAGGATTTACTTCATGATCTCCTGATTTTACTCACTGATCAAAGCATAAAAAAAGTCAATCAGATGCTGATTTTTGACAGAATAAAAAAATTAGCTGATTATTATATTTCTGAAACTCCATATTCCGCGGAAATCAATCATGAGAGCGGCGGTGCCGGCCGGAGCGGAGTTTCGACAATAAAAGAAAAGCTCAGATCTGAGCAAATAACTCATTCCTTTGAGGCAATTTCCGAACTTCGCAAGGCGAATCAGGTGAATGTCAACACGGAAAATGCCCTGGGACAATTATTGCTGACGATGAGAAAGGATTTACATATTAATGGCAGAAGTAATTAGCGTACGCATACATGGCAGAAGCAAATCTTATTATTTCGACCCGATCGGGATCCCGCTCAAGAAGGGTGATAAGGTTGTGGTTGAAACTTCGCAGGGTATGGATATAGCTTTTTGTACCGGTGATATTTCGGATATTGATATCAGCAAATTTGAACATAATTTAAAACCGATTATGCGCAAGGCGACAGCTGAAGATTTGGAAAATTTCGCCGAAAACCTGAAATTGGAAAGCGAAGCGTTTGCTTACGCAAAAAAGAAAATTGCAGAGCATGGTTTGGAAATGTATTTGGTGAATGTCGAGTGCATGTTTGATAATCAGCGTATGCTCTTTTATTTTACGGCGGACGGCAGAATTGATTTTCGCGAGTTGGTTAAAGATTTGGCGGCGAAATATCGTACCCGAATTGAACTCAGGCAGATCGGCGTCCGTGATGAAGCGCGGATTACCGGCGGTCTCGGGGTTTGCGGCAGGGAGCTTTGCTGCTGCTCTTTCCTCTCGGATTTCAGTCCGGTTTCGATCAAGATGGCGAAACAGCAGAATTTGGCGATGAATCCTTCTAAAATATCGGGTTCCTGCGGTCGCCTCTTATGCTGCCTGCAATATGAATATGACGCTTATGAGGATGCTTACCGGCGCATGCCGAATCCGGGACAGATGGTGATGACGCCGTTCGGGCAGGGAAAGGTGACCTCAGTCAATATGCTGCGGGAAACAGCCCGTGTCTTAATCGAAGTTGACGGTGAGACGGAGACCAGAACCTTTAAGGCGGATGAGTTAAAATATTGTCGGAAAAACCGTTGCCCCCAAAAAGGGAATCCGAAGGAAGAGATTGAACCTTATTTTGACGAGAGTTCGAAGGAGTGATTTTGTTGAAAAATTCCGCTATCGGCGTGTTAAGCAAGTTGTTTTCTTTATCGCCCGAGATTGTCAGGCAAATTATCGGATTGCTGGAAGAGGGGAATACGGTTCCCTTTATTGCCAGATATCGCCGGCAGAGTACGGGTAATTTATCGGATCAAAGCTTGCGAAAATTTGAAAAAGAATGGCAGCGACTGGTTGCTTTAGAGGAACGGAAAGAGGAAATTCTCGGTATTTTAAAGAACCGTGACAAATTAACTCCGGAGCTTGCCGCGGATATTGACAGAGCGGAAAATCTGACGATTTTGGAAGATATTTACAGGCCTTATAAGCAAAAGCGTCAAACCAGAGCCGCCAAAGCGCTTGAACAGGGTCTGGAACCGCTTTCTGAATTGTTTTTTCATAAGGATATCAGCGAAGCGTTGCTAATCGGGAGAGCGGAACAATTGCTGCCGCGGATTCCCGAACGCAAAAATGCGGAGGATGTTTTACAAGGCGCAGCCGATATTATTGCTGAAAAGATTTCGGATCGGGCTGATGTGCGGAAGGGTCTGCGCAAATTGCTGCGCCAAAGTCTATGCGTTAATACTTCCCGTAAAAGCGATGAAGACAGCGTGTACACCATGTATTATGATTATCAGGAAAAGCTGTCCGAGATGGAGGCTCATCGTTTCTTGGCGATTGCCCGGGGCGAGCGGGAGAATGTTCTGAAGGTGGATTTAATCGCTCCCGATGATAAGATCATCGCTTATCTTGCTCGCTTCTTTATCCCCTCGGAGTCTTTGATTTATCCGAGATGGTATAAAATTTGCGAAGATAGCTGGAAAAGATTGCTGGCGCCCTCGCTGAAAAAGGAATTATGGAGACAAAAAGCGGAACAGGCGGAAGATGTTTCAATCGCGCTTTTCGCTGAAAATCTCAAGAACTTATTATTACAGGCGCCGCTGCCCGGCAAGAAAATCTTAGGCTGGGATCCGGGTTATACGCATGGCTGCAAATTAGCCTCGATCGATGAGCAGGGCAATATTCTTGATACGGAGATTATTTTCCCGTTTTCGTCGAAAAAGGAAAGTTTATTATCGGAACAAAAGTTGACGGCTATGTTAGCCGAAAATCCGGTAGACTTAATTGCCGTCGGTAACGGTACGGCTTCCCGTGAGTCGGAGTTGTGGCTGGCGTCTTATATGGCCGAGCGGAAGAAGAAAATTCCCTGGCTGATTGTTTCGGAAGCCGGAGCATCGGTTTATTCCGCGTCGGAACTTGCCGCCACGGAATTTCCCGATCTTGATCTTAATTTGCGCTCCGCGGTTTCGATTGCCAGACGTGTTCAGGATCCGCTGGCGGAATTGGTGAAAATTGATCCCAAGGCTATCGGGGTTGGCCAGTATCAGCATGATCTGAACCAGAAAAAACTGGAAGACGCGCTGCGGGCGGTAGTAGAAGACTGTGTCAATCAAGTGGGCGTCGAACTCAATACCGCTTCACCTCACATCCTTGCTTATGTTTCGGGATTAACGAGCAAGATTGCCGCGGAAATTGTGCGCAAGAGGCAGGAGTTGTCAGGATTCAGTTCCAGAGAACAATTAAAAGAAGTCAGGTACTTGGGTGAAAAAACGTTTGAACAAGCTGCCGGTTTTTTGCGTATCGCTGAAGCGCCTTTGTATTTAGACCGTACGGCGGTTCATCCGGAATCCTATGCGATCGCTCAGAAAATCGCTGATTATTATCAGATGCCTGTTTCCCGTGAACTGGGTGAGCGGCTCGAAAAGGAGGAAGCGGAGATTTTAGAAGCGCGCTTTTCGGTCGACCCATATACGCTGCGGGACATTACCGAAGGTTTGTTAAAGCCCAATCGCGATCCCAGAGAGGATATTGAAAAGCCTGCTTTCAAAACGGATATTCTTAAGGCTTCGGATCTGAAGCCGGGTATGACGCTTGCGGGTACTGTCAGAAACGTGGTGGCATTCGGCGCTTTTGTCGATGTCGGGATTGAACATGACGGCTTGATTCATGTTTCAAAGCTCTCGAAGTCTTTTGTCAAAGATCCGACTCAGATTGTTAAAGTAGGCGATCAGGTCCAAGTGGAAGTGCTGTCGTATGAACCTGCCAATGAGCGCTTACAGCTCGCCTTGATCGGCAAATCTCAATGAGCGCGGACGGGGTTAAGCGTTGCAAAGGAAGGACAAGCATGAATAATCAGGCGATCGGTATATTCGATTCGGGTTTGGGCGGCTTGAATTCGGTAAAGGAAATCAAAAACCTGCTACCGCATGAAAGCGTCATTTATTTCGGCGATACGGCGAGAACGCCATACGGCTCAAAATCGATTGAAACCATCAATCGCTTCGCCCGGGAAATTGTTCGCTTCTTACTTTCAAAGCAGGTTAAAATGATTGCGATTGCCTGCAATACGGTATCCTCCGCCAGTTTGAGCAGATTGCAGGAAACCTTTCCCGATGTGCCTTTCATCGGCATTATTGAACCGATGGTCGGAGTTCTGCCGCAAATGATCAAAGAGCCGGACCCGAAATTTCTGATTATCGGCACAGAGGTGACGATTCAAAGCCGGATGTATCAGGAGAAAATCCGAAGTTATTTTCCTAAGGCAAAAATTCTGGCGAAATCCTGTCCTTTGTTTGTCAGCTTAATCGAGCAAGGGCTGATCGATGATCCGGTTATGGACACGGTGATCCATGAGTATCTTGATCAAATTATTATTACGGAAAAACCGGACTATCTGATTTTGGGCTGTACCCATTATCCGTTGATTGCCCATCGCTTGTCGGAGTTTTATCCGCAGTTAAGACAGTTTAATCCTTCCATTTCTCAAGCTGCCGCGATCAGAGATTATTTGGCGGAGCATGATCTGACCGCGGAAGAGAATCATGCTGCGGATTACGCTTTTTTTGCCAGCGATTTGTCTCCTTTATTTCGTGAAATGATCTATCAGATTATTCCTGATCAGATTCTTACGTTTAAGGAATTGAAATTATAAGTTCGCTTTTCACGCTTGCGAGCGGCAGACTTTTTGTGCTTCTTGTGCTTCCTTACAAATTAAAATAAAGGCGCAGTACCTGATCGAGATATAAGAGGTCTTTGACGCCCCCTGTCTCGCGGCTGGAATGCATTGCCCAGATAGCGTTGCCGATGTCTACGGTCGGCATGGGCAACAAAGCCGAACTGATCGAACCGATCGTTGATCCGCCGCGCAAATCGCTGCGATTGACAAACCATTGATAGGGGACATCTGCTCTTTTGCAAAGATCCACAAAATAGGAAGCGGAATAACTGTCCGATGCGTAGGCTTGCGAAGCTGCCAGTTTAATCACGGGACCCCGATTGATTTTGGGCCGATGATCCGGATCGGCATACTCGCTGTAATTGGGATGCACGGCATGTGCCTCGTCCGCGGAAATCATGATTGAATGATCGAACATCGCCAGAAAATCCTGACGGGACGCCTTAAGGTTAAGACATATACTCTCCAGAACGTCACGGATGAATAGGCTTTTAGCTCCCTGTTTGGAGAGGGAACCGACTTCTTCATTATCCGTAAAAATCAGAACATTGATGCCGTTGAAACTCCGACCCGGATCGAGGTTCGCCAGCGCGTTCACACCCGCGTAACACATCGACAGATTATCCAGTCGCGCGGATAATATAAAATCCTGATTTAATCCGACAATGGTTCCGGGGCTTACATCGTAGGTAAAGAGATCAAAATCTAAAATTTTATCCGCACTGATTTTCAGTTCTTTGGCGATTAATGTCTGAAAATAATTTTCGGGCAGCTCTTTTTCCTCTGTCATCGCCAGAACGGGCAAGAGGTGCAAATAGGGATTTATCTCATTTTCTTTGTTGACGCTGTGATTCATGTGAATCGCAACGTTGGGCAGGATCAATAGGGGGCGGCGAAAATCGAGTAATTTGCTGGCGCGGGAACCCGGAGTTTCGCCCTGAATCATGACCCTTCCGGCAAGGGATAAGGGACGGTCAAACCAGGTATTATAGATGGCTCCGCCATAAACTTCGGTATTCAGACGGATCGTATTTTCTTTGACGGAAACCGCGTGCGGCTTGATCCTGAGAGAGGGTGAGTCCGTATGTGCGCCGAAGATGCGAAAGCCTTCCTGCAAAGACCTTTCGCCGATCTCAAAGGCGATCAGCGCGGAGTCGTTCTTGGAATAATAATAGCGGTCGCCTGGCTTGAGCGGTTTCTGCTGATTGATTTCATATTTCTGAAAAGAATGCTGTTCCAGTTTGGCTTTGAGGTTCGCTACAGCCTGAAAAGCTGTCGGACTTTGATTGATAAATTCAATTAGATCTTGAGCGTAGTTTAATTCTGTTTTCATACTTTTCCTTTTCTTTTCCGTATCGGACAATCGATCAAGCAGAAATATCCCTGCTAATTTATTTATAATTCAAATTAACGTTTAATGATATAGCAGCGTCCATTAAAATTCAAGAATCGCGGGAAAAGTGCTATACTATATTCATCTATTTTCCTTTTAGTATAGTTGTCTTATTTTCAATTTGTCACGGAGATTAGGTTGAAGAGCAGTCAGCGCCGGATTTGACGATCAGGCATTCAGAATAATGAGGAGATAATATGCAGAGATCTTCTGAAATTTTTACACTTAATGATAAGCGTTTTATTCGCATACCCAAATTGCAGGAGGCGGGGCTGAATCATCTTTTTACCAGCATCGATATGGATATGCGCATTACGGATAATGCCGGAGAAGATCAAAAAGTGGCGGCGAATCTGACCGAAATATATCAGGCTTTGGATATTTCCCCCGAACAATACTATTTCATGGGTCAGGAGCATACGGATTGGGTTTCAATTGTCGATCAGCCTGAGCTGGGCAGAAAATATAAATTCGGTCATCGGGCTATGGGAGTCGACGGCTTGATTACCGCTCAGCATTATTATGTGCTCAGTTCGTCGGCAGCGGATTGTGTGCCGATTTTGATGTATGATCCGGTAAAAAAGGTACAGGCGAATATTCATTCCGGCTGGAAAGGTACCCTCGCTAAAATTGCCGAACGTGCTATCAAAAATATGAAGCTCGCCTATGGGGTTGATCCGGCAAACGTATTGGTCGGGATCGGTCCGCATATCGGCTGTCCTTCTTATGAAATTCAGTATGACGTGGCTGATTTTTATTATGGCGCTTTTTCCAATTATCAGGAAATTATCTTTAAAGATTCGGATGATCGTATGACTTTGGATCTGGAAAAAGCGATTGAAACGACATTGCTTGCCTCCGGAGTATTGCCCGAGAATATTTACACGGCGGGTTTAGATACTTTTGCGGAATCTGATTTGCTGCATTCCTATCGCAGGGATAAAGAAAGTTCGGGATTGTCGGCTGCGGTCAGCACGATGATGGAACCGGGAGAATATTTCATTCCGCCTGAGGAAGAATAGGGCATAGAACTTTTTCCTGAACTTGTTTTTATCAATTAATGCTATAATCGGTTCATGTTTAAGAAAAAAAGCAGCAATATCATTATTCGTATTCTATTTACGATCTATCTTTTGTTTCTGATTTATGTCCTTTTGTTGAAAGGAAATCTTGATTTTTCGATATTGCAGAACAGGGATTTTCAGGAACCTTTCCGGGGCGTTCAAAACTATTCGATTATACCTTTCTATACAATCCGGCTTTTTCTGAATTCCTATCGATCAACCGGCAGTATGAATTCTCTGCTCAATCTGCTCGGCAATGTTCTGATTCTTGTCCCTTATGGAATTTTTATCCCGATGTTGAGTAAGTCTGAAAAAACATTTTGCCTGACTTTTTTATCCGGCAGCTGTCTGATATTATTGATTGAGCTGACTCAGTTAATTACATTATGGGGAGTGCTTGACAT
>CAYFVK010000046.1:0-9326 GCA_964346695.1 uncultured Mageeibacillus sp. | reverse complement strand
TAGTTGTTGATTATATTGGTATAAAACGTAATATGATGGAAGCCATTAAAATTTATGGTGGTGAGCAGGAAAGTCCTATAGATGAATTAGAAACTTCACTTAAAATTTATAGAAATTATCTTTCTCTAATCGAAGATATTTTTCTAAAATTTGACAAGAGTAATTTTTTAAAAGGCGAACCTTTGGAAAGACTAATGTGCTTAAATGAGGCTGCTGAATTTATTCAAGCAAAAAAAGAAAGTCAAAAAGAGTTTATGGGATTATCCAGGAGGTTAAAAGCTGCCTATAACATTTGCTTTCCTTCCGGTGAGTTAACAGATAGAGAAGTTTCTCTAGGACAATTTTATTTAGCAGTCCGCTCTATTATATACAAGCAAACCAAAGGGACTGCGCCTGATGCAGAGGTTATGAATGAAGTAGTTGAAAAAATGGTTTCAGATGCTATTCAATGCACTGGTATTGAGAACATAATCGATGAGCAAAAAACGATTGACCTTTTCTCTGAAGATTTTATAGAGAACCTAGACCAAGTTAAACTTCCTATCACAAAATTTAACGCTCTTTTGAAGCTACTAAGAAAAGCAATTAACGATTATGGGAATACAAATAAAATAAAAGCTTTAGAATTTTCAGAAAGACTTAAAAGAGTTGTAGACGAATATAATAGACGAGATAATTTGGAGTTTGTTAACGAGGTCACTGAAGATTTTGTAAATAATTTATCAGATGAACTTATTCGACTAATGAGAGATCTAGAAAATGATAGAAATTCATTTGAAAAAATGGGGATTTCTTATGAAGAAAAAGCTTTTTACGATATTTTAATAAATGTTAGAGATAAATACGAATTTCCATATGAAGATGAAAAGTGTATTGTCTTAGCCAAAAAGATTAAAGAACTTGTGAACGATAAGGCTCAATACACGGACTGGTCAAATAGAAACGACATAAAGTCCCAATTAAAGATGGATTTAGTAATTCTACTTTATGAAAATGGATATCCTCCTCAATGGAGTGAAGAAGTATTTAATATGGTTTTAGAGCAAGCGGAAAATTATAAAAACTAATTAAATAAAAACTAATTAAAAAGGCTATGAGCACTAAACTCATAGCCTTCTCTCTTGCCACCTAAAGACTCTCTGAATCATTTTTTTAAATCCCTAATTCAATGAGCCTTCAGTTTGCCGCTTTCTTCTTTTGCTCTGCAAACGGACTCTTTACCCGGATTGTTCGATTATCAAAATAAATGCTGGTACGGAAAAATAAATGAGACTTACGCTTTTCAATCCGCGATTGATTCCGCGCATCTGATGTCCGTTTCCGGATCTGAGCCGATTAACTTGTCTTTATGTCAGGTTGATTTTAAGAATGATCAATCTCTGAGACAGAAAAAATTATTATGCTTTTCCGATATTTGAATACGGATTTTATCTTCTTTTGTGGCTGATAATTCAAAGTGATAAGCGCAAAGCCCCGGTCGGGGATATTTCTAAATGTTTTAATTATTGGTATAATTATGCATTATTTGTAGTACTATATTCTCATCTGAAAAGCGGATGAAGATCGGAGCGAATGATGAAATTGCATGGCACGATGCGTATAGAGAATAATCAGCTGATCATCGGAGATGTACCGGTGAGCCGACTGGCGGAGCAGTATCAGACCCCACTTTATATTTTTGACGAGGCGGATTTTATCCATCGCGCGCAGTTGTTTTTGCAGAAATTCCGATCCGATTTGTTCAAAACAACGATTTACTATGCCGCTAAAACGTTTTGTAATCTGTATATTTTGGGACTTGTGCAGAAGCTTGGTCTGGCGGTTGATGTCGTCAGTGAAGGTGAGCTGTATACGGCTGTTCAAGCGGGAGTTGATCCCGCCAACATCAATTTGCACGGAAATAATAAATTACCGCGCGAATTGGCGATGGCGCTGGCGGAAAAAGCAGGCAGAATAACCGTCGATCACGGGTCGGAGTTTCGGCAATTAGAAAAGATTTGTCAGGAAAAACGTCAGACGGCGGAGGTGCTGTTAAGAATAAATCCGGGTATTGAGGCGGATACGCATAAATATATTCAAACTACCAAGGAAGATTCCAAATTCGGCATGAGCGTGGAGGATCCGCGAACTTTCGAGTTGCTACAAGCGATGCGGGATTCTTCTTTTGTTCATCTAAGGGGTGTGCACTGTCATATCGGCTCGCAGATTTTGAATAAAAAATTCTTTTTTGAAGAAGCGGAGGCAATGTTTGATTTTGTCAAAAAGCTGCGCGATGAATATCGGATTGAGCTGACGGAGATCAATTTGGGCGGCGGTTTCGGCGTTTATTATACGGCGGAGGATCGGCCTTTTGATCCGGCGGAGTTTTTAGCGGAATATATCGCGGTAATCGAACGCCGTATTCTGAAAGATCATCTGGCAATCAAGCGGGTCAGCATTGAGCCGGGACGCTCTTTGATCAATGACAGCGGCAGTATTCTTTATACGGTGGGGGCCGTCAAATATCCCTTGCAGGGAAAACCTTTTGTGTTTGTAGACGGCGGTATGACCGATAATATCAGACCCGCGCTCTATCAGGCAAAATACGAGGCGGCGCTCGCCAATCGCATGGAGGACGCTGCAGACGATCATTATCGCATTGCCGGTAAATGCTGCGAAACAGGCGACGTATTGGTGGAAAACGCTTTATTGCCGGAAGCCGAGGCGGGAGATTTATTGCTGATTCCGGCTGCCGGAGCGTATACTTATGCGATGAGTTCCAATTATAATCGATTGCCGAAGCCGGCAGTCGTCTTTGTCAAAAACGGCGAGAGCAGATTGGCGGTGAAGCGGGAAAGTTATGAGGATTTGATCCGAAATGATTGTTTTTATCAAAAATGAACGGCTGAACATTTACCGGCGTTCAATGGAATAAGAGTGTGAAAGATGAGTGGATTAGTGATGAAATTTGGCGGCAGCTCGGTCGCCACGACAGATAAAATTAAGAAGATCGCGCAGTTGATCTTGAAACGCAGGTCAGAGCATGAGGAACTGGTCGTTGTGGTGTCCGCCATGGGAGATACGACCGACACTTTATTGTCCATGGCGGGTCAGGTGGCCGAAAGACCCGATTCACGGGAGGTCGATTTGTTGCTTTCCAGCGGGGAGCTTGTTTCGGTATCTTTGCTTGCCATGCATTTGATTTCGCTGGGGCATCCTGCGAACAGTTTTACCGGTTTTCAGGCAGGATTCAGAACGCTCGGCAAACATCGCAAAAGCAAAATAGAAGATATTGACGTATCTGAGGTCATGAAAGCACTGGCAAGCGGAAAAATCGCGGTTGTCGCCGGCTTTCAGGGCATGAACCAGAGCGGTGAGATTACAACTCTGGGACGAGGCGGTTCAGATACATCGGCTGTTGCGCTGGCGGCGAAATTAAATTTTCCCTGCGAAATTTATACCGATGTCGCGGGTATTTATACGGCTGATCCGAGACTGCGACCGCAGGCCAAAAAATTGGATCGCGTGACTTATGAGGAAGCTGCGGAAATGGCGTATCTCGGCGCTAAGGTCATGGACGCGCGCAGCGTTGAATTGGCGCAAAAATATCATGTGCCGCTATATGTAGCTTTAAATACCGGTGATGTGCAGGGAACTTACATCGGATCTACGGAGGATTTTTTGATGAAAGAGAATATGGAAGAATTGCGCTTGTCTAATATTTCTAAAATTGACGATGTATTGTTAGTCAATATAGAAAATTTAGATCGACTGGATAAGAGAATAACCGAATGTTTTGTTGCCTTGGCAGGAGCAGGCATCAATGTCGATATTATCAACCAAATGCTGGTCGAGAATAAATATTCAGCAGTTTCTTTTACCGCCAATATGGAAGATGAGGCGGAGATCGTAAAAATTCTGCACCGGCTGCAATTAGACTTTACACTCAATGAAAATCTCAACAAGGTGTCCATTATCGGTTCGGCGATGCGTCATCAGGCCGGCGTCGCGGCGCAGGCTTTCCGTATTTTCGCGGCACAGGGTGTGCCTTTCTATGTGGTCTCCACTTCCGATATCAGCATCACCTATGTGATCGACAGCGAGTATACAAAACGCATAGTAAATGCTCTGGCGGACGCTTTCGGATTATAATAATTATTACTAAAATTGTATAAATAATGCATTAATTCCCGATTTGTTATAAAATATTTCGTAATTCCTTTTTCCGATATTGCAAAAAGGAAGTCGAAGAACCATTTTATGCATAGTAGGGAATTTATTATTTTTATCAATTTAATTTCCGCACAGATTTCTTGAATTAACTAAAAGGAGGCTTTTATGTTATTTACCGGTTCCGGTGTTGCTTTAGTCACACCATTCAAAGAAAACGGCGAGATTGACTTTGAAGGTATCGATCAATTAGTCGATTTTCATTTAGCTCATAAGACGGACGCGATTATTGCCATGGGTACAACCGGCGAAGCGTCTACGACAACCGATCTCGAACAGATTGAGGGGATTGCCCGTGTTGTAAAACGTGCGGCGGGGAAAATTCCGGTTATTGCCGGCACCGGGATCAACAATACCGAGCATGCCGTGGAACTGAGCCGGGAAGCGGAGAAAGTCGGAGCTGACGCTTTGCTTCTGGTTACTCCTTATTATAATAAAGCGACTAAACGCGGCCTGTATGAACATTATAAAACGATCGCCGAGAGCGTAAACATTCCTTCGATCCTATATACGGTACCCGGTCGCACAGCGGTTGAAATACCGGTTGCTTTGGTCAAGGAATTGGCGGAAATAAAAAATATTATCGGGATCAAAGACGCGACGGGAAATTTATCGTACACGACGGCGGTTAAACATGCCGTGCCGAAGGAGTTTGCCGTATATTCCGGCAACGACGATGTAGTTGTGCCTTTGCTGTCTGTCGGCGGACAAGGTGTGATATCAGTTCTCGCCAATATTTTGCCGGAGGAAACACATAATATGGTTCAATATTGTTTGGCCGGGGATTTCGCGGCAGGCGCGGCTATTCAAATCAAATTGTTCCCTTTGATCAAAGCTCTATTCCATGAGGTTAATCCGGTTCCCGTAAAAGCGGCCATGCAATTATTGGGCATGCCGTCAGGCGATTTGCGTTTGCCCTTAAGCAAGGCTGAACCCGAAACGGTTGAACTTCTGAAAAAACTTTTAACCGAGTTAGGTTATCTGAAGTAAACTAATAAAGCAATTCTTCATTTACGTCTTGCGAATGAAAAGAACAAGCATGAGGGAACTGTCATGAATATTCTAATTTCCGGTGCCACAGGGAAAATGGGGCATGTATTATATAATTCATTAAAAGCGACAAAGCATCAGGTAATCGCGGGCTACGCCGCGGAAGCAGGAGAGGATTTACCGTTCCCGGTTTATCTGAAACTCGGCGATTGCCCGGAAAAGGAGCAGATTGACGTCATAATCGATTTTTCATCTGCGACGACTTTGGATTCTTTACTGGCCTTCGCGTGCGAAAACCGGATACCTCTTGTGATCGCCTCTACCGGTTTTTCGGAGAAACAGGAGGAACAAATTGTCGATGCCGCTCAAAAACTTCCGATTTTTCACTCGAAAAATATGAGTCTCGGCGTGAATATCATGCAGCAGGCGGTCGCCCAAATAGCGGCTGCGCTTCAGGATTTCGATATTGAAATTGTCGAAAAACATCATCGCTATAAAAAAGATTCTCCGAGCGGTACCGCCAAGATGTTATTTGACGCGGCCAATCGGGGACGGGGACAAAAACTGACCGAGCTTGACGGACGGGCGGGTTTATGCGACGGAAGAACAGCCGATGAGGTCGGTATTTCGGCAATCCGGGGCGGTACGATCGTGGGTGAACATAGTGTGATTTTCGCCGGAGAGGATGAAATTTTGGAAATCAAGCATACGGCGAATTCGCGGGCGATTTTTGCTGCCGGCGCGATTAAGGCGGCGGAGTTCATCATTTTGCAGGAAAACGGTTTGTATGATATGAGCGATTTGCTCAACACGAAATAGAGGGCGGTCAGTGCGAACCAAAAGAGATTTCCTCATAGAGGACGGAATGCGAGGCACATATGATTAGAGTTGGTATAGTCGGTTACGGCAATTTGGGCAAAGGCATTGAAAAGGGTATCGCGAATTTCCCTGATCTTGAATTGACGGCGATTTTTACGCGGCGTGATCCGGCTTCCGTCCAAAGCTATTCGCGGGTAGTTGCGCTGGAACAGATTTCAGATTATCAGGATCGCGTCGATGTGTTGATTCTGGCGCTCGGTTCGCAAAAGGATATACCCGTTCTTGCGCCGCGCTTAGCCGAACATTTTACGCTGGTCGATTGTTATGATAATCATGCCGAAATGCCGCGACATTTCAGCAAGCTGAATGAGATTGCCGCCGCCCATCAGCAGGTTGCTGTTATCGCGACCGGTTGGGATCCGGGACTATTCTCGATTCAGCGGGTTCTGGCGGATGCCGTTTTACCGAATGCCAAGACCTATACGTTCTGGGGTCCCGGTTTGAGCCAGGGCCACAGTGATGTGGTGCGGCATATCGAAGGGGTAAAATACGGCGTGCAATATACGATTCCCAACGAGGAGATGTTGCAGAAAATCCGAGCCGGCGAGCCGGTCGACTATTCTTCGCATACAGCCCATCAGCGGGAAGTTTATATTGTCTTAGAAGAAAATGCGGATGCCGAAAAGGTCACGGCCGAAATTAAAGCGGTTCCGGATTATTTTGCTCCATATCAAACAGAGGTGCATATTCTTTCGGAAGCGGAATTTATGGCGCAGCATCAGGGCATGCCGCACGGCGGTTATGTGATCAGAGCCGGTGAAACGTCAGCCGGCAAGAAAGCCCGCTATGAATTCTCTCTGCAGCTGGACAGCAATCCGGAATTCACGGCTTCTGTCAGCCTGGCTTTTGCCAGAGCCGCCTATCGGCTGAAACAAGAGAAAAGTTTCGGCGCAAAAACGATCCTGGATTTTCCCTTAAAATATGTCACAATAAAGGATAATCAGGAAATTCTGGAGCATCTGATTTGACTCTTTGGGCTGTATGCTGTACAAACTTTATTGTGTTTATTAGAGGCAGCGAATAGCCCTATCGAAAACTGTTTTGATGATTTTTATGATGAGGAGCAGTGAATGACGCAAATGAACTTGATTGAAGATTTCGGGATCAATCAATTCGGCAAGGTGATGATGCGTGAGCGCTTGCCGCAATTTGTTTATGAAGCCTGGGAACAGGCAATTTATGAAAATATTCCGATCAACCGCGAAATAGCTGATGCTATTTCGGAGTCGATGAAAGAATGGGCAATCGAGCGGGGAGCGACCCATTTCTGTCATTGGTTTCAGCCTCTGACCGGCAAAACAGCGGAAAAGCATACATCCTTTTTACGGGAAGATCAAAACGGTCTCCCGATTGCCCGACTCTCCGGGAAATCTTTGATGCGCGGTGAAACCGATGGCTCTTCTTTCCCGAACGGAGGCCTTAGGGATACATTTGAAGCCCGCGGTTATACTTATTGGGATCTTTCTTCCTATGCTTTCGTCAGAGAGAATGTGCTTTATATTCCGAGCGTTTATGTCAGTTATACAGGCGCCAAGTTGGATATGAAAATGCCTTTAATCAACGCCCGCGAGGCGTTGAGCAGAGAAGCGACCCGAATGCTTAACCTGCTTGGCAGAACGGAAGTAAAATTCGTGCGCCCGATGATCGGTTTGGAACAGGAATATTACCTTGTTTATCAGGATAAAGCATTGCAAAGACCGGATCTGCGCTATTGCGAACGAACTTTGTTTTCGGCGGAAATGCCGAGAAACGGCGATTATGAAGCCCCTTATTTCAGTTCGGTCAGTGAAAAAGTCAAAGCATTCATGCATGAGGTAAATCAGGAATGCTGGAAAGTCGGCATGTATTTGATTACCGAGCATAATGAGGCTTCGCCGGGGCAATATGAGTTTGTCACAATGTATAATGAGGCGACGACTACGATTGATCAGAATATGCTGCTCATGGATATTTTGAAAAAAGTCGCCTTGCGGCATGGCTTTCTTTGCCTTCTGACAGAAAAGCCGTTTGCCAAATTAAGCGGTTCCGGCAAGCATAATAATATTTCTCTGATCGATTCAACCGGCGTCAATGTTTTCGAACCGGGTGAAAAGGCCCATGAAGATTTACAATTTATCGTTTTCCTGACCGCTTTTATCGAAGCTGTCGATAAATATCAGGTTCTGCTCCGCATGGCATCCTCCAATGAGGGCAATGATCATCGTCTGGGAGGCTTTGAAGCGCCGCCCAGCGTTCTGTCGATTCATCTGGGTGATAAATTGCATGATTTGTTTATGGAGTTGTCCGAAAGTACGGCGATTACGGAGGTTGAACTGAAGCAGGTAACCGCCCCGCTTGCCAATCTGGCGGCACAGAGCATTGATGCAACGGATCGCAACCGCACGGCTCCGATCAGTTTTTCCGGCAATAAATTTGAAATTCGGACGCTCGGCGCTTCGATTAACGCTTCTTCGCTAAATGCTTTTCTCTTCGCCGCGATGGCGGAAAGTCTGCAGGATATGGCGGATAAGCTTGAAGCGAGTCCCCGCGCAAACGCCGAAGAATTGCATAAATCGGTGATGAAAATAACGCATGATATCATGAAAGATCATTATCCTATTCTGTTTAACGGCAACGGTTATGATCAGAAATGGCAGGAGGAAGCGGCAAATCGTGGACTGAAAAAGATCGATCATTATATTGATACCGTTGAAATTTTGCGCGATCCCGATTCCATTCAATTATTGAGTAAATTCAATGTTTTAAATGAAGAAGAAATGGAAGCGCGCTATCAGGTGCTGGTCAGAGATTATATTCATTCAGTTAAAACTCAGGCCAGAATTATTACCCGAATGGCGCAGGAGGGCATTTATCCGGCATTACTCAAATATCAGATTGATTTGGAAAAGGTGGCGTTAAATGAATTCAGCAAATCCGCCAAAGTCAGAGCAAAATTTAATGCCGATTTGATGGATCAGCTGGATCAAAAAACGAAAGAACTTGATCAGCTGATTGGTAGAATTACCGCGCCGGATGATAAACAGCTGGTGATTCAAGGTATGCTCCATCAATTAATACCGGCGATGAATCAATTGTCGGCGTTATTGTGGAAAATCGAATTGTACTCACCGTACAATATTTTTCCCTATGCAACACAAGAAGACCTGATTGTTGTATAATATCTAAGTGATTTTGCGGGATTAACTCAGTGGTAGAGTGTTAGCTTCCCAAGCTGAAGGTCGCGGGTTCGAATCCCGTATCCCGCTCCA
>CAYFVK010000045.1:0-9618 GCA_964346695.1 uncultured Mageeibacillus sp. | reverse complement strand
TACGAAAGAAAATTAAATCATGACTATGCAAAAGGCGATCAATCTTTAATAATTGATCGCCTTTTTTTGCAATTTAATTTAAATGGTTATTCTGTCACTTATTTGGCTTTTGCATAACGCTCAGCGACAATGTCCCAATTGACGACTTTCCACCAAGCTTTCAGATAATCCGGGCGGACATTCTTATAGGTCAGATAATAAGCATGTTCCCAAACATCATTACCAAGCAGGGGAATGATGCCCTGAGAAATTGGATTATCCTGATTGGCTGTGCTCATAACTTTAAGTTCGCCATGATCCAATACCAACCATACCCAACCGGAACCGAACTGGCCGGCGCCTTTTTTCTGGAATTCTTCTTTGAATTGCTCAAAACTGCCGAAAGCCTTGTCAATAGCTTCTCTTAATTCGCCCTCGGGTTCTTTCGCACCGCCCGGAGTCATGCTTTCCCAGAATAATTTATGATTATAATGACCACCGCCGTTATTAATTACGGCCTGTCTTTTGTCATCCGGAATCAGATCTAAATTTTTTAAGATTTCCGCGGCGCTATCAGGTAATTCCAAGCCTTCGATTGCTTTATTAAAATTGTTTACATACGCTGCATGATGTTTATCATGATGTAAATGCATGGTTTCTTCATCAATGGTCGGTACTAATGCGTCATAGGCATATCCTAATTCAGGTAATTTAAAAGTTGTCATAAAAATATCCTCCTTGTATTCAATTAATGTATTTAAATAATAAACTGTTATTTCTTGGTTAATAACTTCTAAATGCATCATAAGCTATATCCAAACCGGATGACAAACTATCCCGGACTTTGTAACTTAAGTTCCAAACGGTCGGAAGGTTTTGTCCTGCCTGTAACTTTTGCCGGTGATTGGGTATTTAAGCTGTCCGCACCTGTCTGATAAATGTGGTAATTGGATTGTCGGAAATCAGGATGCTTATTGTCAAATGCGCAAAATAATAGTTGTTTCTTCCATCAGCTGAAAGACTTCGGTAAAATGATTTTGTAGAACAGGACTTTCATTTTTCAAACGATCTCATTTATTACGGAAAAGATGTGGCTCAAGGATGAGAAAGAAAAACAAGCTATTGACGATATTTTTATCAACCCTGAAAATCAGTGCGACCACTTTTGGCGGCGGGTTTGTAATTGTTCCTCTGCTTCGGGAACGCTTTGTCAAACAATTACACTGGATTGAAGAAGAGGATATTTTAGATTTGGTTGCCGTAGCTCAGTCCTCACCGGGGGCGATCGCGGTCAATGCTTCAATTATTGTCGGATACCATGTGGCCGGGCTCAGCGGCGCGCTGATGGCAGCTCTTGGTACGATTATCCCGCCGTTTTTGATCATTTCAATCATCTCCTTTTTTTATATTGCTTTTCGTGACAATATGATCGTCAATCTGATTATGGCAGGAATGCTGGCTGCGGTCGCGGCGGTTATCGTGGATGTGGTAATCAGTATGGCGAATCAGATTTTTCGCTTAAAAAGAATTTTGCCGATTTTCATTTTGGCGGCGTCATTTGTCGCTTCTTATTTTTTCTCCGTCCATCTGGTGTTGATTATCTTGGTTTGTGCACTGGTCGGGATCGTGGATATGTTTTTTCAGTTGTGGCAACAGAAAAAGTCTGCAAAAGCGCTGCGACCGGAAAAATCAGATTCGAAACAAGAGAGGGGTAAGCGATGATTTATCTGCAATTATTGCTGAGTTTTATCAAGATCGGTCTGCTCAGTATCGGCGGCGGTTACGCGGCGATTCCCTTGATCCGCGAAGAAATTGTGATCAATCAGGGTTGGCTGACCATGACGGAATTTGCCGATATTACGACGATAGCGGAAATGACTCCGGGTCCGATCGCGATTAATAGTTCTACCTTTGTCGGAATACAAGTCGCGGGAATTCCGGGCGCGCTGGTCGCGACCTTGGGCTGTATCCTGCCTTCGTCGATCATTGTGATCGGCTTGGCTTTTCTCTATGAAAAATATCGAAAAATGACGCTGATGCAAGGCATACTATCCGGACTTAGACCGGCCGTTGTCGCTATGATCGCTTCGGCTGCACTGTCTATTATCGCCTTATCATTCTTCAATCTGAACAGTTTATTGGATTTGCCCAATGCTGAAAATATCAATTATATCTCAATTTTTATCTTTGCCTTGGCGCTGATTTTTCTGCGCAAAATAAAAATCAGCCCGGTTTACGTGATCCTCGGAGGAGGATTGGTCGGACTGATTTTACAGCTCGTTTTTTGATGGTCTTTGGAAACTTGTTCGTGCGGTGCTGAATCAGTTTATGCTGCAGCGTATTTTTTGTTGGCGAATCCTGCTTTGACCAAAGCCAGTACAATTATCGGAATCAAAACGATGTGAGAAATAATGCCGGGCAGGGATCCTGTAAAATAACCGGCGAACCACGCTGAAATTCCGTAATTTCCTTTTGCCAAGAAGAAGTAAACGACCAGACCGACAAAGACTCGCCCCATAATCATGGAGACGATTAAACTGATCAGAATATCCCAATAGGGTTTTCCGGTGTGGACGATTTTCATCATGATGCCGGCAAACAGGCCATATAGAGCCAGCTCAATCATCATATTCGGTAAAAAGGCAGGTCCGGGCATGGAGGTTATAAGAGAAGAAAGCAAAGGCCCAAGCAAGCCGCAGGCTAAACCGGAAGGCCAGCCGCAGACCAATCCGCAGACGAATACCGGAATATGCATGGGCAGGAAAAGCGGCCCTCCGTTCGGCACAAGATGGAAAGCGATCGGTAATACGACGCATAAGGCGATGCAAATAGCTGTTGTAATCAATAATCTTAAATGAGAATGATTTGAATTTTCTTTTGTCATAATATGTCTCCTCGAAAGAGCCGAAATGAAAATAGTTCCAAATTGACTTTGTCATCTTTTGAACTCATTTCACTGATCGACCCATAATTGACCAAACGGAGCTTACACGCCGTTCAGTGTTTTCTAAAATAGAATTGGGAAAACTTCAAGTTTTATATTATCTGAGATAGATAATGAAGCATTTCGATGCTTCCTGACTTCATGTCGTGAAAATTATATCCGGAATAGTCAGAGTTTGTCAAAAGAAATCGCCTAATTTATACTTGTCTAAATTGTAAAGTTAAATTCCGGAGTTGGTTTTCGATCTGAAACTTTCTCATATATTTAAGCGAATTTATACTGAATCCATTCAGGCAAATGGACAAGGGAGATTTTTTGAACGAGGTAAGCGGGAGATGAAAATTTTGGTTGTTGATTCGCAGGGAGGCGGTATTGGCAAAGAGGTTATCAAGGGAATACTTAAGGAATTTCCTGATGCGGATATTACAGCGGTCGGCACAAATGGTCTGGCTACCGCTGCTATGCTCAAGTCGGGAGCGAAGAATGCGGCAACCGGCGAAAATGCTGTAGTCGTTGGAGCCAAAACGGCCGATCTGATTATCGGCCCGATCGGGATTGTAATTGCCGATTCTCTGTTCGGCGAAGTTACTAAAAAAATGGCAGTGGCGATCGGCAAGAGCAAAGCCAAAAGAATCCTGATTCCGGTCAATCAATGCAGCAATATTATCGTCGGCGTACCGGATCTTTCGCTCAGCAAATTAGTTGACGGCGTTATGCGGGAAATTCGAGAGATGAGATCCGATAAATAAACATATCCGGAGTTTTTGGGGTAACCCTGTCAATCTCCGGATATGTTTTTGTCAAAAGTTATTTTGTTTTATTCTTCTGCTGTTTCGGATTCTGCAGCTTGGGCTTTTTCGGCATCTAATTCCTTGAAGCGCTCATAGTTTGCCTGTAAGGTATTCACAATAAATTCGGGATCCTGACCGTGAACGGCACAAGCTTGTTCAACGGATTCAAACTGCGAGGAAGGACAGCCCAGACAATGCATACCCATTGCCATAAAGACCGGCGCCAGACGAATATCAATTCGTAAAATATCCCCTATTAACATATCTTTGCTGAAAATTTTTTTACTCATATTCACTCCTGTCAATTCTTTATTTTAAAATGAAAACTATTTTATATTATCTTTGCTGTCTGCTCAACTGAATCTCAAATGATCTTTGAGTAGTTAAGCAAAGCTAATAATATTATACATAATAGAATCAAGATCTACACGTTGCAAATGAAACATCAATTTTTATATAATGAAGCGTATTTTTTTAACAGGGGAGCGCTTCCATGTGGTTTTTATTTGCCTTGATCGCTTTGTTGATGTGGAGCGGTTCGGACTTATTTTCTAAAATTGGTTGTCAGAACAGATATGAAAAGCATGCCGCCTTAAAAATGGTTGTGGCGGTTGGCTTCATCATGGGCTTACATGCTGCGTATGAATTAATATTTAACGGGGTCGTATTTTCGTTAGAAGTAGTATGGATTTATTTGCCTGTTTCGGCACTTTATATTGTATCGATGGCCATCGGTTACTTCGGCTTAAAGTATATTGAACTTTCGATTTCATCACCTATTTGCAATACCTCGGGTGCTTTAATGGTCGTTTTTCATATGCTTAGAGGAGTGATGCCGGAAACATCTGTGCTGATCGGTATCGCTTTCACTTTTTTAGGCGTAATCGGGATCGGGATTGCGGAATATACGGAAGATGAAGTGACACGGGCGGAAAGACAAAAATCGGCTAATCACAAATATGTCAAAAGCTTTTTGGCTATTTTGCTGCCGATCGTTTATGCCTTAATCGACGCCTGGGGAACTTATGCGGACAGCCGTGTTCTTGAATTGCATAAGCTGGATGAAGCGCAGGCGAATGTTGCCTATGAGCTTACTTTTTTTAGTGTTGGTCTGTTGATTTTTTTCTATTTATTGATTCGCGGCGAATTTAAAGCAACTAAAACAGACGGGGCAAAACTTAGCGCGGCAATTTTTGAAACAGCCGGCCAGTTTGCTTATATTTACGCTCTCGGCGCCAACGCGATTGCGGCGGCTCCGATTATTTCCTGTTATTGTGTTTTGACGGTGGTTTGGAGCAGGATTTTCCTAAAAGAAAAATTATCTCTGAAACATTATCTGTCGATTCTTCTGGCTTTGATCGGAATTGTGATATTGGCGATTTTTGATCCTTCTGAGTGAACGTGATGCCTTATTGCAGTGCGGGTTTTATCGATTGATTGAGAGCTGCAGGCGCTCGTTCGCGGGAATTTACATTCTGCTAATACAATAGGTGATGGGAAATGCTATGATAATAAAGAATGAAAGGTGTGATTAATTAAGTGAAAATAACATTAACGAATGTGAACAAATCGTTTGATGATCATCACATTTTACATGATGTCAGTTTTACGATTCATTCCGGCAGAGCGATGGGGTTTCTGGGCAGGAACGGTTCCGGAAAGACGACGACCATTCGCTGTATGATGGATATCTTTAAACCGGACAGCGGGCAGATTTTGATCGATGGTCAAAAATTCAATCCGAAAGAACATCGGATCGGTTATTTGCCGGAAGAAAGAGGTATGTACGCCAAGGAAAGAATAATTGATCAACTGATATATTTCGGTCAGCTGCGCGGCGGCTCCAAAGCGGAGAGCAAAAAGTCCGCCGAAGACTGGTTGGAGAGGTTTGAGCTTTTAAATCATGCCGGATCAAAACTTGAGATCCTTTCAAAAGGGAATCAGCAGAAAATTCAGATTATTCAAGCCTTTATCAATGATCCCGATATTATTATCTTAGATGAGCCGTTCAGCGGTTTGGATCCTGTCAACTCGGAGCTGTTTCAAGAGGCGATTCGAGATGGTATCAAAAAGGATAAATTAATTATTTTTTCTTCACATCAAATGGCCTATGTCGAGGAATTTTGTGATGACATAACCTTGATCAATCAAGGGCGTATTCTGGTCAATGATGCGCTTGACAAAGTCAAAGCAGAGATGGGACGAGGAAAATATAGAATATTATCGGATAATATCGGTTTTTCTGAATTAAAAGAAATACTTGCCGATTTGCCCTATATCGAGTCGGATCAAATTTTCGCGGATCGTATATCTTTAATCTTCCCTCTGCGAGAAGAAAATAGGAATCAGTTATTGCAGGATCTGATTTCTCGAAATGTCGGCATTGCTCTCTTCTCCACTTATCAACCGGCGTTAAATGATATTTTTGTTACGCTGGTCAAAGAGAATGATCAATTTTTAGAGGGAGGCAATCATGTTTCGTAATGTTGGTATCGTATTCCGTTTTGAATTTTTATCCATTCTCAGAAAAAAGTCATTTCTTGTCACGACGATCATTCTATCCCTGCTGGTCGTCGCGCTAATCATAGTACCAACCATAATTTCCAAGAATCAGGATCAAGATAAACCTTTGCCGCCGGACATGCTGAATGATGATTATGCGGATCAGTCTGCTTCAGGAGAGGAAATGCAAGAATATTTGGCGGAGCTATTCTCGGGCAGCGCTTATTATCTGAAAGACGGCGCTGAACAAGATTCTTTGCTGGCTGATGCGCCTTTTCTTTCTCATTTTGAGAAAAAATATACTTCGGAAGAAGAAATGAGGACGGATCTGGCGGAGGAAAATATTTCTTATGGGGTTGTTTTTTCTGCGGCGGATAAATTTGAAATTTTGAGTACCGGACAAGATTTGACGGAAGTATATACCTTTATTGAACAATCTTTGGAGCAAAGTCAACGCGTTACAAGGCTAAGTGAACTTGGACTTTCTCCGGATCAGATCACGGAAAATTACGGTTCGCTTTTCTATTCCAAGGTTCAAGGGAATATCATCGATATAAATGCCAGAGAAAGCGGCAATTTTATATTTGGCATGGCGTATATGATTTTGATTTATATGATGGTCATTCTGTATGGCACGACGGTTTCCACTTCTGTAGCCAGAGAAAAAGACAACCGTACGATGGAAGTGCTGATAGCGAATACCAAGTCCGATTATTTAATTATCGGTAAAACCCTTGCTTCCGGTATAGCGGGAGTTTTGCAGGTTTTTGTTCTGGTCGTCGTCGCTTTTCTTTGTCTTGCGATCAGTGGCAATAATCCGGATGCTTTGGCGGAAATGGCCGATTTTAATCTTGATGCCAGCACGATTTTAATTACGATCTTCTTTGCGCTTGCGGGTTATTTCTTTTATCTGTTTATTTATGCTGCGCTGGGAGCGATGGTTTCCAAGGTGGAGGATGTCAATTATGCTGTGACCCCGTTGACCTTCCTTTTTGTTGCCGGTTACGGTATTACGTTTTCGGGTCTTTATGCTCCGAGCAATATTGCTTTTAAAATCGGTTCTTTTATACCTTTCACTTCCGTTCTCTCGATGCCGGTTCGCTCAATGCTGGTCCATGTACCGCTTTGGGAAATTTTAATCAGCGCCGCTTTGATGCTTGTTTCAATTGTCATTTTCTCCGGTTTGGCAATCCGTATTTATCGTCTTGGTTCGCTGAATTACGGTAATCGTATGAAATTTTTCCCGACTCTTAAATTAATTTTCCGTGGAGAAGGAAAATAGACATAAGTTCCAATGCATACCTTTAAGAACCGATTAATCAAAAGTTTGTTTGCAAGAGTAAATTCCGGATCGAAAAATACGCTGAAATATAACTTTACAATTAAGAACCGATTAATCGAATTTTAATGATGTAACATATATTACTTCGTGAAACTTGTGAATCTACTATAATAAACATAGTAAAGAACAGATGTTTTCGATCTGGTTTGATCTGATTAAAGCGAAGCTACAGATCACAGGAAACAATAAAGAAAGGAATTTATTAAAATGAAAAAATTAGATGTTTATTTAGCAAATTTATTAGTTGGCAACGTAAAATTACATAATTTACATTGGAATGTATATGGCTTTAGTTTCAAGAGCGTGCACGAATATTTAGAAGATTTATATGATGATTTCTTCGCCAAATTTGATGATGTTGCGGAGTATCAAAAACAGGTGGGTGTGTATCCCAAGGCTTCCGTTAAAGCTTATCTGGAATTGAGTGACATTGAAGAATTAAAAGATGAAGATATTTGTGAAGTAGACGCTGTCAAAGTAGCGTTGGATTTAATCAAACATATGAAGGACCTTGCTTTGGAAATTATTGAAGAAGCAGATGATTTTGTGCTCACCAATATGCTCGAAGACCATGTGACAGACTATAACAAAAGCATCTGGTTCATGGAGAGTATGTTAAAAGACTAATTCATAGTCCGCGCCGAACTGTTTTAGTTGGAAGCCGCATTATTGGATAGCTGTTTTAGTAGGCAGCCGCTTTAGTTGGCAGCCGGTCAGCAAGAAATTATGATTAAATCGTGTTGAATTCTTTTTCAGCACGATTTTTTCAATTTTATCTCTAATTTCTAAAAAATTTTACATGTGAATTTCTCTCTGTGCTAAACTGTTTAGCAGACTTTTATAAATCATGGAATAGGAGCAAACTCTTTGAGAAACTTTTTTCGAAAAATCTGGGGCTATATTTTATATGGCATTGCCAAGCCGATTGATGTTATTTTCGGCGGTATTATTAAAGGCATTTCCTTTTTAGTTGATAAAACAAAAAAACTCAGACAATACCTTTTGCCTTCTATGGGCTGCATCATCGGTATTCTGGTTTTTAATCCTATCAGTATGGTTTTCATTGCTAAAACATGGCTGTGGATACCTTTACTGTTCCTTTTTGTCTTTCCCTTACTTGGCCAGAGCTTTGTATCCTTTCTTGATTACTGGAAATATGTGATCTGTGAATATTTATATGACAAGTCACATGACTATATTAAAGGGACTACAAAAGGTCAAGCGTTTGGCAATTATAAGGATAAATATCGGCGCAAAAAATCCGAGGAAGAGGAGGCCGAACGCAGGCGTCGCTACGCCGAAGAGGAAGCGGCGAGAGAACGCCGGCGCCAGCAGCAGCAGGAACAATGGGCGAGAATTTTTGAAGAGTTCTTCGGCGGATTTACGGGCGGTACTTATACTAATTACGGCGGCGGTTACAGACCTTTTGGCGGGCAGTACGGGCGTACCGGAAGCGGCAGCAGCTATAATCCCACATTTGATTTTCGACAAAAATATGAAGAGAGCTGTCGTAATTTAGGGTTGGATTTTGATACGGATGAGTATCAGGTGAAGCTGGCGTTTCGCAAAATGGCCAAGAAATATCATCCGGATGTGAATAAAGCGCCGGATGCCAAGGAAAAGTTCCAGAAAGTTAATGATGCATATGAGTTTCTCTCCAAAGAAAATATTGAACGCTATAAACGGCTGAGAAATCTGTAGTACAGCACAGTTGCGGCTGATTTTAATAAGAGACATGAGGCTCGGGCAGTCCCGGGCAAAGCTACAGCATAAAAAATTTGCCAGCCCCCGATTGAGAAATTGGTAAAGGACTGGCAGCTAGTAGCAGATAGCTAACCCATATTATACCCTATAAAATAAAAAGTGTATATCGTTTCTCAAGACTTGAGGGTTGATGCTTTCAAATAAATGAGGCAGCGGAGATTTTTACGGCCGATTCGGTGTGCGTGGTTTGACCAGCAGATGGCAGATACCGGGTATCGGTTAATTGCTGTCGTGAATTCATCGTGAATTCTTCGTGTATTTATCGTGTGCCCATGCAAAACCGTCAAAATTGACCA
>CAYFVK010000044.1:0-9907 GCA_964346695.1 uncultured Mageeibacillus sp. | reverse complement strand
AAAGTGCGCGCCGGGTACGCCGAATTGGCTTGCTGTCTCGTCATAGCTGAAATCGGTCAAGGAATCGTTATTCGTATTAAAGTAGTCGGTAACTTCCTGTAATTTCTCATCCGTCAGCAATTCAATATTTTCCGGTCTCTTAAGCATATCTGTACCGGAAACAGTCAGTATTTCAAATGACATCGTGTCTTCTTGTTCTGTGTCTTTTTCTTCTTGTTCCGTGTTTTTGTCTTCTTGTTTCGTGTTTTCTTTTTCATCCGTTTTTTTCTCGCCACCACAGGCTGTCAAAGAAAAAAGCAGAGTAAACGCTACCAAAATCGCCTATATTTTTTTCATTTTCTATTCTCCTTTATTCTGTATTTGATCTAACTACCGACTTTTATTATAGAGAATCACTCTCAATAAATCTATGTTCACCAGCTCGGTATAAAAAACCTTAAGAATCTGATTTATAAATTTAAGCGCAATAGGGTAGGCGTCGGTGCGCTATTCGAATTTTTTAAGAAATTCTTACGCTGTTTGTAGCGGTATATGAATATGGTAAAATACGGTAGTTAGTTTGAAACAGCAGCTTGCTGACGATGGCGGTACAGGCTGACAGAAAACATAACTATCTAATTCTGTCGGAGAAAACATGACAAAAAAAGACAAAAAACTCAATCTGATCTTCCTTATTGTGGCTCTGCTTCTGCTCACAGCCATTGCGGTTTTGCTCATTAACACAGGTCTGCTGATCAAGATCCAAAATTTCTTCAGCGGCAATAAACAATACACTTCACTTAAAGAAGTTCACTATCAGCCCGATCAGCTGCAGGAAATCGATCTCCATGATCCTGATTATAGCGAAACTCAGAGTTTGCTTCTAATCAACGACTCACATCCTCTCCCGCACGACTTCGAAGCCAATCTGGCTGAATATCGCGAGAGCGGTGTTTTGATGAATCAGGCGATGCTCGAATCTTACGGCAATCTGTCCGATGCCGTCACCGCCGAAACCTCTGAAAAAATGTATGTCAGCTCACTTTACAGAACCTTTGAGGAGCAGGCGGAAATCTACGAGGAAGATCCGGTCTACGCCCTTCCTCCGGGATTCAGCGAACATCAGACCGGCCTTGCCGCTGACGTTTATGTATTCGAGCACGCAGGTCTGAATTTCATAGAACATCCCGCCGGGCAATTTGTCAATCGGCAGTGCGCCGATTACGGCTTCATCATTCGTTATCCGGAGGGCAAGGAACAAATTACCGGAATCCCTTTCGAACCATGGCATATACGCTTCGTGGGCAAACCCCACGCCTTCGTTATCGCCCATAATTATCTCACCTTAGAAGAATATATCGAAAACTTAGAGATCGGAAAATTCTATCAGGTAGATCAGTATCTGATCAGCCGCCAAAGCGAAACAGGATCCATCTATTTGCCTGAAGGCCTGAGCGAAATCACTTACTCAAAAGACAATACCGGCAATCTGATTATCACCGGCAAAAAATAATCTATTTCTCTATTTCAGCGCGACCGGCAGCTCGAAATGCGAATCCGACACCGAATCTGATCCGGCAGGCTCGACAGACTGATAAACCCGGAAAACCCGGCTCATTTCAATTCCGTGCAATAGAGTTCATACACGGCATTGTTGACGGCTTCAGCAAAAACTTTCTGCTGTTCTTCCGAGGAAAGAATCTGAATATCAAAATCCTGCCTGCGCTGCCCGACCTCAATCTCCAAGCTGGTAAGATTGATTAAACGCAAGCTCGTAATGACTGATTCATGAACCGGATCATCACCGGTATAAGAGAGGCCCGGCATAAGCTGAGAAATGTTTTTCGCCATCAACTGAGCAAAACGCTGGCGCTCTTCCGTATCATAGGCGATATAGGCGGGCATTTCCGTCTGATCATCCGTAATCGTATCAGACTGTGCACCGATACTCGCGCTTTGATTGCCTAAAAAATGCACCGCGCTGCCGTTGATCTCCCGATCCGTATCGCCGAATTTGAGATTCACAAAAACCTGATCATTATATTGCCTTTCGACATCCAACAACAATCTTTGTTCGGGCGAAACCCCGACCTGCGGAAAGAGCTTATTCTTTGTCTGCGTATCCGCCGTATTGTTTTGAATTGCCGTCAAGGGGTCGAGCAAACCATTCAATCTGTCGCATTTGAATTTCTGATCTTCCAGTTCATTCTGAAAATCAAGCAGAATATTTTTTCCGACAAAAGCCGCTTTTTCAATATCCGTCTGGTAATCGGGATCGATGATGATGACTTTCGCACCAATACCTTCTAAACCGGTTTTGGTATAAGTCAGGATATTGGCAAGAATTTTATTTAATTCCTGATCGCTGATAGAAGAAGCATTCAGGAGAAATTTATCTTCTTCCTCGGCAGACTGATCCTGATCTTCTTCCGAATTCTCAGATGGATCCGCATTTGCAGCGGAAACAGAAGGATTTTCTTCCTGCCTGTCGGAATCCGTACCGTGCGCGCTCGGATCATTCACGCCGCCCTCTTCGTTTAAGCTGAGTTTCCCTGAAACAGGCGTAGCGGAAAGATAGACCGTTATACCCTCTAAAGCGGTATCGTCTTTGATTCGATTTTGATAAATATTCAAATCGACATTATGGTAAATCGGCACCGTCGAGTCATAAGGCCAACTCCAGACATTACGATTGTTTTTCATGGTTCCGGACATTGCCATCTCATTGATCGGCAGCTCATCCGCCTGCCGTTCCTCTTCTACCGCGTTTTTGATTTCCTGCTCCCGCAAGCTGTTGTCAAATTTTTCAGGGAAGGCTTTTTTGAGGATGCCGGTAACAATCAGAACTATCAGACTGATTGAAAATAAGATAGCGACAATTTTTAATGCTTTTTTCTGTGACATAAATAAATCCGTTTACTTGAACAAGACAGAAACTCGATTTGGGGACGGTGGCAACAGCCCGCAGGCAATCGTGAACGTCGCCCTGCGCTGTCCTGATTCAGAATGCTGATCCGGGCAGAACCGGTTACAGCCCATAGCGGCTGGTCAGCAGGTCAACCAAGCGATCCGCCATCTTGGAAATTTCCTTTTTATCTTCTCCCTCAATCATCACCCGAACCTTCGGTTCCGTGCCCGAAGCACGCACCAGAATACGCCCTTTGCTGTGCAAAGAGGCTTCTTCTTTGGAGATAGCCGCCTTGATATCCGGATCGGACATCGCTTTTTCCTTTGAATCATTGGGGATCATCGCATTTTTCAGCACTTGCGGCAGCGGTTTCATGATCAATCTGGCTTCCGACAATCTTTGTTCCATATTGTGCAAAGTCTTTAACAGAGCCAGAGCTGTCAACATGCCGTCGCCGGTCGTCGTATGTTCTAATAAGATAACATGTCCGCTTTGCTCGCCGCCGATCACAATGCCGGATTTCAGCATTTCTTCCAGAACATAGCGGTCGCCCACTTTAGTTTTTACGACCGTCATATTATTATTTTCGGCAAAAATATCAAGCCCGAGATTGCTCATGACCGTAGCGCAAATTTTATTGTCCTTTAACTCATCTTCCTGCTGCAGACCCAGAGCGATGATCGCGATCACCCCATCGCCGTCCACCAGCACGCCATTCTCATCAATCGCCAGCATGCGATCCGCGTCGCCGTCAAAAGCGATTCCGATATCGCAGCCCTCACGGCGTACAGTCTGAATCAGACGATCCAGATGAGTAGAACCGCAATTAAGATTAATATTCTCGCCGTCCGGTTCAATACCGATTGAGATGACTTCCGCTCCCAGGTCGGAAAAAATTCCGGGAGCGATGCGATAGCTGGCGCCGTTCGCACAATCCAAAGCGATGCGCATACCGCTCAAATCAACACTCATGCGTCGTTTCAGATGCTCGGCATAATCTCTGGCGGCATTGATCTTGGGAATTCGATTTCCGATTTGCGCGCCGATCGGGCGATTGATATTTTCTTCATAGCTGTTGATTTCCGCCTCAATCAAATCCTCCACGCGATCCGGCAATTTATAGCCGGTGCTGGAAAAGAATTTTATGCCGTTATATTCAAAAGAATTATGAGAGGCCGAAATGACCACGCCCGCGTCACAATTGTATTTGCGGGTCAGATAGGCGATGCCGGGGGTAGGAATTACTCCCGCGAGCAGAGCATCCGCACCGGCGGAGGTAAGTCCCGAGACTAAAGCGGATTCAAGCATGCCGCAGGAAATTCTGGTATCCGTGCCGACCAATATTTTAGGTTTATGACTGATCTCGCCGGTCAACACATTCGCGCCGGCAAAACCCAAACGAAATGCCAAATCCGGAGTCAGTTCTTTATTCGCGACGCCTCGAACTCCATCTGTACCAAACAATCTTGCCATAATTACTCCTTTTATCCGCTAAATTCTATAATGCGGTTATATTATTTTCTATCCGCTGATTCATTGTACTTAATAAAGGATCAGGAAAAAACGAATCCCTTATTAAAACAGAATGCGGGCTATGCCATCCGCCTCAATCATATGGTCGGACAGCAATCGTAATTTCTTCGGGCGTAATATAATCCGTTCTCGTATAGAGCGCGGTATTTTTTACGACTTTTATAGGAATGCTCTGAATTCCTGTTTGATTAATCTCCGACAAATCAATATAAGCTGTCAGATCGCTATTCGTCAAACTGTCGAGCAGATTCTTTCTGCCGGTCAGTGAAATTTGCACCATTTCGGCGGGATATGTTACCTCAAACCCCTTGTCCGTCAATTCCTGCGTATTCTGATAACTCAGGGCGACGTTAAATGTCTTGGAAATAATCGGATTGATGGTCGCCTGCACATATAACCACAAGATCAGGGAAGAAACCAGAGATAATAAAAAGAGCAAGATCCTTCTTGAGGGTTTCATGCGATCGCCGATTTTGGGTTTTTTCGCATTACGTCTGAACAAGCGGAAACGTCTTTCTTCTTCCTCATCCGGCATGAGCAGCCGATGCAGCTGCGTTCTCAGGGCGTCACTGTTGTCCAGCACATATAACCTGCCCTCGACGGCAATGCTGATGCTGCCTTTTTCTTCCGAAACTACGACAGCGATGGCATCCCCCATCTCGCTTGCGCCGATCGCCGCCCTGTGCCTGGTGCCGAAATCTTTACGCAGATGATAATTGTCCGAGAGCGGAATATGAACCTTGGCAGCCGCGATCCTGCCGTAACGGATTAAAATAGCTCCGTCATGGAGCGGTGTCCCATGATAGAAAATCTGTTTCAGGAGGCTGGTTGAAACCGGAGAATCGATCTGAACGGCGTTTTCCTGATCCTGCAGATCACCCAACGGAGTCGTTCTTTCAATGACAATTAAGGCGCCGGTTTTGGTCAGAGCCATAGCATGGCAGGCCTGCACAATCGACTCAATCAACTGTGAAAGCGTAGTCGCTGCGTTTTCTCCCTGATAAGCGCCGGAACGGGGATTGAAAAAGCCCAAACCGGAACGGCCGACGGTTTCCAAAGCGCGCCTGAGTTCAGGCTGAAAGATGATCACAAAAGCAATCGAAAAGACGGATATCGTATTCAGCAGGAGAAAGCTCAAAAGACTCAGTCCGAAAACTCTGGCGATAATGGTCAGAAATACAATAAATAAAATACCCTTTAATAACTGCCAAGCTCTTGAATCGCGGACAATGCGCAAAACATAATAAAATATCAGCGTCGTAATCAGAACATCAACAAACGCCAAAAAAATATCCAGCGGTTCGCCGATAAATAAAATGCCTTCCTGCAGAGAGCGGAATACATTATTGAAAAAAGTGATAATCTGATCTAATTGTCCGCCGGCATTTAACAAAAAAAATTCCTCCTGTGACTTGTTTTATTATAACCAGAAACAGCCAAGATGTATATAAAAACAAATTGGCTGTTCCGGTTCTGAGTGAAATCACTCATTCATAAAATAGATTATTTTGTCAGCAGGTCGGAAATTCGCGAACGCTCTCCTAAATAAACAGGTTCATGTTGGAATTGTCGTTATCCGCCAGCATACTGGCTACGCCGCCTACTTCAACGCCGTCGATCAATTCCTCTTTGCTCAGTCCCATCACGTCCATACTCATCTGACAAGCTGTCATTTCAACGCCGGCATCAATCGCCTGCTTGATCAAATCCTCAAGACTTGTTACGCCTTTATCCCGCATCACCTTGCGGATCATTTTGGAGCCCATGCCGAACATATTCATTTGCGATAGACTGAGCTTCTTTGAACTTTTCGGGAGCATCATGCCGAACATTTTGCTCATAAAATCCTTTTTCACCTTGGGCGGATTTTCTTTGCGAATAATGGAAAGTCCCCAGAAAGTAAAGAACATATGAACCTTATTGCCCATGGCGGCAGCCCCGGTGGCAATGATAAAGGAAGCGATGGCCCTATCCAGATCATTATCGAAAATAATCATCGTCTTTTCTTTACAAGGCAAGGTGCCTCCCGCCTGATTGGTGAAAACGTTTTGAGCCGGCATGGCGGAATTTCCTGACGGACAAACAGGCAAGGCTTCCACCGAGCCGGACCGGTTATTGATTTGACCCTTCATTAAAACAGCAGTAAACTTACCTTTTTCCGCCGTCTGAGAAATTACTGTATTGCCTGTATTTTTTGCCCAGCTGTCAATATCACGGGCAAAACCGGGATCGGTAGCCGTCACTTCAACCTGATCGCCGGCGTCCAAATCCGTCATCAGCTTCGAAACCTGAACAATCGGGCCGGGACAGCTCAGTCCGCACACGTCCAAAATTTCGACGCGAGCCGGTTTTGCGCCATCCGCGCTCACCTGATCGTTATTTTGCGGCATATTTGACCCGGGCTTATTCATCTGACCCGAAAAGGCTGCACTCTCTGCTGCCTGCGGGATTTTCCCGTTTTGCGACCGGAGCACGGATGCAGGATCGATATCTTGTTCCAAATCCATGGCTGTTCTGTATCCACCCAGTAAATTGGAAACCTGAAATCCGTATTGCTTCAACACACGTTCCGCAACATAACCTCTCAGTCCGACCGCGCAGTAAACGGCATAATGCTTCGATTTATCCAAAGTACCCAGTTCGGAACGTAAACGGGTTAACGGAATATGGAGGGAATTAGGTAGAGAACCGGCTGTTACTTCCGGATCTTCCCGAATATCCAACAGGGTATATGCTTCGGGATTTTCTTTCAACTCTCGGTAAAGCAGCGGAGTTGTCAGACCGGAAAGAATATTCTGCGCGGTGAAGCCCGCAAAATTAACCGGATCCTTGGCACTTGAATAAGGCGGAGCATAGGCGAGTTCCAGTTCTGCCAGGTCGTCGATTGTGCCCTTAAAATGAATCGTTGCGGAAATCGTGTCAATCCGTTTGTCAACGCCGTCATAACCGACAATCTGAGCTCCCAGAACCTTTCTGTCCGTTCCGAAAAGCAGCTTGATCGTCATCGGCAAAGCGCCCGGATAATAACCGGCATGGCTCATCGGATGTAAGATTGTCATAAAATAATCCTGACCGTAAACTTTGCCCACACGGGTCAACGTCTTTTCATTGGCACCGCAGGAGGCAACGCTGAGGTCAAAAACTTTAGCGACGCTGGTACCGATTGTACCCGGATACGTATCCGGCTGATCGGCAAGAGATCCGAAAGATTCAGCCTCACCGGAATTTCGACATAATATATTATCCGCGGCAAGACGTCCCTGCTTATTGGCAGGTCCGGCAAGGGGGATCATGGTTGCGCCGCCGACCACATAATCTTCCACATTGATCAGGTCGCCGACAGCATAAATATCCGGATCACTGGTTCGTAAAGCAGAGTCTACCTTGACGCCGTCTTTGAAGCCGAGTTCAAGTCCCGCGTCCCGGGCAAGTTCATTATTCGGTCTGACTCCGATCGAGAGGAGTGTCATATCCGTATCTATTTCCTTGCCGCTGCTCAACAAAACAGTTTTGCCATGCTCTTTCGTGCCGGCAAATCCTTCTTTCAGATAGAGGGCAACCCCTTTGGAAACCAGATGATTCTCAACCAGCTTTGCCATATCCGGATCAAGCGGAGGCATTACTTGAGGAGCCATTTCAACCAAAGCGACTTCAAGTCCGCGTTCGGCCAGGTTCTCAGCCATCTCAAGACCGATAAAGCCGCCGCCCACAACGACCGCCTTCCGCGGCTGATTTTTTTCGATATAGGTTGTGATAGCATCGACGTCCGGTACTGTCCAGAGCTGAAAAATATTAGGCGCGTCCAATCCCGCTAAACCTCCCGGTACAAAAGGTCTGGAGCCTGTGGAAAGCAGTAACTTATCATAGCTTTCCCGATAAATTTCATTCGTTTTCAGATTTTTTATTTCAATCTCTTTTTCAGCCGGGAAAATTTTCAGAACTTCATGTTCCGTGCGAACGTCAAGACCATATTTCGCCCTCATCTGTTCCGGCTGCGTAACAAAAAGAGCTTCCCGTCTGGCAATCGCACCGCCCGTATAATAGGGCAAGCCGCAATTCGCATAACTGACATAAGGTCCTCTCTCTAAAAGAATAATCTCCGCCTTTTCATCGAGACGACGCAGTCTGGCTGCAGCTGTCGCGCCACCTGCCACACCGCCGACAATAATCAATTTCATCCTGTACCTCCGATCTTATTATCTGTGTAAGAGCGGGCTGATTTTTTTGTACATTAACATAACTAGCAAAGAAATCACTGCTCCTTTAAAGATATTGAACGGGACAAAAACAAAAGTCAAAAGACTTCTCATATCCGTAACCAGCGTATTGCCCACGGCCCTCGCCGCGCCGATAATCGCCTCAAGATCAAAACCCATCACTCGGGCATAAAACGGTAAATTAATATAATAATTGACAACAACCCCGAACAAGGTCATCACCAAACTGCCGATGACCAAACTGAGAATCGCTCTCTTTTTGGTCTTATGACCGCGATAGAGCAATCCGGCGACAAAAACAAAACTGCCGCAAATAATAAAATTGCTCAATTCTCCGATAAAGGCCGTATGGCTGAAAGGCAGATGTGAAAGATTTTTAATGAACTCGATAATCAAACCGGTCCACGGTCCCATCGCGAAAGCACCTAAGAGCGCGGGTATTTCAGCGAAATCAAATTTCAGAAAAACCGGCATTAAAGGAATATTAAATTCCAGATACATCAGGATAATCGCGGCGGCGGATAAAATTCCGGTTTTAGCAATCCATTTCGTTCTTTCCCTCGATTTCTCGCGCATGCCACGTCTCCTCCTTTCTGTCGCCAAAGCGGATGCGGGATAAACCGCGGTTTTTGCCTGAATACTGTTGTCTTCCGACCTGTCAACTCTTTTGATCTCATCTGACATTTGAAACCTCCCTCGTCAGAACATTTCATAAATCGGGGCAAAAAACAAAACCCCGACATATGACGGGGCGTTAAAAGCTATTTGCTTCTGCATAGCTATGCTTCCTTCCATCCAGACTATACTGTCGGCTAAGGATTCTCACCTTATCAGTCTCCCGGAGGAGAGTCGCGGGCTTATGAATAATTCAATCACCGCCGGTAGGGACTTTCACCCTGCCCCAGAAACATCTTATTAAATTTTATTTTACTTGCTCAGATTATTGAGCTTTTTAGCAATTTGAGATTTTTTATTAGCTGCTTGATTTTTATGAATCAAACCCTTGGAAACAGCTTTATCAAGTTTCTTCTGTGCCTGCAACGCTTTTTCAGCCGCATCGTCTGCGGAAGAATCCAACGCTTGATGTGCTTTTTTCAAAACTGTTTTAATTTCGCTTTTTGTGCGTTTATTAACTTCAGTTCTTTTGGCACTTTGTTTGACGCGCTTCATTGCTGATTTAATGTTTGGCATTCTCTCACCTCCTGCGGCTTAATTTCAGATAGGTATTTTAGCATGCCGCGCCAAGCCGTGCAAGTACAATTTGCAGAAC
>CAYFVK010000043.1:0-10350 GCA_964346695.1 uncultured Mageeibacillus sp. | reverse complement strand
CGAAAAATTTGTCCAGTCGGTGGCCAAAAATGGCGGTTTTGCATGAATCTAGTGATGAGCGACGGAAAATGTGTAGCGAGCGTCGGGCGACGAGAGATGAGCGAGGGGCGACAAGTAACGCCGGCGATGGGCATCGGATACTCCGCTCTCTGTCTGCACTTTTCAACACAGGCAATCTCTAAATAAAGGGATTCCAATAGCGGTTGCCATTATAAATGGTATAACCGATAGAAAAAGCTAAGAGCAAAACACCGAAAATCATCGCCAGGAAATCCAACAACTTAAAATCCCGACCCATATACCAAGTCCGTTTTTTATGCTTGCCGAAACCCCGCAATTCCATAGCATTAGCAATGGTTTCAATCCGATCAAAGCTGCTCAGAATCAAAGGAATGATAATATTAGCCGCAGCCCGAAAGCGCTTGAACAAGTTTTCCTTCTTTGACATCTCAATGCCGCGCGCCTGTTGGGAAAGAGAAATTGTTTTATAATCCTCGACCAGCCCCGGGATGTAACGCAGCGCTAAAGCCACTCCGTAAGCCACTTTATAGCTAACACCAATCTTATTCAGAGAAGAGGCGAATTCACTTGGATGAGTGGTCGAGACAAACAGAATGACAATCGGGATCGTCGCTGTGTATTTCAGAATGACGTTGAGATGGTAAAATAGCTGTTCGGAGGTTACTGTATACCGTCCGCTGATGTTGAAAATCAGATGTCTGCTGCCGTATAATTCCACGCCCCACTCCGGTGAGAAAAGATAAATCATAATATTATTCAAAAAGAGAAAAAACAAGGTGACCAGGAGAAGAAAACGGACTTCACTGAGCCGGATCTTTGAAATTCGAAAGAGCAACAGAGAGAGAATGGTCAGAACGAATAAAAACGGGGTATTGAACGTGGTCATCGCCGCCAGCATCCAGAGCAGCAGGGTGACAAATTTGGTTGCTCCGGTCAATTGATGAATCGGAGATTTTTTATCAATATAATTAAAAAGATTAACCATCGTTTTTCTCCGTTTCTGACGTCGTTTCCTCAGACCGTGATTGAGCCGTCCCGGACGTCGTTCCGTCAGACTGCGATTGAGCCGCTTCACGCAGGGTTCGCTCATAATCGATAAATTTGCGCACAAAATCCTTACCCGAGGGGATCTCACATAACTTCGCCAAAGAAAACAGCGAGGTTTCTTTCAAATTGGCTTCCGCGATAATTTCGGGATTGGTCAAAATAGCGGCAGGATTATCATCAGCAATGATTTTTCCGTCATTAAAAACAACTGCCCGTTCAGCGTACTCCTGCATCAAATGCATATCATGCGTGATCAAAACGATGGCGATCCCTCGTTTACTTAAATCGAGCAGAAATTCCATGATTTCTGTATAATGCCGAAAATCCTGTCCCGCCGTCGGCTCATCAAGGATGATAATTTGAGGATCAAGTACGAAAATTGAGGCGATGGTCAGACGTTTTTTTTGGCCGAAACTCAGAGCAGATACAGGCCAATTCCGAAACGGATATAAGCCACAGACCTTGAGAGCCTGTGCCGTTTTTTCCTCAATCTCGGAATCAGGCACTTTTCGCGCATTCAGGCCGAGGGCGACTTCATCCTTGATCATCGTTTGGGAGATCATCTGATTCGGGCTTTGCAGGACAAAGCCGATCCGATCAGCCCGTTCCTTGACGCTGAGCTCCATCATGTTCTCGCCTAAAAAAGTTAAATTTCCGCTCTGCTGTTTTTCAAATCCGCAGATTACCTTGGAAAAAGTGGATTTGCCGGCTCCGTTTTTGCCGCAAACAGCAAGTAATTCTCCGGCGTGGATTTGCAGGGAGATATCCTTTAAAGCCTTGAAACCGTTATCGTAGGTAAAGTGCAGATGTTCCGCGTCAAGCAGCACTTTGTCTTTCGGTTTGGCTGAAGAAGCAGGCATTTCCTGATACCAGTCCTGTACCTTTTTCTTCTCGCCGGCGTCAAGGCGGAGAGCGGCGATATTGTGAGGCCTCTGAGTTTCGGAGATAGGAATGCCCGCGTATTTTAGAGCTGTGACATAGAGCGGTTCGCGAATTCCGTTTTCGATGAGCAGATCGGAAGCGAGCAGCTGATCCGGTAATCCGTCGAAAAGAATTCGACCGTCAGCCATCAGAACGATCCGGTCAACGTCGCGATGCAATACATCTTCCAAACGATGTTCAATGATCACTACGGCCGCACCGGTTTGCTTTTGCAGATGATCGATCAGTTCGATAGCCGTTTTGCCGGTTGCCGGATCAAGGTTGGCAAGCGGCTCGTCAAAAAGCAGGAGACGTACTTTATCCGTAAGTATGCCGCCGATCGCGATGCGCTGTTTCTGACCGCCTGAAAGTTCGCTCGGAGCATGCTGCAGATGGCTTGTCACGTCGACTGTTTCCGCTATTTCGGCAACGAGTCTATGCAGCTCCGGGCGCGGAACCATATCGTTTTCGGGAGCGAATGCCAAATCCTCGGCAACGGTCATGCCTATAAACTGGCTGTCTGAATCCTGAAGCACGGTGCCGACGGTTTTTGAAATTTGAAAGAGACTTTGTTGAGAGGATTCTTCGCCGTTGATCAGCAGGCTGCCCTTCATGGATCCCTTGTAAGAGAAAGGAATTAGACCGTTCATACAATTAGCCAGAGTAGATTTTCCGCAGCCCGAAGGCCCTACGATCAAAACTTTTTCACCCTCGTGAATGGTCAGGCTGATCTGGTGCAAAGTAGGCTCAGCCTGTGAAAAATATTGAAAGCTGAAATTACGAAATTCAATGATAGGTGCCGGCAATGGGGTACCCTCCCGTGATTATCAGATAAATGAGAAAATGCTATATAGGGTTATCCTACATAGCATCTTCGATTTCTGTTCAAAACGTAAATTATTCTTCTTTCAGAGAACCCTTCTGGGGTTTTGACTTGGCGTAGGCGAGGCATAATAAAGTGCCGACGACACCGGTTGAGATGATATTGTTGACAGCTGCCAGAGCACCCTGCGCGAAAACCTTATTGGCAGGCTCGCTGTAAATCAAAATATCCAGAACCGGCGCGAAAACGATCCAAGCAATGATATGAGCGATAATCTGTCCGACATTGAATTTCACGATGTCCTTGTTCGTGAAAACGCCGTCATCCAATTTCATATCTTTCATGAAAAGACCCATGATCAAGCCGACAACGCCGGAAGCGATGACCCAGCTCCACCAGACTCCCCAGCCGGCAGCCATATCGTTTAACATATGTCCGATTAAAGAAGCGAGCATGGAGATGATCGGCCCGAACAAAGCGGCGAGCAAAGCGGAAATCGTATATTGCAGACCGAAAACAGTATTGGGCAAGAATGAGGGAATTGATACATAGCGCATCAGAACAAAAAATAAGGCAATTCCGATACCTAATGCTACAATGGCTTTTACACTAAAAGATTTTTTGTTTGAATTCATAACGTTCCTCCTATAACAATCAAAATTAATATTTTTAGTTTCGTTAGCTTTCGCGTTGAAAAGTCTTCCATCGGCTTTAACTGCTTGATCAATAGGAATCTGATCGCTTAACAAAGCGGAAGAGCTTCATCTTTTAGCAGCTTTACCAATCATCAGATGCCAGCTGTTGCCGGTGCCGATATTATAAGCTCTGGCGAAGCTGCCCTGATTGATGGCTACAGCTATACAATCAAGAGAATTTACATAGATCAAAGATTCCCCGATCCTTACATCGGCAAACGAATGACTGTAAACCATGGTATTGCTGTAGATGGTGCGAGTGTCATTGGTAATCGTAACAACAGCAAGATCGCCGTAGTTTATGCCGAGGGTTTTGAACATTTCTCTGCTGATATTGCTCCAGAGACTGCCGAAGCGAATATCTAAAACATCAATCGTACCGACCACGTTATCTCCTTTGAGCACAGGTGGGATGATCGGCAGCTCAATGATGCTGTCAGGGTCGATCGCTTCACCGACTTCAGCAAAAGTGATTTTTTCCGCGGCAAGTTTGGCAGCGGTGTAAGCATAGACGTCTCGTCCGTGGAAAGTATAGGAAGCTTCCGAGTGGGACAGACGATTGACCGTTTCATCAATTAGCCGCGCTTCTTTTATTCCGATCACGCGCTTGATATGAGTTAATGTACCGTTATCAGGCGTGACGATATAATGGTTTTGATTGGTCAGAGCGGTGATACTTCTTCTGGTTGAGCCGACTCCCGGATCAACGACTGAAGCAAAAACGGTTTGCTCGGGCCAGTAGGATACTGTCTGAATTAAGCGATAGCTGGCTTCCCAAATATCATAAGGCTGGATTTCATGGGTTAAATCAAAGATCGATAACTCGGGCTCCACAGTTTGAGCAACGCCGTACATAGCGCAGACGGCGCCATCCTGTAAACCGAAATCAGTTTGCAGTACCAAAGATTTCATACGTCTATCTCCTTTCGCAAGCAACCGATTTAAATAGAACCGGATTTGCGAGATCGATTTCAACAAACAGAACCCCAAAAAACTTCGAACAAGTTTTAAGATATTTTCCGCTGTGATGTACAAAGGGATAATATCCTGTTTGGGAGAGAACTGTTTTCCGCGATCTTCCTGATTATACTTGTCAGCCTATGAAAACTCAAGTAATCAGGAGGTTCGGGACTCTCTTTTATTTCCCGAAAACTTTTCTTTTTGCAAGAACCTGCAAAAACGTTACATGATACAGAAGCCTTACACGATACAAAAACCTTACATGACAGGAAAAGCAAAGAGATCAGAACCCTGAGCAAAGATTTTATTCGTAAGATCTGCTAATTTTCCGGCAGATAGAATTCATTATAATCTTTGATAATTTCAATTTTGACCGGCGTGATCGGTCCTTTTTCACCGTCTAAATCAATATGATGATTTTCATCCGAAATCATCTCAATCGTGATCTTAGAACCGGCCAAATTTTTGATGGCCTGAGAATCTTCTACTTTGCCACCGATCGCCTTTGCCATGGTCTCAAAACGATCCTTAAATTCATTGCTTTCCAAAATAAAAAGATTCGCCTTGCCCTGTTCAACGACGTCGGTCAATTCCGTAAAGACCCAGGTGCCGATTCGATCGGTCAGGCTCACCATGAGATGATCCACGCTGCCTTCAAAAACCTGGTCGTCGGAGGTAATTCGCAGATGGTGAATCTCGCTGTTCTGCAGTTTTTCGATTGAAGTCCAAAGATAAGCGAACATGCCGAAAGCGGATTTCTGTTTGTTGGAAACATTATGGATAGCGCTCGATACGGGTCCTAAACTGGCGAACATATTAAAAACCTGATCATTGCAAAAACCCATATTCAACTTTTTGGTTTTATCAAATTTATAAGAAGTGATGGCTACCTTTTTAACCTGTGAAACACCGAATGCCCTGGTCAAAAGATTTCCCGTGCCTGCCGGAACAATAGCTACCTTGGGTCTTTTTTCGAAACCGGAAAATCCTTGGATGACGCCGTTGACAGTACCGTCCCCGCCCACGATCATAACGCTGTCAAATTCATTTTCGGCGGCTTCTTTGCCGAACCGGGCAGGATCCTGCGCCGTGCCGGTAACACGAACCGCGATATTATCAAAGAAATCGGATAGATGTTCGACGCATAAAGATTTCAAGCTTTCCGCGGTTCCGTTGCCGGACTTGGGATTAATAATAACCATAATATTTCTCATGTTTACCTCTTTAATTTGCCATGGCAAGAGCCTTTTTTGTGATCTGATGAACGGACTCTATGACCTGTCCCGTAAAAGCTGCCTTTTCCAAATAGGCGACCCCCTCAATCGTCGTGCCGCCGGGAGAGCAAATGCGATCTCTTTGTACGGCCGGATGCAGACCGCTGTCAAGCAGCATCTGCGCAGAGGAAAGAACCACATTGGCGACGATTTCCTGCGCGTCGGCGGCCGGTAAGCCCTCGCGAATCGCCGCCTGCAATAAACCCTCTAAAAGCATGTAGACAATGGCGGGTGACGAACCGATCACGGCGGTGATCATCGGGAGCTGATTTTCTTTAATCGGAAAAAATTTGCCGAAACTTTGAAATAGAGAATGAATCTGCTCTTTCTCCTGTTCCCCGATGCTGTCGGCAAAGCAAGCCGCAGTTGTGGCCTGTCCGATTTTGGCGGCGGTATTGGACATGAAGAGGACAATACGGGAAAAGTCGCTTGTCAGATTTTCCTGAACTCTGGCGAATGTGAAACCCGGAGCAACGGAGAAGAGAATCTGATTTTCGGTCAGAAAAGGCGATATTTCCGCCAGCACCGCGGGATAGATATCCGGCTTGATCATCAAAAAAATGTAATCGCTTTGGGCCAGCACTTCCTGATTGCTCTCAGCCGGACAAACGCCGTATTGCTGAGCCAGAGCGGAGAGTCTTGCTTTGTTTTGATCATGGATGAAAATCCGGTCCGGCTGAACGGTGCCGCCTTTGCAAATCCCCGCCAATAATGCTTCTCCCATATTTCCGATCCCGATAATTCCGATTTTCATATTTCCTCCTGTTAATTTTTATAATCCAAGCAGCTTTATGCAAACAATTATTGCTAATTTGGATATTTTAATAAACCTTTTTCTGATTTATTTCAGTATATATTTTTATCTATTATAATGAAAAACAATTAAAAAATAATTTAAAAATTATTGAAGGATTTATAGATTTCTCATATTTATGTATTATAATGAATAATATTTCAGTTGCCGAATATAGCAAAGTGACGAGTATTCCTGTCAAATACGAATATCGGTAAGAAATGAGAGGTAAATATGAATATACAAAAAATTTTACAAGCCGTTGACCATACCAATTTGAAGGTTGACGCCACCTGGCAGGATATCAGGGAAATTTGCGACGACGCTTTGACCTGGCAGGTAGCGAGTATCTGCATTCCTCCCGCGTATGTTAAAAAAGCGCATGAATATTCAGGCGGACGGATCAAGATCTGTACGGTGATCGGTTTCCCAAACGGTTACAATACGACCGCCGTGAAGGTCTTTGAAACTGAGCAGGCCTTAAAAGACGGCGCGGACGAAATCGATATGGTGATCAATGTCGGCTTGCTGAAAGCGGGTCAGGATGAGGCGGTGCTGGAAGAGATTAAAGCGATCAAAAAAGCCTGCGGCGATCACATTCTGAAGGTGATTGTCGAAGCCTGTCTCTTAACTGAAGCTGAAAAAATAAAAATCTGCCGGCTGGTGACTGAAGCCGGGGCGGACTATATCAAAACCTCGACCGGTTTTTCGACAGGCGGCGCGACTTTTGCGGATGTGGAATTATTTGCCGGACATATCGGTGACCATGTCAAGATCAAAGCCGCAGGAGGTATTTCTTCTTTAGAAGATGCTGAAAAATTCCTCGAGCTCGGTACTTCAAGGCTTGGTACCAGCCGTATCATAAAAATTCTGAAAGCCGATTCTAATCTTGGAGGATATTGATATGAAGAAGAGAACGATATTATTGAGTTTGCTGCTGGCGATTCTCATGCTTATCACAAGCTGCACCGGGAACAATCAATCCGCGGAGGATAACCCCGCGAAAAACGGAGCGGACGATACGAAAAGTGTAGATTCGCAAAATGCTGAATCCGACAGCAAAGTAAAAAAAGTACAGATTGTTCTGCCGATGGATCATTTGGCGATGAACGCGACCAAAGACGGAATCAGCGACACTTTAATCAAGGAATACGGCAGCGACGGCGTCGAGATTACCGTCAAAAATGCTAACGGCGACGATTCGCTCCTGAACAGCATATTGACCGAAGTCATCGGAGCAAAACCGGATCTGATCATGCCGATCGCGACCGGTCCATCGCAAGTTGCCGCTACTTCTACGTCTGAAATTCCGATTGTCTTCTCGGCTGTGACGGATCCGGTAGCCGCCGGTCTGACAGAATCATGGGATAAGGCAGGCGGCAATGTGACCGGCGTTTCCGATATGGCGGACATTGAGTCGATCATTGATTTCGCGCTGCAGCTTTATCCGGATGCCAAAACCTTCGGTATCGTCTATAATTCCTCGGAAGTCAATTCGCAGGTACAGGTTGAAATGGCCAAGAAAATTCTGGAGAGTAAAGGCCTGAACTATAAAGAAGGCACGATTACCAATACTTCGGAACTGCAGCAAGTGGCTGAAAATCTGGCCGCCTCTGTAGATGTTTTCTATTCGCCGACCGACAATGACGTTGCTTCCGCTATTCCGATTTTTCAGCAGGTGGCCAACGCCCATCATCTGGCGATTTTCCCGGGTGCATCTACGATGGTGGAAGCCGGCGGAACCGGCACGGTCGGACTTGATTATTATGATCTCGGTGTGCAGGCAGGGGAGATGGCGATTCGCATTCTCAATGGGGAAAGCATTGCCGACAATCCGCCTGAAACGGTACAAAAGGTAACCAAAATTTTGAATGAAGATCAAGTTCAGACTTTAGGTATCGAAATTCCGGCAGACCTTCTGGACGAGATTGAATTGGTAAAAACCAAAGAGCAGTAGCCTCGTTTGAGCTTCTCGGCAAAAGCTCAACCTTTTCGGGTTTGATGCGCTGCGAGCGGCTTGCGGCAGGAAGGTCGGAGTTTTGACAAAATGATAGGATCGAGGAGATGATGTATGACAATTTTGCAGGTGCTTTCAGCCTTACAGTTGGGACTCCTTTATGGTCTTTTGGCGATGGGTCTTTATGTTCCGTTTCGGATTCTCAATATTCCGGATATGACGGTGCAGGGATCTTTTACGCTGGGCATGATGGTTGCCGCTGTTTTCGCCTATCAGGGGAAACCTTTTACAGGGCTGCTGTCGGCTATTGTCGCGGGTGTTTTATCGGGGCTGTGCACGGGCATTCTGCATACAAAATTTAAGATTCCGGCGATTTTGTCCGGAATCCTGACGATGACCGCGCTCTATACGGTCAATTTGCTTATCGCTTCCGGCAAAGCCAATATTTCATTAATCGGGAAAGATACGATTTATACGTATGCCATTCAATTATTCGGCAATGAGCAGCTGGCGCGTACATTGCTTACTTTAATTCTGGTGCTGATTGTTACCGCGATTCTGGCTGTTTTTTTTCATACCAGAACCGGTTTAACGATTCGGGCAACCGGCGACAATATGGTGATGGTGCGGCATACCTCGATCAATACGGATAATATGATTATGACCGGCCTTGCGGTCGGCAATGCTTTGACCGCTTTCTCCGGGGCTTTGCTGAGTCATTATAATCTTTTTGCCGACGTCAATTCCGGCACCGGTATTCTGGTGGTGGCTTTGGCGGCAATTATCATCGGAGAAACTATTTTCGGCCGAAACGGCGTAACTCGAGGGCTAATCTCAACCACAGTCGGTTCAATTGTCTACCGTCTTATTTTCGCCATCGCCCTCAAATTTGATATTCTGCCATCTTACTCATTGAATTTAATTTCGACGATTATCGTGATTATCGCTCTGATGGTGCCGACTTTAAAGACCTTTAGCCAACGTAAAAGGAAGAAAAAACTGCATAAGCATTTACAAGCGGCTTTTATGGAGCAATCCGATAAGGAGGGATGAGATGACACACGACAATATTATGCTTCGCATACGCAGATTGACCAAGGTTTTTCATCCCGGTACCTCAAATGAAAAAATTGCTTTGAATCGGATTGATTTGGATCTGGAAAAAGGCGAATACGTGACCATACTGGGGACGAACGGTTCCGGCAAAACGACGCTTTTTAACGCTGTCTGCGGTACTTTTGAACCGGATGACGGCATTATTATTCTTGATCATGAGGATATTACTTGGAGCAAAGAGCACAAACGCGCCTTGCATATTTCCCGTATTTTTCAGGATCCGCAGCTCGGTACCGCTCCCGATTTAACGATTGCTGAAAATTTAGCTTTGGCATATACGCGCAAGGCTTCTCCTTCATTATTTCCGCTCAATAAAAAAGATTATCGCTTTTTCCGCGAGCAGTTGGCGCTGTTGGGGATGGATCTGGAATTGCGTATGGATACCAAAATCGGACTTTTATCCGGCGGACAAAGGCAGGCGGTTTCGCTGGTTATGGAAATCATTTCGCAGCCGAAACTTCTACTTTTGGATGAGCATACCGCCGCACTTGATCCGCAGACTTCGCGGCGCATCCTTGAGGTGACGAATCAATTCGTGCGGGAGTCGGGTGTGACCACGATGATGATTACGCATAATGTGAAGGATGCTTTGAAAAACGGGGATCGCACGATCGTCTTTTCCGGCGGCAAGATTATTCACGATTATCGCGGAGCGGAGCGCGACGCGCTTGACCCGTATGATTTACAGGCTTTGTACGAAGGATAAGCGGCGATTTTGCGAGAGCGGAGTTTCGACAAAAGTT
>CAYFVK010000042.1:9233-10675 GCA_964346695.1 uncultured Mageeibacillus sp. | reverse complement strand
CATTCGAGCAAAATCGAAATTTTTGTCCACCTGATATTATGAACAAGAAAATATTTCCTATCTAATTATGATTTTTCCTCTTTTTATCATTTTTTCGAAAAAATAATAAATAATTCTAAAATATAATTTTATAAGATTTATTTATGGAAAAATATTTATCACATTTCAGCGCATTGAATTACTACCCCTTTCCTCTTGCACAACAATATTATGCAGAGAAGTTTAACCTGCACAATTGCCAAGAGTTCAGTGTGCTTTCTCATCAGGACAGACGCTTTAGAAAGAATATCAAATTTCATCTTTGTTCCCAGCAACTCCCTAATAACAGTCTACGATCTGTTGAGAAAGGAAAAATCGTCTCGCCCTATTTAATGTATTTGCAATTACTAAGGGGAATTGATATTCATGAAACTATATTGTTGGGTAACCTGCTATGCGCTTATCAAAATGGTCCGTTTTCCGATGCTTATATCACTCAAGAAAAATTACAAAATTTCATCAAATCAACAACTGGAATTCATGGTACTAAAAAAGCAACAAGGGCCATTGATTATATACAAAATGGTGCTTGTTCAATAATGGAAGTGTTTTTGCATATGATCATGCGTTTACCTATGAATCTCGGCGGATTGAATATTAATGGCGGACAATTTAACTATCCTATTAAACTTGATTACGTTTGCTCAAATATTCTGGGAAAGAAAGTTTTATTTGCTGATTATTGTTTCCCGAAAGAAAAGATAATCTATGAATATCAAGGCGATTATCATAAAGAAACAATCGATCCAGACTCTAATCGAATAATGATTCTAAGAAAAATAGGATATGAAGTGATTTGCGTAACAAAAACTCAATTCTATGATATGAACAAGTTATCCTTTCTTCTTACTGATATTGCCAAGCGTCATGGAATCAGATTAAGAATTCGCACTGATAAATTCGAAAACGGACTCAAACGAATTCATTCCCTGTTACCGAAGAAATCAAATTGTTGATTGGAGAACTTGTAACCATTTGGCTTTTTTCTGCTATTTACTTCTACTCATAAATAATCCCATAAAAAGTAAAGATTGAGCATTGGTTACGCAATCTCATCGGATGGACAAATTTAACGGTTTTGCAAGAAGCAGGTCGGGCTGACCTTAGGCGGCGGTTTTGAAAACCGTGCATAATCGCAATTTTTGTCCAGTGGATGGACAAATTTAACGGTTTTGCAAGAAGCAGGTCGGGCTGACCTTAGGCGGCGGTTTTGAAAACCGTGCATAATCGCAATTTTTGTCCAGTGGATGGACAAATTTAACGGTTTTGCATGGAAGACGGCTTGCCGTTGAAGCTGGTCAATTTTGACGGTTTTGCATGGGGCATACCAGACTAATAAAAATGACTAAGTCAAGCAGATTTTCTTTATCAGTCAAGCAGATTTTCTTTATCAGTCAAGCAGA
>CAYFVK010000042.1:0-9133 GCA_964346695.1 uncultured Mageeibacillus sp. | reverse complement strand
AGTCAAGCAGATTTTCTTTATCAGTCAAGCAGATTTTCTTTATCAGTCAAGCAGATTTTCTTTATCAGTCAAGCAGATTTTCTTTGTTTGATTTTGCGGATGAGGATGGTCAGCAGGAACGCGCCAACACCCATCGCCAACATAATCAGAATATTTCGACTGATAAAGTTCATATCGATCTCACCCTCCTTCGCGCGGAAGGTAATTTCCATCTGATTGCTGACATCCCAATAGGCCGGGAAAATCCGCGACACATACTGCAATTCATCCGCGACCAGATCTCTCGGCACAAAAATTCCGCATGAGAAAGCAACCACCAAACTGAGCATAGTGCTCAAAAAAGTCATTGCGTGCGACGACGGAATCAGATTGGCAAAGAGCACAAAGAAGCAAGTCATCGTCAGGAGATGGGCAAAGCTCGAAAGCAGCATCAGAAGAGTTCTTGATTTCGTTATTATGGAAAAATCGGAGAAGCCGAAACCGACCATAACCAAGACCAGCCAGATCAAAGTCATCCAGATGAATCCTGCCAGAATCATACTGCTGCCGCGTTTCCACTCAGGATAGCCGCTGACCCGATCACGCAGCTTCAAATTCGGAGTCTCCATCACAACAATCGAATTTCCGACAGAAATAAAGCCGATCGCAATCAGTGAAAAAATCACCTGAAGTAAAAAATAATGAATGACAATATAAGCATTCAGATCCTTTTCCTCAGCAACCGCTACGGAAGTCTTGATTTCACTGTCAAGCACCTCAGACACCTGCACCTTTACCCAATCCGCATCTGCCGCGGAAAGCGGCTGCTGAACCAGCGAGCTATACAGATTCGTATAATAAAGATACTCGTTAATGTCCTGACTCAACATATCATTGATATTTTTTTCGACTCCGCCGTAAAGCCTGTAATGAGCCGGATCGTTCTGCCTGACGCTCTCAGAAAAACCTTTTTCCAAAATTAATGCATAAGAAATATTATTATCGAAAAGCCGGTCTTGAATTTTTTCCTCAGAATTCGGAATTTCCCGAACTTTATATTTACCGGATAAATACTCAACCAAATCCCGACTCAAATTTTGCTCATCCTGATTGACAATACCGATGGTGGGTTCAACGATATAAACTTCTGCCGGCTGATCCTTGTTAAAGGAGCTCATAATCCCGTAGAAAAAGCCTACAAGAATACCGATATACATCAAATAAAAGCCCTTTTTGGACCAAACAATTTTGAAAAACAGCTGAAAAACTTTCATGGACAATCCCCCAATAAAGGCTCGGAAACAAAATCCGATACGGAACAGCCGCTAAATGCTCTCATAACGCGACCTCCTGATTCCAATCAAAGTCAGGATAAGGAAAAACACTGAATAAGCGCAGAGCAGGAGCGTCTTCTGGTAAAAGCGACCACTGACACCTTCCATATTCAAAATATACAACCCCTGAGAAACCAGTCCCACCGGCATAATATCAAAAATAACCGGAATTTTTTCTTTGAGAATTTCGTAAATCCGGGAAACCATCATGCCGTTAAGGAAAGCAAAAAGCAGCGGCAGAGTAATTGAGAGTGCCATTCTTAACCCCTTATGATTTGCCGTATATGCAGCCAAAGTCGTGCCCGTAAAGATAGCAGCTATTGTTCCGAGCGAAACGAGGAGAATGTTCGCTCCGTGATGGGTTCCATAATCAACGCCCAAGATTTGTGTATACAGATAAATCAGAATAATTAAGATGATCTGGAAGATCAGATTGGGCAAAAGACTGCTGATAAAGATTCTTGTTTTAGAAACCGGTCCCAGACGTTTGCGCATCGTTTCCTTGTTTTGATTCGGTTCCGTACTTTCAACCACATCCGCTCCGGAACCGATCGGGTAAAAAGCGATATAGGCAAGCATAGTGAAAAAATAAATTTTATCGGGATTTATACCCTTTTTGATTTGAGCTGTGTCAAGTCCCTTAAAATCAGCCTGTGCTTGAGAGATATTTTGCAGAACGGCAGAGGGATCTTTGATCACACCCTGCGCTACAGCCTCGAAGATGCTGAGTTTCGATTTTTGTATACTGTTGTAGGAATTAAGGAGCTGTTTGATAATACTGGGATAGAGCGATGCTTTAGGCCCGGCGATCAGCTCCAATTCAGGATTCAGCTTTATCAGCGCATGAATCTCTTCTTTCTCAAGCAATGCAAGAGCTTCCTGTTCATCGGTCAATCTGTACTCCAAGAATGTCTGTTCCGAATCCGTATGTTCCGCCTGATATTTATTAATCTCGTCAAAATAAGCGGTCAAAGATTCCGGAGAGCTTTTCTCGAATGAAGAAACACCGCGCTCAGCCATGTTTTCGAGATTCAGCGTTCCGGCCAAATCGGCTACAGACTGTTCGCCCGCCGTCGGCTGCCCATCCCGCTCTGCCGTGCTCATCTCCGTCCCGCTCATCTCTGCGGCATTTTCCTCATCGACGATCGCAACTTTTATCGTTTTGAGCAACATTCCGCTTTCATCTGTCAGTCCCCCCAGCGCCATGACAAAAAAGCTGATATAAGCGACAGGAAATAATATGCCCCAGAAAAGCGTGTCCCTTGATCGTAAGATTCTTTTAAACTCATAAGTCAACAAATGAAGCATGGCACAACCTCAATCATTTTTCTATACAACACAGCAAAGTTTCGGCGGAAAAGCAAAATTGGAAGCCCCCGGATTGACGACTGAATTGAAAATTCCCCGTACCGTTTCAGCCATGGTCGCGCAAATCCTTGCCGGTGATCTCTAAGAATACATCGTTCAGACTCGGTTTTTTGCTTTGCACGGCGGACGGCTCAATACCGAGTTTTTCAAGCTCATGCAAAATCGTAAGCAAGGTATCGCCATTTCGGAATAGGTGCAGGGTTAATAAGCCGTCGCGATAATCGATTTGTGACACCTTGAGATTTGCTTTGAGCATATCCAGTTCTTTTTCCGAAAGATTGAATATAGACGCTTCTACCGTTTCGGTGACGGAAGAAAGGCTCAGGATATGCTCGCTGCTGCCCTCAACCAGCACCTTTCCCTTATCCAGTATGGCCAGACGATCACAGAGAAACTCGACTTCTTCCATATAATGCGAAGTATAGATGATAGTTGCTCCCTCCCGATTGAGCTGTTTGATGCCCTCGAGGATTTTATTGCGGGATTGCGGATCGACAGCCACAGTCGGTTCATCAAAGAAAATTAGGCGTGGTCGATGGGCTATGCCGCAGGCTAAATTCAGGCGGCGCAATAAACCGCCGGAAAGTTTTCGCGGACGAAATTTTTTGAAGTCCTGTAATTCAACAAAATTAATCGCCCGTTCCACAAGTTTTTTGCGCTCCGCTTTATCGGTAATATACAGACCGCAATAGTAATCAATATTTTCATAGACGGTTAACTCGTTATACAAAGCCGGCTCCTGCGGTACAAGGCCGATCTGCTGTTTGAGGTGATTGGCGAATGGCGTCATTTTTTCGCCGAAAATATAGACATCGCCCTGCTCATAGTTCAAAAGTGCCAAAATACAGTGAATCAGCGTCGTTTTGCCGCTTCCGTTAGGGCCGAGCAATCCGAAGATCTCGCCTTTACGGATTTCCAGATTCATGTGATCAATCGCCGTCAGCTCCTTATAACGTTTGACCAGATCTGTAACTTTCACTTCCGGATCGGGGATGGTGTCTTTTTGACTGATGTATTGACCGGATTGAGAGCGCTGAACATTCTCGGATCGATGATCCGTTTTATCGGTTTTCGAAGTTCGGACCTTGCTTAAACCGGCTTGCTGTTCCGACAAATTTGCGTGATCTGCTGACATAGTTACTCCACTCCCATTCTCGTTCTATAAAATACTAATAGTTTGAAGAATAGACCTTGCGCATCAGCATAATGTTAAATCAATGTAAATTATAGGTAAAGAAATACCCTGTTCCAGCTATCTATTTTCTCCTGTCGCTGCATTGACAGATAATGCAGCATAAAAAATAAAAATATTGATGAGACCCGGTTTTCGCGCGGATTATGAGATCATAAAAACAAATGAAATGAGATAAATTACTCGAGAAAGTTAACAGAAAACATGAATTACACAACAGTTTATTTACATAAAGACCTCTGAAAACCCTTGTAAAGCGGTCAGGTTTAATCAGGGGAAACCGAAAATCTGCCTGTCGGGAGATGTCATCGCTTTATTACTCTCGCTGTCCATAGACAGAGCTGGCAGGACAATCTCGGCCGGGGCAGAAGAAAATTCGACGGCGGTTTCAATAAACAAACGGTGATTTACACAAAATCTTCGTAATTCAGGCGGCAATTCGATTCTCCGGCTATTGCCGATCGTATAGCAAGCAGCCTGCGCATCGCCCCAATTTCGATATCGGCCATAAGGCAGCAAGCCGCAAGCCAAAAGTCCGGAAAAGCCATTGCCGACAGCCAATATTCTGCCGCCGCGCCGCAGAAAATCATTCACGGCATTTTTTACGGGATCGGTTTCCAGAAAATCGGCAAGAAGCTGATCGGTTGAGATAAATCGCTCGGGCAAACTGCTGCCGTCAGGGAGAAGCAGGATTTCTGTTTCCTTTAACAGACGTACAAATTCTTTTTGCGCATTTTCGTACTTTTCATGATGAGCGATCGTCAATCCGGCTTCAAGCAGCTGTACATTGCGCAGCTTAAAATAGCTTTTGGCAAAATTTACCGCTTTTAACGTATTTTTTGCTTGCGGATAACGCAATAATAAAAGTTTGGTATTTGTCAGAGAGAAAGCAGTTTCCTTATTTTCAGCGCTATGCGATCTCTTGGATTTCTCGCCCGGAACGGTTTCATGAGTTATTTTTTGATTTATTCTATGAACAGCGAAACTATTCTGATCCATATGAGCGATGACGCGGCCCTGAAAAATCAATTTCAAATCTCGGGTTTGTTCGGTTTTGCCAATCACCTGTGCAGTCAGATCATAATGTTCGAGGGCAGAAAATAAATCATCGCGCCTGTTATTTTTCAGCAGCAAGAGCAAATGCTGCTTGTTCTTCCGCCACAAGAATTGTTCCAAACCGACCATGGCGATTTTACGGCGCAGAATATCCAAATTGGTGCAAATCCCCGCGGGCAAAGTTAGAAGTGCAGGCAGAAAAGCCAGATCCCCGCCGTAAACAGCCGCTCCATGAAGTCCCGCGACAGAGGGATCGGCCAGCAATCTCTTAATTTGAGACTCCAGGTAGGAATCAAAAATTTTTTGACCATAAAGCGTACCGGAGGCGCTGATCAAAACCAGCAAGGCTCCGTCTGTCGGAGTTTCGGCAAAATTATAGATTTTTGCTTTTTTATGACGCTCAAAATATGCCGCGGCTTTCCGCTCCAAGTCATTCAGACTGCTGATCGAAAAATCAGCCGTTTGCGGCAAAAGCTCAGCCGGAAATTGAAAGCGCCGCATATTCGAAGGAAGCCAGAACAGCTGCTTTTTCAGCAATTGATCAAGCTGCTTGCACTGCGTTTTAGTGAGCGCAGCGTCGAAAAGCAGGATCAGCGAATAATGCACCCGGATTTTGCGATAAGGAAACGCCAGCCGCAATAATTGAGCGGCCGAGATCGCTTCCGGAACCGACTCGGGATCAGCTGCCTGATAAACATAAAGTTCCCCGTCAAAAAGCTCCAGCGGATCCGTCATCTGATCAAGTCCCAAGACGGCGAAACTCTGATACGCTGCGACAGCCGCTTCCTGAGGACTCACGCCCTTGATTTGAAAACGGCGAATCAGGCGCGGATGACGATCTTGCTTCAGTCCCGCTTCGTGCATACGCCAGAGCAGTTCCTGATACAGATTATCTTTGCCGGATTCCCGTTCCAATAAAATTGTCGCGTCCGGCAAGTTTTTGATTGTTCCCGCTGTCTGATCCATTGGCTGTCCTCTTGCCGCCGTATTCTGATCGATTTATTCTCCCCTGTCCGGATTTTTTCTCATTTCCGGCATATTTTCGAGAAAACCGATTTTTTCTATTTCTGTTCCGCTTCCGATCGGTTTTCGGATTGCCGAGTTTTAACCGTAAGATCTTTTGAAGCGAAAGCGAATTCCGCGCTCATTTGCAGAAAGTCATTAAAGTCTTTGCCCGTCAATTCGTTTTGTCCCAATTTAGCAAGTTTTAAGAAATAGTCGAGCAATTTCCGCGCCGACTCATCTTCTGATTTTGCGAGCGTTTCCAAGAGAGGCTGATCGGTATTGACGATCAAGGTCGGCTGCTGTTCTTCATGATTGAGCATTTCACGGAAAGACTGCTTGGTTTGTTCATCGGCTGTCGCCTCAATTTGAGCCAGCAATTCTTTTGTACGGCGATATTGCTCGTTTTCTCTGATAATCAAGGGCAGGCTCTCCGCTCCGCTCGCCTGATATTTCAGCAGATAACTCTGCTTTTCCTGCTTTTGCAATAAATCGGCAAAGCGATCCTTCAGGGATTGCTCAACGGAGTCTTGAGTCTGTTCGGATTTTTCGTCATCGGCGTCAACCCTGACAAAACGTCTTTTGCCCTGAGAGCTAAACTCGAGGAAGGACATCCATTGAATATCGATATCCTCCGCCATGACATAAACCTTTTTTCCCTCTTTTTCCGCCATCGCCACATAGGCGGACAAAGCATGTTCCTGCGGTATATAGTAAATCTGATTTTCGGTAATATCTTTAAGATAGGTATAGCTTCCGTCATGATTTTTGAGCAGGGCGATCTCCTCTACCCGATCGGCAAATTTGGGATCGCGCAGCATACCGTATTTGATGAAAATCTGCAGATCCTGCCACCATTTCTGATACTGTTCGGGATCATCCTTGGCGGCTTTGAGCAGGCGGTCAGCGACCTTTTTCACGATATGCGAGGAAAGCTTTTTGACATACTGATCATCCTGCAAAAAACTCCTTGACACATTCAGCGGCAGGTCGGGACAATCGATCGCGCCTTTTAGCAGAAATAGGAATTCCGGAATGATTTCGGGAATATTATCCGCCACATAAACCTGATTGTAGTAGACTTTGATTCGGCCCTCGAGACTCTCGTATTTAAGGTCGAATTTCGGGAAATAGAGAATGCCTTTGAGCCGGAACGGATAATCCAGATTCAGATGCACCCAGAATAAAGGGTCTTCCGATCCGGGGAATAATTCCCGGTAAAAGTTGAGATAATCCTCTTTTTCCGCTTCGGACGGTTTTTTGTTCCAGAGCGGATCGATATTGTTGATCGGCTTCGCTTCCTGATCGGCTGAATTATCCGCCGCCTGATCCGTCTGCTCTGCCGTTTCCTCTTTTTCATCTTTTTCCTCTTTCTCATCAATCAGATTGAAGAAAATCGGATATTGTAAGAATTGACAATATTTGCGGATCACCCCGCGCAGAGTGTATTCATCATAGGTTTGAGCGGCTTCTTCCGTAAAATGCATGATGACGTCGGTCCCCGCCTCCGTTCTGTCCGCGCTGTCCATTTCAAATTCAATGCCCTCTTCGCTTTGCCAATGCACCGCTTCCGTCTCCGGGAAACAGGATTTGGATTTGATCTCCACCTTATCAGCGATCATAAAAACGGAATAAAATCCGAGTCCGAAATGGCCGATAATCTGCGCGCCGGCGGTATTGTCCTTTTGATATTTTTCAACAAAGTCAACCAGTCCGGAATAGGCGATTTCATTGATGTACTTGTCTATCTCTTCGGCGGTCATGCCGATTCCGTTATCACTGACGGTTAAGGTATTTTCTTTCTTATTCAATATGACATCGATACGCGGCTCAAAATCTGATTTTTCCACCTGCCCCATATTCTCCAGATGCTTTCTCTTTGTGATCGCGTCCACCGAATTGGAAATCACTTCTCTGAGAAAGATATCCTGCGATGAATATAGCCATTGCCTGATAATCGGAAAAATATTTTCTGTCGAAACTGAAATCTTACCTTGTTTTTTCATATAGAACCTCCAAAAATAACTATTATTAAGATAACACAAATAGCCGCTAAAGTTTACGCGTTTTTAGGATTCCGCGACGATTCCTCATCCGGAAAATTATGTAGTATACTTGAAAAGTCAGAAGCGACTGAATATAAAATTTCCGAGGTTGAACATGGCAGACAAAGCAAATAAAAAAATTGAGAAAACCGCTCAATCGGACCAGAATACCGAAAACTTCGAAACAGTTAAAGTTGACCGTCCGGTCAGCGGATCAGCCGGCGCACAATCTTCCGGCGAGCGTCAAGATCACGAGCTGAAGCATAATAAATCCGCGAAAAAGCGTAAACCGATCGTGATTATTCTGGACATCCTGATTATCGCCTGTCTGATCGGTGCCCTCTACTTTTTCCTTGATCCGAAAATCCGCAATCGGAAGCAAAACATGATAGAGCAGGACGCGGTTCAACAAATCAACGCCGCTTTAGCAGAAGACCATGCGGATGAAGCGGACGCTTCTTCGTCCTCTGATCCGGAAAATGAACTGAAGGTATCCATAAGCGTAGATCCCGATGCCCTTAAGGTACCCGGCGAATCCTATGAGAATTTTGGCGGAGAAGCCGTTGAGGAAGAATATGTTTATGACGCCGAGGGCAATGTGATTATTAATTTCATCGGTGCGCTGGTTATCCCGAAAATCGATCTGAATACTCCGATCGCCGACGATGATTCACTGGTCGCCATCCGCTACGGCGTCGGTCACACACCTGAATCTGACGAAATCGGCAAACCGGGCAGAGCCTTATTGTTCGGACACTGGTTTCAGGAATATGGCAGGGTTTTCAATCGTCTGGAAGAGATCAAGGCAGGCGATGAATTTTATATCGATATATTGAAAAACCGGACAAGATATTATTATAAAGTTCATAGGGCTATCGCCATCTCGCATGATGATCTGCCCTATCATTTATTCGAAGAAGAACCGACCGTCGAAAGCGAAGTGGTACTGATTACCTGTATTGTCAGAAATAATGCCTGGCGGGCGCCTACCGGCAGATATCTGGTCTACGGCGAACTCGTAGATTCCAAATCCATCGCCCCCGACGGCGACAATGCGGAACCGAATTTAGAACAACAGGCGGAATAGAACTATAAACACCGGCTCAGCCTGTTCGTAATCGACAGGTCATATTCGTCAAGAAAAACCGGCGAGCATT
>CAYFVK010000041.1:7963-10683 GCA_964346695.1 uncultured Mageeibacillus sp. | reverse complement strand
GTGGACAAAAATTGCGATTGTGCATGGTTCTGATTGTTTGCCAACTCTGCGATCCCTTATAGAATTAACTCAGTTTTCGCTCGGCGGCTTTGGCTTTCAGCTCATCTACATCGCGCAACTTGCCCTCGTTTTTTTGCAGATATTCTTTTTCTCTTGCTCTGAGCCAGTCCGCGATCGCCTCGGTAAAGGCATGGGCATCAGAAAACTTTTCAGCATACATCGCCTCGCCGAAAATCACATTTATTTCAAATTTCTTTTTGGTCAAAGGATTGCGAAAACGCGGCAATTTATCATAACGCGAATAAAATTCAAAACCGCCCTCAATATAAACCGGAATTAAAGGCACATTGCACTTTTGAGCAATATAGGCGGAACCGTTGAGCAGCGGGCCGACCAAACCGTCATGGGTTCTTGTGCCTTCCGGATGAACCAGCATAATATTGCCCGCTTTACATGCTCTGCAAGCCATGACCAGCCCGCGTACCGGATTGCCGTGGCGCTCCACCTCGATACCGCGAGAAATGAGCGAAATCAATTTCCCGACCAGCCCGTAATCTGTTTTTAAGTCTGCCCCGATCATCGCCGAGAGATGTTTGAAATGCCCCTTGGGAAGCCCGTCAGCAACCAGCAAACCATCCATATAGGTTTGATGATTCGGTACCAGCACATAGGGGATGGTATCCGGAATATTTTCGGTTCCGACATAGCGGAGTTTCGCACAACGTCTCGTAATAAAAAGAATGAAACGCGCAAAAAATCTGCCCCAAAAACCTCTTTCGTCGGGCAATGAATGTTGAGATGTATTTTTGTCGTTTTTTGAGTTACTCATTTGTTTTCTTATCCAAAGCCCTGTCGGCTTTCTTCTTTAATCTTTTTCCTTTAAAAAAAACTCGGATCAGGTCGGCACATTCATTTTCCAGAATTCCGCCCGTGAATTCGGAATGATGGTTAACAGAGGTATGTTTCAGATTTCGCAATTCCTCCAGGGAACCGCAAGCCCCTGTCTTTGGATCATAAGCTCCGAAATAAACCCGGGGAATTCTCGCTTGAATGATCGCGCCGAAACACATAATACAGGGTTCCAGTGTGACGTATAGCTCACAATCATCCAAAATCCAGCGCTTCAGCTTACGGCAGGCTTGCTCGATCGCTAAAAGCTCGGCGTGGGCGGTAGTGCTCTTGTTTTTTTCACGCATATTATAAGCGGCGGCGATGATCTGATCATCTTTAACAACGATTGCCCCGATAGGCACATCATCGGCGATCAGAGCTTTTTTTGCCTCCTCAATCGCGATTTTCATAAAATATTCGATTCGCGCCTGCTTCATTTTTATATCTAGCTCTATTGTTTTAATCCTGTTTCTTTTAAAAATAACTTTGTTAACAGCCTTGAAATTATCCGACATGAGTATACCTGCCATTTTAAAAGTGTAGTAAACTCCGTTCAACCTATATTCTAAAACTTGCTTATTAACAAACTGCTATCTATAATAGCATAAGTAAAATTTGATTGAATAGTGTCGATTAAGTTACTTTTATTTTTCTTTAAAGTGAGGAATTGCATGCAAGAAGGAATTTGTAAAAACTGCGGTTCGATCGTTTTTGTTGATCCGAGAGAAGAAAATTGTCATTGCGTTTTTTGTCATTGTGTTTTTCCGTCGGCAGAGGCACTGGAAATAGCAAAAAATCCGAATGCCTATGAATTTCCCAATGAGGAACAACCGGAATACATTCCGCCGGAGACTCAGAGAAATCAGGTAAATATAAAAAAATCTCTGGAAAAACTGGAAAGAGAGCAAAATCAACAAAAAGCCGCAAAAGCGAGGAAAAAACCTCAATATGCGGTTGAACAGAAAAAACTACCCAATATCAATTTAACAAAAAAACAGATCTTTACGACAATTGGGATTTTTGTGCTGATTTTCGGATTGTTCATAGCGATTATGCTGCCCCGGACAATCAGGCGGGATGAACAAAGAGAGGAGATCACCAAATCCTTTAAGGCGAATATTGAACTCGGAAATTTAAATGACAGCCTTGATTTTGAGGAAGGCTTTGTTATTTCCAGACTGGATAATTCACATCTTGATCTGATCACCGGAGAAAAATTGAGCAAGGAACAGGCTCGCGCTATTTTTGAAGAATTCTGCAAAGTACGAGCAGAAGTGCTGGGTAAAGAACTGGATGATGATTTATATCGCCAAACGTCTTTGCGGATTGCTGTGCCGGATAAAGGCGGTTATCTGATCGAAAACCGAAGTCTTGCCGATCTCAAAGATCCGGCGGCGATCAGCGAGTTGCCATAGATATGGCATGATTAAACTTGTAACATTGAATTTCAGAAAGCACATTGGACGGCGAAAAAGTTTTTAGTTTTGTTACATTTGCGTATTAGTTTAGACAATTGTTTTTGCAATAATAAAATCAAAGAGTAAGTTAATTTCTAATTCATACTTTTCTCCTCCAATGTTTATACAGTTCCGAGTTTAACTCGGAACTGTTTTTTTTCTGGAGTGTTATCAATATGTGATTGATCTGGGAATGCAGAAATATTCTAATTTTGCCCCGAGCGATATTCGCAGCATTAATAATACGAACAGTGAGATTTCAGGAACGGTTCAAAAGTATGTTACGCAGATGGGATTATTCCGTTTATCGATCACCGATATGCTGGAAAATGATCCCGATTCTTTCCGGCGTCTGATCGATCACGGCTTCAT
>CAYFVK010000041.1:0-7863 GCA_964346695.1 uncultured Mageeibacillus sp. | reverse complement strand
GCTTGCAATCCATAAAACCGGCCTATCGTATATCCAGATTGGGCGATAAACCGAGCAAACTCCCTCTGGTGCGATCCCTGGAATTAAATAAAAAATCCTTTCAGCTGGCTGTCGGAGCGCTGTATGTCTTAAACATCTTAATTTAGTTCAACTTGTTCTCCGTTTTCTGTTATCGGTTCAACAAACTATTTTTATCGTGGTTTTTTCAATATAATGAAAATATGTTGAAATTGATCATGAGTGCAACGGATGAATTTTTTGCCGGGAATCGATATGTTTCATAAGAGATGTTTTTTCACACAGCCGAATCGGCAATTGCGGAAACGGTCAAGATTTTGGAAAATCTGTCTGTTGTTTCTTGCTATTCTTTATGTCGGGTATTTATCTTTAGATTTTTGCGGGCTGTTGGATTATGGATCTTTTGCGAATATTTCTTCCATTCTAAAATGGTTTTCGATTTTCCTTTTATTTTTGATTCAGTTATTTTACTTTCAAAAGTCTGTGTCTGCTTGGATTTTAGCTGCGGGTTTGACATGCGTGGCTGATTATGCGCTCTTGTTTAGCGATTATTTTTCTTTTGGAGTTTTCGTTTTTATTCTTAGTCAGGCGGCTCGCTGTTTTTTCCTGAACAAAAAGGTTTTGCTGAAAATTCTGCCGTTCGGTCTACTGCTTTTTGTTCTGCTTGATCTGCTGTCAAATCGCCTGTTTGCACTCTCGGGCGTCTATGCCTTGTTCCTGCTCATGAATTTCATCCTGGCTTTTCGCAAAAGAGAGAAGCCGTTAATTTGGGGATTTTTGTTATTTATTCTATGTGATCTCAATGTGGCTGTTTTCAATATTACCTCTTCCGGAATGTTCTATCAGCTTGCGGCTTTTCTGATGTGGTTTTTCTATTTGCCCTCACAGGTATTGCTGGCGGATTATTTGTTGACCCTTTCCGGGTCTGAAGCAAATGGCGGCTGAGAAACTGAATCGGATTTTCTGCGTCGTTTCGATCATCCTCGTACGCGAATGAATTTTATTTTTTCAGAAGAGCAAGTTTTGTTATAATTATTATGTTGTTTAATGGTCCGATCAGCGATACGGCAGCGCCTTGACAGTTCAAAAGACAAGTCGGCCAAGCATGGAGCGAATATGAAAATTACCTATCTGAATCACAGTTCTTTCTTTTTAGAACTCGAAAACAAAAATTTACTTCTGGACTATGGTAAAAGCCCGGCTCGACCAAAGCACGGTCTGCTCGCTGAGGGCGTTTTCGATAGCGCTGCGCATTTAGGCAAAACGCCAAATCTGATCGGTTATTCTTCGCACAGACACGGCGATCACTTTGATAGCAAATTGATTAAAGATTTTGTCGAAACGCAGACCCCCTACATACTTTCCGATGAACCGGATTTTCCGCCCGAAAGTTATATGAAAGCGGATTGTTTTTATCGCTTGCTGCCGCAAACCATGCATGAGTTGGAGGGCCTGAAAATTGCCAATACGGGTTCTACCGATCAAGGCGGCTCCATATTATTCGAGGAAGACGGAGCGGATTTTTCGATTTATTTTGGCGCGGATTTGGCTGTCTGGGATGATTTTCCGGAATTCTACGCAGGTTTTGAGCAGGAATTCAAGTGGCTCGCTTCCGTAAAGGATCAGTTTCACCCGGTAAAAGTGATCTTTCTGCCAAGCGGTACAGGCGACGGCTATCAGGAAGATCCGCTCTTAGACGGCTCTATGCGCTGGATCAAACTTTTTCAACCGCAAGCCGTTATTCCGATGCATGGCGCTCCCTATCCGGAATATTATCCTGGCTTTGCCGAGGCGATGTTGCGACGAGCCGATGGAATGAGCTTGAAGGTTTCTACTTTCGGAAACTTTCAATCATCTATGCTTCAGGGTACGGATACTTTGATTCTTTATCCGGAAAATACCGGTGAGAGCATTCTGCTTCAATAGAGGAATCCATCCGGAACAGCATCAAGACCATAAAATAATAACGCATAGTTGTACAGACATCAGACAGAAAAAACTAAGAAAAGCCGAAAGTAGAGGAAATATGGCAAATTTAGGCGAAGCAAAAATCGTTACGGTACAAGATCTCGAACATAAGTTGGGCAATAAAAAATTTCTTCGTTTTGTGGAAGAATGCGAGAATGATTTTAAGGCGCAGGTACAGAAAATTTCTGACTATGTCTTGAGCCATAAAGATATTAACATGGTCTTTTTATCCGGTCCGACCGCCTCGGGCAAAACAACTTTTTCGACATTGTTTTCAAAGAGCTTGACGGCTGCAGGCAGAAAAACCCATTTAATTTCGATGGACGATTATTATAAAATGGACGCCCCGACTTATGACGAACAGGGCAGACCTGATTACGAAAGTATCGGCACTTTGGATATGGAAATTTTGTATCAGGATTTGCAAAAAATTCAAAGTATGGAAGCGGTGCAAATCCCGACCTTTGAATTTAAAACCCGAACACGGATTTATGAACCGCATAAAAAGATTCAGCCCGATCCCCGTGATACCTACATGATAGAAGGATTGCACGGATTATCTGATGAATTATGGGAGCGAATTGATCAAAGCCGCGCCGTACGTATTTTCATCATGCCTTACGCCAAACTGATCTCCGACAGCTCCATCTTGGATAAAACGGACATGCGCATTCTGCGTCGTCTGAGCCGGGATGTTTTTCATCGCGGCGCGACAGCACTTTCGACCATCGATTTTTGGCCCATGATTGCTGCCTCGGAAAAAGATTTTCTGCCCGGTTATCTGGCCAACGCGGACTTTTATGTCAATTCGGCGCTTGAATATGAATATTGCGTGATTGTGCCCAAGGCGAGAGAACAGATACAGATCTCGCTCGATCAATATATGCGGGGTGAGCTGCCGCCCTCAAACACGGTCAAACCCGGCGTTTTCTATGCGGATTTGAATCGCGCCGTCAAACAGGCGACCCGTCTGTTTGATGCCTGCAATCAGATCCCCCGGGTCGATCCGTCGGTCGTGCCTCCTGATTCGATCTTGCAGGAATTTATTTAGTTCGAAACTCCGCTATCGGTTCCGCTTTTTCTTTTGAACTCAAATCCCCGAAGCAAGGCCGCCGGAAATTTATAAATTCGGACCCGAGAGACGCTTTATGGCACACGAACTAAAATCTGCAATGGTTTCATCAGTTACATTTTGTATTTTCAATCTGATTTATACTATCATTACTTCAAGATAAAAAAACATAATATTTGTGTTTTTGAATTATTAAATAATTAATGAACAAAAAAAGAAAATAAACCGAAACTCAGGAGGTCAAAAATGGCATTAGAAATTACAGTAGATAATTTTGAGCAGGAAGTAATCGCAAGTGATGTACCGGTATTGGTAGACTTTTGGGCAGCATGGTGCGGTCCTTGTCGCATGGTCAGTCCGGTCGTTGATAAGATCAGCGAAGTCTATGCCGGCAAAGCGAAAGTCGGAAAGATCAATGTTGATGAACAGGGAGCTTTGGCTGAAAGATTTCGCGTGCTTTCCATCCCGACAATCTATGTTTTCCATAAAGGCGAAGTGGTAGAAAAAATGGTGGGCGCGAGACCTTATGAAGAATTAACAGCCGCCCTTGATAAATACCTATAAGGTTAGCAGATAAAATCGGACGAGTTCCGATTTTATTTTTTGATTATGGATTACTTAAAAAATACGCTACCCACGATAGGCGGGTCGGCACAAAAATATTTAGACGGTTGTTTTGCAAAAGAGTCAGCTTTGCCGACTCTTTTATTAATGGAGCAGGCGGCTGAGGCAGTCACGCGTTTCATTTTGCGATTGACGCTCAAAGCTAAGCCGAAAGAAGAGGCGGGCCTGTCAGCTGAAGATCTTGAATACATCAAATCTGTGCACCCTAAAATACTTTTTTTGGCGGGCTGTGGAAATAATGCCGGTGACGCATGGGTAGCGGCAAGGCAATTGCTGGCATATCATTTTTCCGTGCAGGTTTTGGACTTGTTCCCTGAGAAAGCCCTGCCTGACGATGCGCAGATTAACAAAACAGCGTATCGGATGCTGGGCGGAAAAATTCGAACCCGGTTGCCGGAACAAAGCGAATTAGAGGCGTATTCGTTCATTGTGGACGGAATCTTCGGTACCGGTTTTTCTATAGAAAGACCTTTAACGGGAAAAATTCCGGGGATTTTGAGCAGAATCAACGTGCTGAAAACTCCCGTCCGTATCGCGATCGATATTCCGACCGGCGTTGAGGCGGATAGCGGAGCGGTCGATCAAATTGCTTTTCAGGCGGATTATACGGTCACGTTTTCAACTTATAAAACAGGCAATTTCGCGGATCCCGGCAATCGCTTTTGCGGCGAGGTGTCGCTCGCTCCGATCAGCATGCATCCGTACTGGTTGGAGCGGAAAATTCATGAATTTGAAATTCGGGAAAAACGCAAGCTGCCCCGTATTTTGACAGCGAATTCTTTCCGGGATGCGGAAGTTAAAAGAGGGATTTTAGATCATAAAGGGAAATTCGGAAAAAGTTTATTGATCGGCGGCTCGAACGGGATGCCGGGCGCAGTGCTTCTGGCTCTGCGAGCAGCTCACGCTACGGGAGTCGGCTATGTTTATACACGGGTCGGCCGGGATATTTATGATGCGATTTTACAGGCGTCTCCGGAAAGCCTGACCGATATTTGTCCGTACGATGAACAGAGCTGGCAGGAGCTGATAACATCTGTGGATTCTGTTTTAATCGGTCCCGGTGCGGGTAAATCGGATTATTTGCAGCAGGCTTTACCCGTCGCTGTTCAGCATGCAGAGCATCTGATCATTGATGCCGACGGACTGAATTTTTTAGCGGAGATGGAGGATTGGCCGAAACTTTTCAACAAGCGCAAGGATAAAGAGCCGGCGGTATTAACGCCACATCCCAAGGAATTTCAGCGCCTGGCGCCCGATTTGACGGAGATCTTGGAGAAGGACAGGCAAGCCGCTGCATTGGCTCTCGCCCAAAGGAGTCGGACAATCGTTGTTCTTAAAGGTCATAATACGGTCATCGCCTTGCCTGATGGTGAAATCTATCTGAATTCCTCGGGCAATCAAGGTCTGGCACGGGCGGGATCCGGTGACGTCTTGGCAGGACTGGCGGCCGGATTTTCGGCACAATATCAAGAACAAAGATTGGCGATCTGCCTCGCGGTTTATCTGCACGGTTTGTTAGCCGATTTGGCGGTCGAGGAACTGGGAATTCGGGGGATTACGCCGGATCTTTTGACGGGTTATCTGAAACAGGCTTATCAGGTCTTGCATTGGCAGAATTAATTTGTTATACAATTAATGGTCATTCTAATAGAAAGAAGGAAAGAAAATGTTTAAAGAATTCAAAGAATTTATCAATAGAGGAAATGCGGTTGAAATGGCGGTCGGCTTGGTGATGGGTGCTGCTTTCAAGGCGATTGTCGACAGTTTGGTCGCAGATATTATTATGCCTTTAATCGGACTTCTCGTCGGGGATATGAGCCTTTCCGACCTTAAATATGTCTTCAAACCGGCAGTGATGGAAGCCGGCGAAGTGATTAAGCCGGAGTTGGCGTTGCGTTACGGGAATCTGATTCAGATGATCATCAACTTTATCTTAATCTCTTTTTGTATTTTCTTAATGGTCAAAGGCATTAATAAATTGCATAGAAAAGCGGAAGCGGAGCCCGAGCCGGAAGAAAAGCCTGACGATATCGCGTTGTTGGAAGAAATCAGAGACTTGTTGTCGGAAAAATAAGCGGTTTGCGAAACCGGTGTGAATAGAAGTAATCGAAGCTTCATAAAATATGAAAGATTCGGTAAAAAATAATCGACATACTATCACATTAAATCCGCCGCTGTTTTTAGCGATTGGATTTTTTGTTTTGATTTTTACCGGAGCATTGCTCTTAAATTTGCCGATGGTCACCAGAAGCGGCAAGTCAATTGGTTTTATCAATGCTTTATTCACTGCGGGTTCAGCGTCTTGCGTGACCGGACTGGCGGTTGTTCATACAGCAAACACTTTTAATTTGGCGGGTCAGATTATCCTTTTATTGCTGATTCAAATTGGTGGATTGGGGATTATGACGCTGGCCAGCTTGGTGCCTCTGATTTTAGGTTATAAAATCAATATCAAAAGCAGGCAAATTCTCAGAGAACAGCTGAATGTTGATTCGATGAGCGGCATTGTTCGCTTGCTCCGCTATGTGCTGTTTTTTACCCTGAGTGTTGAATTGATCGGTGCTTTGTTGTTATCAATACGCTTTATTCCGCTTTGGGGACCCCTAAAAGGCATCTGGTTTTCGATCTTTCACTCAGTTTCAGCTTTTTGTAATGCGGGATTTGATCTCATAGGAGATTCGGTTTTTCCCTTGCGCGCCGATTGGCTGGTCTGTCTCTCGATCATGTCGCTGGTTGTGATCGGCGGTCTCGGCTTTTTTGTAACGCAGGAATTGTTGTTTCATGATCGTCACAGCAAGCTGAGAATTCACACGAAGATTGTTCTATGGGTTTCCGGTATTTTAATTGTCGGCGGCGCTTTAGGCTTTTTGATTCTTGAATATACGAATCCCGAGACCATAGCGACAGAAGATTTAGCGGTTAAAATTAATCAGTCTTTCTTTCAATCCGTGATCGCTCGAACCGCCGGATTCTACTCTGTTCCGATCAGCGGTTTACGCGACTCGACCAGCTTTCTTTTGATTATCCTGATGTTTATCGGAGGTTCTCCCGGTTCGACAGCCGGCGGGCTGAAGACCACAACCTTCGGTGTATTGATTTTAACGACAATTTCGACTATAAAAGGTGAGAATGAACCGAGAATCTTTAAGGGACATATTCCTTCAGGAACGATAAAAAAGGCGTTGGCTTTGGTTATTGTCAGTCTGGCATTGATTATCATAGTGTCATTTCTTCTGACAATCTCAGAAAGCGCAAAATTTATCGATTTGGTCTTTGAAACAGTATCTGCTTATGCTACGGTGGGTTTGTCGAAAGGAATTACAGCCGGATTAAGTACGATCGGGAAATTATTGATTACCTTGACCATGTATTTGGGCAGGATCGGACCTCTGACACTCGGCTTTGCTATCACGAATCGACAAAGACAGTCAAATGTTCGTTATCCGGAGGCGAATATCTCGGTTGGTTGAGTGGAATATAATTGATATAGAATTTATTGATCAGAAGATAAAATTTTTAGGGAGGACAGATGGATTTATCTGTAGTTATTTTTGGTGCAGGAAGATTTGGTTCTGCGATTGCCGAAGAATTATTCAAACAGGATGTTGAAGTATTAGTTATTGATAAAGATTATGAATTAGTACAGCAGATCGCACCTTATGTAACGGCGGCTGTGCAATGTGATCTGGCAGATCAGGAAGATGTTAAGGCGCTTGGTTTGTCCAATTATGATATTGCGATTATTGCGATCGGAACCGATTTGGAAGCATCCATCATGGCGACGATGACGGCAAGAGATTATAAAATACCCCGGATCATCGCGAAAGCTTCGACATCCATGCAGGCAAGAATATTAAAAATGCTGGGTGCCAGTCAGGTCATTTTTCCTGAAATCGATATGGGCGAACGTCTGGCACGCAGTATATGCGGAAAGAATTTTATTGAGTATATTCACCTCAGCGATCAGTATTCCATGATAGAAGTGAAACCTTTAAAGAAATGGCTGCATAAGACCTTGATCGAATTAGATTTCCGTAAGAATTATCATTTGAATGCGGTTGCAATCAGGCGGGGCAGTGAGTTGCTCATCACACATTTCAATACGGAAAAATTACAGGAAAATGATTGGCTTTTGCTGATAGGCGAAACCGAAGATTTTGAACAGTTGAAAAATTTACAAT
>CAYFVK010000040.1:0-10705 GCA_964346695.1 uncultured Mageeibacillus sp. | reverse complement strand
TCCGGAATGGTCATCGTTATTAAACGAGCCTTCACGAGAAATATATTATATAATACCGCTATGCGTCTATTTTGTAGACGCTGAAAATGAATAGATACGAAGCATTGCATAAAGTCGAAGGTGCCCAATATGTACACGCAGTTGATTGACTTTACAAACGAGAACGAATTACGTAAAGCGGATCAGCTTTTAGCGGAAAACGCTTTGCATAGAGATCAGCAACTCGATTATCTGCTCGGTCTTTATCAGCAGGATCAGCTTTTAGCAGTGGGCGGTGCTTACAAAAATATTTTGAAATGCCTCGCGGTCGCTCCGGCGCGTCAAGCGGAAAATCTGAGTAATCTGCTTTTTACGGAACTGATCAATCTGCAATTCAAACGCGGACACAGCGCTTTGTATCTTTATACGAAACCGATACAGGCGAAAAAATTTAACCATTTCGGTTTTCACGAGATTGTCAGCAGCGACAAGATTTCTTTTATGACTAATCAACCCGGGAATTTTGAGCAGTATCTTGCTAACCTGCAAAATGAAACACAAACTCAATTCAGGCAACTCAAGCCGGCGAACAACGAATTGAGCGGGAGTATAGTTTTGCACGCCAATCCGGTGACGAAAGGTCATGTCTTTTTAATTGAAAAAGCCGCCTCGGAAGTGGATGTTTTGCATCTTTTCCTAATTAGCGAAGATTTTGCCGAAACACCGAGATCCTTGCGAGAACGATTATTAAAACAGAGTACAGCCCATCTCGAAAATATTATTTATCATCAAACCGGGGATTTCCTGATTTCCCGCTACACATTTCCTGCATATTTTATCAAGGAAGAAGAGTCTATAATCAAAGCTCAGGCAGAGATTGATGCGTTGATTTTTGCCAAGATCGCAGAACAGCTTGCTCTTAACAGACGCTATGTCGGCGAAGAACCTTTGTCAGCAACCACGGCAATTTACAATCAGACGCTGAAAGAAAAATTGCAAACGGAAACATTTGATTTAATCATTGTGCCCCGCCTCAAAGCCGACGGGGAGGTCATTTCCGCAACAACCGTGAGAAAGATTCTGGCGGAGGAGGGACTTGACGTAAAATCCGTAAATAAGTTAGAAAAATTATTGCCTCATCCGGTAGTTGACTTTTTATTGACCAAGCGGGGAGCGGAATTTATAAAAAAATTACAACAAAATAGCAAAGATGCATAAAAATACTTTATTTTTAATATTTAGAATGTAATAATTACGTATTAAGATCTTGAACTTATAGATTGACGATATGGAGGGAGTTATGAAGAAAATTCGTATAGTATTAATTTTTGCTTTGGTTCTGATACTTTTGATCGGCTGCAGCAATACGGGAAATAAGGATAGTAATCCGCAATCGCAGAGTGAAAATAAAGAAGGCGTTACTATCGGGGTTATTCAATTAGCACCCCATGTAGCTTTGGACAAAAGCTATGAAGGATTTGTCGACGCTCTCGCGGAGCGCGGTTATAAAGAGGGTGAGAATCTGACTTTGGATTATAATAATGCGCAGGGAGATCCGAGCAATGCCACGACAATCGCGCAAAAGATTGTTAACGCGCAGCCGGATCTGATTTTCGCTATCGCTACCCAGGCAGCACAGGCGGCGGCCAATCAGACGAAAGAAATTCCGATTGTGATCACAGCGGTTACCGATCCGGAACAATCCGGTCTGGTTAAATCGAATGAAAAACCGGAAACCAATGTCACCGGTACGTCCGATTTAACTCCGGTCAAAGAACAGATGAACTTGATTAAAGAACTCATACCGGACGCCAAAGCGGTCGGCGTAATCTTCAATTCCTCGGAAGATAATTCTCTGATCCAAGCCCGAATGGCGAAAGAGGCATTAGCGGAGCTGGGTCTTGAATATGTCGAGCTGACAGTTTCCAAGACAGATGAGATTTCTCCGGTAACGCAATCCGCGATGGGAAAAATCGACGCTTTATATACCCCTACAGATAATTTGATATCCGCCAATATGACGGCGGTGACGAATATAACCACACCTGCCGGAGTCCCTGTTATCTGCGGTGAAGCCGCGATGCTGGAAGGGGGCGGTTTATTAACGTTGGGAATTGATTACTATGAACTTGGTAAGCAGTCCGGCCAGATGGCGGCTGATATACTGGACGGCAAAGCGAAGCCGGCTGAGATGCCGATTCAAACTTTGAGCAACCCCGTTTTTGAATATAATGAGGAAGTTGCGCAAAAGTTGGGGATTGAAATTCCCGCGGAAATGATCGATAAAAAATAAGCGGGGAGATCTTTCATGCAATTTTTACTTGCAATTGAGGGGGCGGTCGCGCAAGGCTTATTATGGGCGATTTTAGCCCTCGGTTCTTATATCACGTTTCGGCTTTTGAATTTTACCGATATGACGGTGGACGGTTCTTTCGCAACCGGCGCCTGCGTGACGGCGATTGCTATCGTGAATGGCGTGCCGCCGGTTCTGACTTTGGTGCTGGCTTTATTGGCAGGCGGAGTGGCGGGTGCTGTTACCGGATTTTTACATAATAAACTGGAAATACCCGAAGTACTGTCCGGAATTTTGACCCAGATTTCTCTTTACTCGATTAATCTGAGAATTTTGGGCAGAGCGAATCAGCAATTATTACAATACGATACGCTTTTCAATCAGCTGCAAAATGTTTTGGCGAAGATCGGGCTCAATTTATCCAACGATCAGGTTGCGATTATTGTGGGCGTTATCCTGGTCGCACTGGTAATCAGCGTATTGTACTGGTTTTTCGGCACGGAAATCGGTTCAATTATCAGAGCAACCGGAAACAATGAAGCGATGGTGAGGGCTTTGGGGCAGAATACAGAGCATACAAAGTTTTTCGCTTTAATTATCGCCAATGCCTGTATCGCTTTAGCGGGCAGTCTGGTTGCGATGTATCAGGGAGCGGCGGATGTCGGTATAGGCGTCGGAGCGATTGTGATCGGCTTGGCTTCCATCGTGATCGGGGAAGTTATTATGCGCAGAGTAATCGCTTTCGGCTGGAAAATGATCGCCGTTGTGGTCGGTTCCGTGATTTATCGCATGATTGTCGCACTTGCTCTGCAGGTCGGACTCGGAACAAATGATCTCAAATTAATTACCGCGGTCATTGTGGCGTTGGCGCTTTTCCTGCCTAACGCCGTGAGCAAGCAGCAAGCAAAAAAGGCCAGAGAGCGGGCGGCTAAGGAAAGTGAAAATGCTTAAAATAGAGAATTTAACGAAAACTTTCAATCCCGGTACAGTCAACGAAAAGCGGGTTATCGATCATCTTGATTTGGAAATTGAAACAGGAGATTTCATTACGGTTATCGGCGGCAATGGCGCGGGAAAATCGACCTTACTCAATCTGATCTGCGGTGTTTATCCTGCGGACGGCGGCAAAATTGTCCTTGAAGGACAGGAGATTCAGGATATGCCGGAGCATAAAAGGGCGAGGTATCTGGGACGTGTCTTTCAAGATCCTTTAATGGGTACGGCGGCGGGTATGCAGCTGGAAGAAAATCTTGCGCTGGCGATTCGCCGCGGCAAACGGAGAGGTCTGAGCTGGGGCATACAGGATAAAGAACGTGCTGTTTATCGGGAAAAACTTGCCAAATTGGGGCTGGGTCTGGAAAATCGCATGACCGATAAAATCGGTTTGCTTTCCGGAGGACAAAGGCAATCGGTGACTTTGCTTATGGCGACCTTAAAAAGTCCCAAATTATTGCTGCTGGATGAACATACAGCGGCACTCGATCCGAATACGGCGCATATTGTTCTAAATCTGACGGATCAGATTATCCGGGAGCAAAATTTAACGACCCTGATGATAACCCACAATATGCAGGACGCGATCGACCACGGAAATCGCCTGATCATGATGAATAAAGGCAAAATTATTTTTGATGTTAAAGGTGCAGAAAAATCGAGTTTGCAAGTCGAGGATTTGTTGAATCGTTTCCGCCAATTATCAGGAGACGGTCCGACCGACAGCATGTTGCTGGATTAGCATAGAATTGTTACGGATTATTGTGATTCAGATATTAAAAATTTTCCGGCGTGACGGTTTTCATTTTGCTGATTTTCGGGTATGATAGCGTTGTCTAAAACTTCATATTGTGAAAGTGTACCTAGGGATCCGGTTTTCCAGGACCGAGCGGTACCAATACTGGAATGTATTACACCAGAGGGGAAAAAGCCCAGAAGGACAGGTTTCACACACTGTTCGTCAGGGGCTTTTTATTTTTTTGACGGGCGGTGCCGATGAGAGTCGCGGCAAACCATGCAGAAAGGAATTTCAAAGGCAAAATGAAACTTATTTATCAAGGGAAGACGAAAGATGTTTTTCAGGTCAGCGAGCGTGAAGTGCAGCTCAAATTTAAGGATGACGTGACCGGTCGGGACGGGGTTTTTGATCCGGGTGAAAATCAGGTCGGGTTGTCGATCGAGGGTATGGGTAGAGCCAATTTGGAGGTAACCACACTCTTTTTTAATTTATTGGCTGAACAGGGAATCAGAACGCATTTTCTCAGTTCAAATCCGGAACAGGGAACGATGAATGTTGTAAAATGTGAGCCGTTTGGCAAGGGAATAGAGATCATCGAACGGAAATACGCGGTCGGGTCTTTTATTCGCCGCTACGGCATGTATATCGAGGAGATGACGCCGCTTGCCGATTATGTCGAGATTACGCTGAAAGATGATCAACGGCAGGATCCTCTGATTACCGAGGACGCTTTGATCGCACTGAAAATTTTGAGTGCTGAGCAATATGACTCGCTGACAGCTCAGACGCGAAAAATCACGGATCTTATCGCTGATTTCTTAGCTGAGAGAAACTTGCAGCTGATTGATATTAAATTGGAATTCGGGGTTGATCCTGATGGCGAGGTCATTTTGATAGATGAAATCGCGGCGGGCAATATGCGTGTCTATCGGAACGGCGAAAAGCTCGGTCCGCAGGAGCTGTCGCGGTTGATTCTTGCCTGATCCGGCGCTGTTATTAATGTTTTTTGACTTGAACAGTTTTCAAGGCAAATTCTTGTGAGGGAGTTTTTATGAAGGTTGCGATTATTATGGGAAGCCAATCCGATTACGCGATTGCTGAAAAGGCTTTCCCGATTTTAGATCAGTTCGGCATCGATTATACGGTGCGTGTGATTTCTGCCCATCGTGCTTTATCGATGTTGGAAGATTGTGTTCGAAATTTTGCTGACGAGGATATCAAATGTGTGATCGCTTTAGCCGGCAAAGCGGCACATTTGCCGGGCGTGATCGCGGGTATGACGATTTTGCCAGTGATCGGCGTGCCGATTAAGGGTTCCGCATTTTTAGGCATGGACTCTTTGCTCTCGATGGTGCAGATGCCGAAAGGGGTGCCGGTCGCGACGGTTGCCGTTGACGCGGCGGATAACGCCGCCATTTTAGCCGCGCAGATTATCGGAGTTTCGGAAAAAAATGTAGCCGAAAAATTGCTGGCTTATAAGGCGAAGCTGGAAGCGGCTGTCAAAAAACAGGATGAGGACGTCAGGCGATGAGTGGGATTGTCGGAGTTGTCACGGATAAACAGATTCATGCCGCGAATTCGATTATTTATGGAGCCTATGCGCTGCAGCATCGCGGTCAGATTAATACCGGCGTGGCGCTTTTGGAATATCATCAGCTGTATGTGAGAAAAGGCTCAGGGCAGATCAACGCGCTGTTTCCGGATAATGTTTCGATGAATATTCCGGGCGATCGGGGGCTTGCGCATGTCAAATACGGCGAATATGCCAAGTATGACGTGGAGCAGCCGATTATGCCGAAAGAATATAAGATCGACGGGATGCAATGCCTGATTTCGATTGACGGCAATATCCTCAATCCGGATTTTTCTTTGCATGGATTGGTCAAGGCTCTGCATAATAATCTGGCTGAGGCGAAAGCGTATTTGGCCAAGCTGCAGGGGGCTTTTGCCGGAATTTATCTGGATCCTTATAAGATGATCGCTTTTCGGGATCCTCTGGGCTTAAAGCCGATTTGTGCGGGGAAATTCGTGCATGGCTATATTGTGGCTTCAGAAACTTGCGCGATAGATGCCTGCGGCGCGGATTTGATTCGCCCTCTGGAAAACGGCGAAATGCTTGTCATTCAAAACGGCAAGATCGAGTTTCATCGTTATTGCGCACTGCTGCCTAAGAAAAAATGTATTTTCGAATTAGTTTACACGTCAAGGCCGGACAGCCATTTTGACGGGCTTTCGGTTTATCAGGCGAGAAGCAAAATGGGTCAGATTTTATATGAGGAATGTCCGACCGCAGCGGATATTGTGATGGGAGCGCCGGATTCCGGGCTGATTGCTGCGGTGGGTTACGCGGAGGCTTCGAAAATCCCCTATAAGGACGGTATCATAAAAAATCGCTATGTCGGCAGGACTTTTTTGACGACGGATGAAAATGAGCGCAAAACAGATATTTTTATTAAGCTCAATCCGATCAAGGAAGTGCTGAAGAACCAGCGGGTAATCTTGGTGGATGATTCGATTGTCAAGGGTTCAACTACTAAAAGAACAATCCAGATGTTGAAAAATGCCGGGGCGAAAGAGGTTCATGTGCGGATTTCCTCACCGGTACTGCGTTTTCCCTGTAATTTGTCGATGGACACGCCGCGGACCGAGGAGTTGATCGCTTATCAGCGCAGTGTGGAGGAGGTTCGGCAAATTATCAACGCGGATTCTCTTTATTATATTTCAATGGAGGGGTTGAAGTCCGCTTGTCAGGGTATGGATTTTTGTGATCATTGTTTCAGCGGAGATTACCCGATTAAGGAGTATGAGGCTGATTTGTGGGAGTAGGTTCGGTTTTTCCAACAGAAATATTAATTAGCGATTGTATGCGTTGAGAAATTTGGAAGAAATAAGTTTCGGTTTTCTGCAAGCGTCAATTTTGGAGGTATTATGGCATTAACTTATAAGGATTCCGGTGTGGATAAAGAGGCCGGTTATGCGCAGGTGAAGCTGATCAAAGAGATGGTTCGCTCGACTTATACCCCCTCGGTTTTAGCCGATCTGGGCGGTTTTGGCGGCATGTTTCAGCTCGATACAAAAAATTACAAAAACCCGATTCTCGTTTCCGGAACGGATGGGGTAGGTACCAAGTTAGATCTGGCTTTTCGCATGGACGTACATAATACAGTCGGCATTGACTGCGTGGCAATGTGCGTCAACGATGTACTCTGTCAGGGCGCGCGACCCTTGTTTTTTCTCGATTATATTGCGACCGGCAAACTGATTCCCGAAAAGATGGCGCAGATTGTTTCCGGTGTGGTCGAAGGTTGTCGTCAGGGCAATATGGCGCTGATCGGCGGCGAAACAGCCGAGATGCCGGGCATTTATCAGGAGAACCATTATGACTTAGCCGGCTTTGCGGTGGGATTGGTTGACCAGGAAAAGGTGCTGACTCCGGATAAAGCGCAGATCGGAGATAAACTGATCGGGCTTTTTTCCAGCGGCGTTCACTCTAACGGTTTCTCCTTAGTCCGAAAAATTATTTTCGATATCGAAAATCGGAGCCTCGATGAGTTTATGCCGCAGCTTGGGCAAACGCTGGGCTCTGCTCTGCTGACACCGACCAAAATTTATGTGTCGGATGTGCTGCCGCTTTTGGATGAGTTTGATCTTCATGGAATCAGCCATATCACCGGCGGCGGGATTATCGAGAATTTGCCGCGCGCTCTGGGCGAGGGGCAGGCGGCTTATTGGGATCTTGCCGGCTATGAGGTGCCTCCTGTGTTCAAGTTGCTCAAACAATGGGGCGGTATTGAAGCAAGGGAAATGTTCAATACTTTTAATATGGGCGTGGGCATGGTTTTGATTGTGGCTGCTTCGGATTATCAAGCGGTTTTGGAAAATCTGGCGGCGCGTTCAATCGGCTTTGTCGAGATGGGCGAGGTAATTTCCGAGGAAGCTTTGAATGACGGTTCCAAGGCTGATCGGATTGAGTTACGGCATATTGAAAGCTGTTTTCAGTAATGGAATTTTGAGAGACTGCTTTCGGTAATGAGATTTCGGAAAGTTGTTTTAGCTAAGCTGATTTTGAAAGGCAGTTTTTGCCAAGCTGATTTTAAGAAGCAATTTTCGCTAAGATTCTCGGCAAGATGTTTTTAGTAAGGTAACTTCAGTAAATTTATTATAGAAATGTGCTTTTTCGGGGTGCTATATGGCTAAGAAAATTGCGGTTTTAATATCGGGCGGCGGCACGAATTTGCAGAGTTTAATTGACCGGCAGAAAGAGCGATATTTTAACGGTTCGATCGAGCTTGTTGTTTCGAATAATGCCGGCTCTTATGGACTTGAGCGGGCGCGGCAGAATCAGATCGAGAGCGTGTATCTTGATCGAAAATTGTTTGCCGATAATACCGAATATGACACTGCGCTGATTCGGCTATTTCAAAAACATGACATTGATCTGATAGTTCTCGCCGGATATTTGCGTTATATAACGCCGACTTTGCTCGCGGCATATCCCGATCGGGTGATCAATATACACCCTTCTTTACTGCCCGCTTTCGGTGGTAAGAATTTTTACGGGCTGAAAGTGCATCAGGCGGTTTATCAAAGAGGAACCAGAGTTTCCGGAGCAACGGTACATTTTGTGGATAGCGGTCAGGATACGGGACCGATTATTTTGCAAAAAGCGATTCCGCTGGATCAGGATTGGCAGCCGGAGGAAATTCAAAGACAGGTATTGAAAGTCGAACATGAGCTGTTGCCCGAGGCGGTGCGTTTGTTTTGCGAGGATCTTTTAGTTGTGGAGCAAGGCCGGGTGCGCATTTTGGCGGAGCATTGAAGCCGAGCAGGCAGCTTGACTAAATATTATTGCGGTTGGGAAATTGGAACATAATTAAGCGGATGACTATTCATGCAGACAGCCGCCTGAATTGGAAATTAAGCGAGGCTTCTATTTTGGAGGAGTATAAGATGGAGATTTTGATTATCGGTAATGGCGGGCGGGAACATGCGATAGCGGCAAGTCTGGCAAAAAACAGCAGAGTTTCGGCGATCTACTTTCTGACCCATAATGGCGGCGCGTCGGGCAAATTGATCAACGCGAATTTCCCGGATAACAGCAGAGAGTCAGTTTCACATTTTTTGGACGAGCACGCGGTAGATCTGGTGGTCGTCGGACCGGAACAGCCTTTGAGCGAAGGGCTTGTCGACTTTCTTGAGGAGCGTGGGGTCAAGGTGTTCGGACCCGATCAACGGGCGGCAAGGCTGGAGAGCAGTAAAATTTTCGCTAAGGAGTTTATGCTGAAATATGGAATTCCGACCGCTCGATATGAGCGCTTTGCCGATTATGATTCTGCACTGGCGGGACTTGGCGATTTCGATTTTCCTGTGGTTGTCAAGGCGGACGGTCTTTGCGCCGGCAAGGGTGTGATTATTTGTCAGAACCGTGAAGAGGCAGAGCAGGCTTTGCGGACGATGTTTGTGGATAAAAAGTTCGGCGATCAGGCGGCGCAGGTCGTGCTGGAACAATTCTTGTCCGGTTTTGAGGCATCGCTGTTATGTTTTGTTTCGGGAACGAAGATTTATCCTTTCGATACGGCGATGGATTATAAGAAGATTTATGAGGGGGATCGGGGTCCGAATACCGGCGGGGTCGGCATGATTTCACCGAATCCTTATTGGAACGCGGATTTAGAACGGCAGTCAGAACAGATTCTGCGCAGGATTGAAACGGGTCTGGCGGCTGAGGATTTGGGCTTTAGCGGGATCTTATTTATCGGCTATCTGGTCGAGCATGGTCAGCTGTATGTCTTAGAGTTCAACGCACGTTTCGGCGATCCTGAGACAGAGGCCTTGTTGCCGCGTTTGCAGTCGGATTTACTGGAAAATATTTTGCAGTCGATTGAGGGTAAAGCGGTTGAACTTGATTTTGCCGATAATGTGGCGATGGCAACGATTTTAGTTTCTGAGGGGTATCCGGGAGCTTATGAGAAAAATAAGCTGATCACCGGTTTGGATCAGGTGGATCCGGAGATTCTGGTTTTTCATAATGGTACAAAAAATGTGGATGGTCAGATTTTTTCGAACGGCGGACGAGTTTTGTCGGTGGTCGCGGTGAAGAATTCTTTGGCGGAAGCGCACAATGCCGTCTATCAGAATATTGAATCTCTGAATTTCGATAATATGAGTTATCGCAAGGATATCGGCTTGTTGAATGGCGTGGATCGGACGCGGGATAGCTGAGTCCTGATAGTTTAGGCGTAATGGCTTGGAATTTTTGATGTTCTGGGAATAGGAGTATTTGATAAAATGTCTTGCCAAGTGGTAGCGGCTTTGATATGGAGAGAGGATCGGTTTTTGATTTGCCGAAGACCGGCGAATAAGAAACGTGCTCTTTTGTATGAGTTTGTCGGCGGTAAGGTTGAGTCTGATGAGACGCATGAGCAGGCCTTGCGCCGCGAATGTTTTGAGGAGCTGGCGATTGAGATTGAGGTTGGGGAATTGTTTATGCAGATTCGGCATGCTTATCCCGATATCACGATCGATCTGTATTTGTATCAGGCTTATTTGGCGGAAGGCAGTGCGGAGCCGCAAATGCTGGAGCATGCGGATTTACGCTGGATTAGACCGGATGAAATTGATGATTTTGAGTTTTGCCCTGCTGATTGTGATATTTTGGAGGAAATCAAAAGAGTGTATGGCTGAGCGGGATTGACTTCTTT
>CAYFVK010000039.1:0-11960 GCA_964346695.1 uncultured Mageeibacillus sp. | reverse complement strand
AACAGCGCAAAAAGGATCAGAAAAACCGGAAAATGCTTTACGATTCCCTTGGCGATCCGGATTTTGAACAGTCCGTCAAGCAGAATGATGATACCGAGGGTAATACAGATAAAAATCATCAGATTTCTGGTACTTACAAGAATGATTACGCCTAAGAGGATCATCAGAATCCCGAATTCCAAGTCGAACTGAAAGGCCAGTCTAAATAAATCTTTTGAAAAATATCCGATCAGCTTTACAATGCCGAACAGAATCAGCGCAACGCCGATACAAACACCCATGATGACAGCCGATATTTCGGGCAGGGCGATAAACAGTATACCGACAGCGCAAAGAAATGCGGAGATAATGATGTAGCCGATTTTCGCAATTCGCATCGGTGTGACTGAACGCATTTTCATAGAAGCAAAACCTCCTTTACACCGGATCAGTATAAAGACTTCTATCTTCATAGCTACAGACAAAATACGCCCTGTGCCTGATATTCAGACACAGGGCGCAGAATGACCGATTTTCAGACAAATCGCTGCGATTGTCTGATTTCTACGATTCCACACAGCGGGAAATCATTTCTTCAACGATCCCCTTCTTGATTTCCGCGATCCTCTCGAGCGCGCCGCGTAGATCATCATTCATATCGTTTTTCAGCCATCTGGAAACAACTCCGTAAGCCAGACTGGAAAGATAGTCCTGAATAATCTTCAGATCGCTTTCTTTGATCTTTCTGCCGCGCAGAACAGACGCAATATAAGAATTGACAACATAATCGCATACCTGCCAAAGATACTGCTCATAGATTTCACGGCTCGCCGAATGGTAGATATGCAGCACAGCGCTTTTCTTCGAGAGCGCCAGATCAATGACCGCTTCCAGACAATCCTCAAGCTTTTCCACAGTAGGATAGGCACATATAATCGCTTCCGCGTCCTCCATGACCAGATATTCGATCAGCTTCGGGATATCCTCAAAATAATAGTAAAAGGTATTCCGATTGATACCGCAGTCCGCCACGATATCCTTGACCGTTATTTTGGACAGAGGACGTTCCGTCAGTAATTTAATAAAAGAATCCTGAATCGCCTTTTTGGTAAAATTAGCCAATTCTTTCACCTTCTCTGAATTTTCGCATAAGTCGCCTGCTCAAACGATCACACGGCAGCTGCTATCCGGCAAACAGGGCTGACTCACAGCTTGCGGACATAACCTGTTAATCGGAAAAAGTCTCATCCAAGTCGATTTCATTGAGGATTTCCCTGAGGATAGAAGCCTCTTCGTAGGTCAGCGAAACGCCTTTGCTCATTTTGGCGTGTTCCGGCGCCCAATCGCGTATATCAAGCTTTGCCGGTTTTTCGTTCCAACTGACCATATTGACCTCACGTGTCCAGCCGGATCTGCCTTCGCTTAAACTGCCTAAATTCTTTTTTACTTCATATTTGAATTCTGCCATATTCTTCTCCTGTATTTTTATATTTTTTGTTCTTCGATAGTCCAAATATCCTTCGCGTATTCAGCGATCGTACGATCTGAGGAAAATTGACCGCTGCTGCAAATATTGTGCCAGCACATTTTAGCCCAGCGCAGTTGATCTGAATATGCCTGATGCGCCTTGCGACGGCATTTGCGATATTCGTCAAAGTCGCCCAGCAGATAATAAACATCGCCTTTTTCCCAGCTTGAGCCGTGTAAAAGACCGTTATACAGCTCATGGAACATGCCTGTGCCATTATCGTCAAAAGTTCCGTCAATCAAAGTATCGACGACTCTGCGTAAACCCGGCACATGATCATATTGCCACTGTGAGTGATAATAAGCCAAAGTCGGCGGAAAGTCATCCAGCGTAGCGCCGAACATGAAATTATTCTCCTCGCCCGCATATTCGACGATTTCAATATTCGCACCGTCATGCGTGCCCAGAGTCAGCGCGCCGTTCATCATGAATTTCATGTTGCCGGTACCGGAGGCTTCTTTACCGACCGTTGAAATTTGTTCCGAAATATCGGCGGCGCGGAACAGCTTCTCGGCATAAGACACATTATAGTTTTCCACGAAAACAACTTTCATCTGATCTCCGATCTCCGGATCATTGTTGATTTTATCAGCGATGCAATTTATGAATTTAATGATCGCTTTCGCTCTGAAATAACCCGGTGCGGATTTGCCGCCAAAGATATATGTTACCGGATTGAGGGTAACTTCCGGATGATCTTTCAGATAGAAGTACTGGTCCAGAATGGCGAAAGCATTGAGCAATTGTCGCTTGTATTCATGAACTCGTTTGATCTGTATATCAAAAATGGAATCGGGATTGATCTGAACCTGCTCTTTCTCCGCGATATACTTTGCGAGGAAAACTTTATTCTCATGCTTGATCTGCAGAAAGCGTCGCAGCACTTCAGGATCGTCTTCATATTTCAAGAGGGATTTCAGATCCGCCAGATGAGAAACCCAATGCTCGCTGCCGCTCAATTCTGTAAACAATTCAGCCAATTTCGGATTGCTCGTTCTGAGCCATCTTCTCGGGGTGACACCGTTCGTCTTATTGTTAAAGCGTTTAGGCCATAATTTATAATAAAAATTAAACGTTTGATCCTTGAGAATATTGCTGTGAATCCGGGCCACGCCATTGATGGAATAAGACATATAAACCGCCAGATTGGCCATATGAACCAAGCCGTCATGAATAATCGAGTTCATTTCGATCTGATCCTGCGTAAAGTTCAGGCTTCGTAACTGTGCACGGAACTTCTGATCAATATCCTTGATGATTTCGAGAACCCGCGGAAATAAAAACTGGAAAATCGAGATTTCCCATTTTTCGAGGGCTTCCTGCATGATGGTATGATTCGTGAAAGCGAAGGTCTTTTTGGTGATCTCAAAGGCTTCGTCCCAGGATACATCTCTTTCATCGATCAGCAGGCGCATCAGCTCGGGAATGCCCAAAACCGGATGCGTATCATTGAGTTGAACACGATTATACTCCGGAAATAGCTGATAATTTCTGCCATGTTCTTCTTCAAAAACTTTAAGAATATTTTGTAAGGAGGCGGAAACAAAGAAATATTGCTGTCTCACGCGCAGCACCTTGCCGTCATAAGAGGTGTCGTTCGGATAGAGCACGCGGTAAATATCATCAACGCGATTGCGTTCAACGACCGCGTCATCGAAACGCTGCGAATTGAACAGATTAAAATCGAAAGCCTGCGCCGGTTCCGGTTTCCACAGTCTGAGCACATTGATATTGTCCGTAGCAAAACCGGTTACCGGTAAATCATAAGGTACGGCGATTACGTCAAAATCCTGATAATGCACCTTGACCATATCTTCATCTCTTCTTACCGTGAACGGATAGGGATATTCCATCCATTTATCCGGATATTCCTTTTGAAAACCGTCTTCAAATTCCTGTTTAAGCAAGCCGTAGCGATATAAGATACCATAGCCCGTAACCGGATAATTGAGCGTCGCCGCGGAATCCAAAAAACAGGCCGCCAAACGGCCGAGGCCGCCGTTGCCGAGTCCCGGATCCGTTTCCTGCTCTTCGATTTCCGTTAAATTGAAGCCCAATTCCTCAACGACTTCTTTCATTTCTTCATAGATGCCCAAATTAACCAGATTATTGATCAGGCTGCGGCCGCAAAGAAATTCCGCGGAAAAATAATGAGCCTGTTTGCCTTTGCGATATTTTTCTCTGGTTTTTTCCCAATTCTCGGTCAAGACTTCCATAACGGAGCGGGAAATTGCTTGCCAAACTTCATGTTCGGACGCGTAGGCCATACTTTTTCCGAATTCCGCTGAAAGATTGGATTTAATATTGATCAATAATTTTTCTTTTAAATTTTCTCTATCCACACTCATAAAAGATTTCTCCCAAATAATTGAATTTATTTAATGCCAATGCAAAATTGACTCTTTAGAAAATTCACACATCACCTATCGTACCAAAATTCTCAATTTTCACAAAACACTTTTATATATTAATAAATTAGATAAGTTATGTTAATAAACATGAAAGATCATGTAAAAAATATACTCAATCTGTTATTCTTCATACCCTATCTGCGGTTTGCCTATACCGATTATCGCCGGCAAAAGATCCTCAATCGGGATTTTCTGATCGATACAGGCTATACCCTGATTCTGCTGATGATTTTCGAGCGGGCAACAATCGTCCTGCACCTGATCCGTTTTTTTATCCTTCTGATCGGTTTGTCGGTACTCACTCTCCTGCTCGAAGCTCTGCTCTCCGCTGAACTTTTAGGCGGCGGAGATATTAAAATTATAGCATTGCTGTTCTTAAAGTTTTCTCTCCCGACCGCCCTGAGCGCTTTGCTTCTTTCTTCCCTGCTGGCGGCTCTGGCCATTTGCGGGCGGGAACGCAGGAAATCAAATGTTCAGGGAGTGCGGAGTTTCGACCAAAAAAATCGAAGCATAATTTATGCACCTTTCCTAAGTTCCTCTCTGTTAGCGGTGCTTATATTGCAACATTTCGCCTGATAATCTAAAATAATTTAGTTAACGAGGTGAACGTGGAAGCAAATTCAAAAAACAATATACGTCCGATTACCCTGCGGATTGTCAATCCCACGCCCAAGACAGGATCCGTGAAAGGACTGAAAGAGGAGTCTGCGAAAGAGATCAGGCAAGAGAAAAAGATCGTCAGTTTCGCTTTTTTCATGTTGCTCGGTCTGCTCTTGTTCTTTCTTCTCTCTCATTTCGGTATTCTGAAGCATCTGGACGCGGGGAGTACTTGGCGCACATTCTCTATTCGGGCTTTGCTCTTTCTGTTTCCGGTTTTTTTGCTGCCCTTGTTCTTCTATTTTTTAATCTACCCTTTTACCCTGAAAGAGCTTCATTTTCGCTTTGATACCCTGTCCGCCCTGCTTTGTCTGATCCTCGGTTTTCCGCTTGCCTACATCGTAACAATTCTTAATTTTTTATGTTCCCTGCTCTTTTTGAAATTGAATTTAACGGATCAGGTCTGGACGGCGACAAGCTTTTCGACCGCCTTTAATCTGAATAATCCGCTGCAGCTGTTTTTATATATTATTATTTTCTGTATTCTGTCCGCTTTGATTTACGAATTCGCCCTGCGCCCGGTGCTCTTGCTGCCGCTCGTGTCAAAACCTCTGTCCGTCAAGTCCCGGACGGTTCTGCCGGTGCTCTGCAACGCTTTACTGAGCGCGCTGCTGGTATTTGAAACGAAACAATTCCTGCCATATTTTATTTTCGGTTTCTTTGCCGCGAGCCTTTATCTGACGCATCGCAATCTGATCTCCGCTTTGCTTTTTCAGCTCAGTTTCGCATGTTTTTATCAGCTTTTGATTCCCCGGATCACCTGGCTTCGAATCAACGTATCGGCCGCCACTTATCGCAGCCTGGAAGATTATTTGCCTTTGACTTTTCGTCTGCTTGTTGCCGCTACATTGTTCGTTCCCCTATTGATCATTTTGAAACAATTTCGCAAACCGAATCCCCTGCTTCGGCTGGAGAATAAAGCGAATCGCGGCGGCATGAAAAAAGAGCCCCTGAAACCGAGACTCTTTTATCTTTCATTAATCGGCATCTTGATTATTTATCTGCTGATTGTCTGAGATAGGAGCCGACAGGAACTTGTTCCGCATCCTGATAAGGAATCAGATAAAGCATTTTAGCATGTGGCGTAGACTCTATTTCCGCTTTGTTCAGATCCAGAATCTGACTGATCCGGAGCGGAATTTCGTCACCTTCAGGCTGAATCAGATCGACCTCCGCGCCCCGCTCGATCTTATTTCTCTGCTCGACCAGCAAGTATTGATTTTCTAATTGGCCGCGGATTTCGCCGACTACTTTCGCCTCATGATACATGGATTGCTCGGCGTGAATCTTGGACTGCTGTTCTGCCAGCGGCTTGGCCGTGTTCTGAAAATAAAAGCCCGTGTCAAAATGTCTGTGTACGGTCTGCTCCAGATTGCGCAGCCATTTCTCCTGAACCTGATAATTTGCAGGATCTTTGAGATAGCTGTCGATCGCCTCGCGATAGGCTTTGACCACGGTCGCCGCGTAAAAAGCGCTTTTCGTTCTGCCCTCTATTTTCAGACTGACAATTCCCGCTTCCGCCAATTGCGGAATATATTCGATCATGCACAGGTCGGAAGAACTGAGCAAATAGGAACCGTTTTGATCCTGCTCTAAAATCAAAGGGCGTTCCGGATGGCCTTTTTCGGTCAGCTCCAAAGGGCTTGACTGATAATACCAGCGGCAGGGCTGCGTACAGGCACCGCGATTAGCCGATCTGGCATTATAATAATCGGACAGAATACAGCGGCCCGAATAGCTCATACACATTGCGCCATGCACAAATGCCTCAAGTTCCAGATCCGGAGGCAGTTCCCGGCGCAAACCCCGAATATCCTCGAGGGACAGTTCCCTTGCCAGAATAATGCGCCGTGCTCCCTGTTCATACCAGAAACGCGCCGTTCGGGCGTTAAGCACGGAGCTCTGGGTGCTGATGTGAATCGGAGTTTCCGGCGACAATTCTTTTACCGACAGCAAAACTCCGGGGTCGGTAACGATCACCGCGTCGGCGGAAGCCTCCCGAATCGCGAGGATAGACTCCCGCAATTGCGGGAAATCGTGATCGCGCGCCAGACTGTTCAGGGCGACATAGACCTTCACCTTGGCTTCATGGGCTATCTGAACAGCTTTCCCCAGTTCCGCCTTGGAAAAGTTGCCGCCTGCAGCACGCAGATTGAATTGATTCAGACCGAGATAAACGGCGTCCGCGCCATATTCGATAACCTTGAGCAATTTATTCATATCCCCCGCGGGGGCCAACAATTCAAGCATAGATCCTCCGTTGCGATTGATAAACAGATTGTCGTGAAAAAAGTATTATTGATATCACTTTCACAGTTGACGGTAAAAGTTTGAAGGCATCAGTTGTCCGTGTTGATCGAGCTGTAATACTCAACATTTTCCAGATGCTCTTCCGCCGTTTTAGCAAAAACATTATTGCCTTTGCCGTCAGCGCAAAAATAGAAATAGCTCTCCGCATCCGCCCATGTTTTGTCGGTCGCCGGCCAGAGTACGCCTTCGATCGCGGCAAGCCCCGGATTATTGATCGGCCCCGGCGGCAAGCCGGTATAAGCATAGGTATTATACGGATTGTCACGGAAGCGGTCCAAATCTGACTGCTTCACCCAAAAGACCGGTTCCTCGCCGTTTTCCAAACGCAAGTAATTGATCGTGGCGCAGGATTCGAGCTGCATGTCATTATTTAATCGATTGAGAAAAACCCGGCTGATTTTGTACATTTCAGAGTTGCCGCCCTCCGCCTGTGTAATCGAAGCCAGAGTAAAGACCTGATCCATGGTCAGTCCCAGTTCCGCCGCCCGTCCGGCATAATCTTCATTGGACAATTTGCTGTTCGTATTATTGAGGAATATGCGCAGGATCGTCTCCTCGTCCATACTCGAATCGAAACGATAGGTATCCGGCCATAAATAACCCTGCAGCAGCCATTCCCGATTTTCATGGACGGCAAGTTCCCGAACAAAGGGATAATCGATAAAGCGATTCGGCCTTTGCACTAATTCATCCATGTATTTCACATCGATATTCAGCCCGGATTCAATTAAGCGCTGCTGGATCTGTTTATAAGTAAAGCCCTCCGGAATCGTGACGAAGATCGCCTCCGATTCATGCGTTAAAATATACATAATCTCATCATAGTTGAGATCTTTGGTCAAATAATGGGTACCGGACTGATATTGTCCGTTAAAGCCGTTGAATTTTGACAGAATCTTAAAGGCGAAAGTATTCTTGATCAACCCTTTTTCTTTCAGTAAATCAGCTATCTCATCCACACTGGCGGCTCGCGGAATGGAAATTTCAACGGTACCTTCCGTATCGGCGTTGATCGGACTTTCATTGGAATCTTCGTATAGTTCCTGCAAATTGCTCATGCGTTCGTCCTGCGAACGGACATATTCAAAACCGTTAATAAAACCGATAAAGGCTACCAGAATAAAAACAGCGATACAGATAATAATAAAAATAGTCTTGGTGACTTTTGATGTCATGAATGATGCCTCTAAAAAAGAGCATTGCTCTGCTTTTTTCATTTATGCCCGGAGTTGACTGCTCTGATGCCTTGTCCTCCACCTGATCGGGATATTTTATCTACGCTTTGCTCTTCGCCACTTCTCTTAAGCGCAGATGATGATCCAATATCTTCTTTCTCAAACGAATATTCTTCGGCGTAATCTCAATCCACTCATCATCAGCGACAAATTCTATACATTGTTCCAAACTCATTTTCGCGACCGGCGATAATCTCAGAGCCTCATCGCTGCCGGCGGCGCGCATATTGGTTTTTTGCTTCTGCTTGCAGACATTGACCGTAACATCGTCTTTTTTCATCGTCTGTCCGACGATTTGACCCTGATAAACTCTCATGCCCGGCTCGATGAATAATTCACCGCGCTCCTGTGCGTTATGCAGTCCGTAGGTCACCGCCACACCGGTTTCATAAGCGATTAAAACCCCGTGATTGCGGCTCTCGATATTGCCTTTCCATGGGGTATAGCCGTCAATAATGCTATTGATTATACCATTGCCCCTGGTGTCGGTCAAAAACTCCGCCCGATAGCCGATCAGCCCTCTGGTCGGGATTTTGAACTCCAGTCGGACATAGCCTCTGTTGGGCGGCGCCATCTTCAGCAGCTCAGCTTTGCGTTCGCTCATTTTCTGTATCACAATACCGGTAAATTCATCCGGCACATCGATCATAACCAGTTCTTCCGGCTCAAATAATTTGCCGTCAATCCGTTTGGCGATGACCTGCGGCTTCGATACCTGAAATTCGTAGCCCTCACGGCGCATGTTTTCGATCAGAACCGAAATATGCAATTCACCTCTGCCCTTGATGATGAACTGTTCGGTCGATCCCGTCAGTTCCATCTGCATCGAAATATTTGTATAGATCTCACGCTCCAGACGATCTCTGAGATGACGGCTGGTGACAAAATCTCCCTCAAGGCCGGCAAAGGGGCTATCATTGACAGCAAAAGTCATACTGATCGTGGGCTCATCGATCTTGACAAATGGCAGAGCCACCGGATTTTTGGTTGTCGCCAGCGTATCACCGATCGATAAATCCTCAATCCCGCTGATAGCTACAATTTCTCCCGGTCCCGCCTCTTTGATATCTTCTCTGTTCAGGCCCCTAAAACGCATCAGCTTGGCGATTTTTCCGTCTACTCTTTTCAGCGGATTATGATGATTCAGAACGAGCACATTATCCTTGTCATGAACCATTCCGTTCTCGATTTTGCCGATCGCGACCCGGCCGATATAGGGATCATAATCGATATTGGAGATGAGCATTTGAAAATCTTTATCCTCATCGCCGGACGGCTCCGGGATCGCTTCGATAATCGTTTTGAAAACCGGTTCGATCGAACTTTGACGGATCAGTTCCGGCGTAATTTCCTCCGGCATTTCATAAAAAGCCACTCCGGATTTCGCGGAAGTATAGAGAACCGGAAAGTCTATTTGATCGTCCCTCGCGTCAAGTTCGATAAACAGATCATAGATCAGGTCTAAGACCTCGGCCGGACGGGCATTGGGTCGGTCAATTTTATTGATAATAACGATCGGTTTCAAATTTTTTTCCAATGTTTTATGAAGAACAAAACGGGTCTGAGGCATCGGTCCGTCGAAGGCGTCGACGATCAGCAAAACTCCGTCAACCATCTTCAAGACACGCTCTACTTCCCCGCCGAAATCCGCGTGGCCCGGCGTATCAACAATATTGATACGGTAACCCTGATATTCAACCGCCGTGTTCTTGGACAAAATGGTGATGCCTCTTTCTCTTTCCAAATCATTCGAGTCCATCACCTGTTCAACTATTTTCTGATGCTCGCCGAAGATCCCGCTGAATTGCAGCAGGGCATCTACCAAAGTAGTTTTGCCATGATCTACATGGGCAATAATCGCGACATTACGAATTTTTTTCATATTTTCCCTTTATTTCATCTCTCAGTTTGAGTCTTGTTTTCTATGGGAACAATACTTGAGTCTTATTCTTTTGATTTATTCCCGGATTTATCCCGCCGCTTGAACATTTCCGTTAATTCCTGATCTCTCGAGCGGTTACGCCAGATAAAGCGAATCGGCGTGCCTTCAAAACCGAAGTTCAGCCGGAATTGATTTTCCAGATAACGTTCGTAAGAAAAATGCAGCAGATCTTTATTATTGACGAAAAAGACAAAGGTCGGCGGTGCCGCGGCAACCTGTGTAGCATAAAGAATTTTCAGGCGTCTGCCCTTGTCCTGCGGAGTCGGATTCATCGCGATCGCCTCAGACAAAACTTCATTAATCAGCGTGGTGGATAATCTCTTTTGTGTTTCTTCATAAACCTGATCGATCAATTTGAAAATTTTATGAATTCTTTGCCCGGTCAAGGAAGAAACAAAGATGATCGGAGCATACGCCATAAAGCTGAAACGCAGCTTGAGATCTTTCTTAATCTCAGCCATGATTTCTTCTTTTTCTTTGATCAGATCCCATTTATTGATCACGAAAACGGAGGCTTTGCCCTCATTATGAGCAAGTCCTGCAACCTTGGTATCTTGTTCGGTCACACCTTCTTCCGCGTCAATCATGATCAGACAGACATCGGCTCTTTTGACGGCTGCCTCCGTACGCAGATTGCTGTATTTTTCGATGCGGTCTTTGACTTTGCTCTGGCGGCGTAAGCCGGCCGTGTCAATCAAACGGTAATGCTGATTTTCGATCGTAAAATCGGCATCAATCGCATCTCTGGTCGTACCGGCGATATCTGAAACGATGCTGCGTTCCTCCTGCAGCAGATAGTTCACGAGTGAAGACTTGCCGACATTGGGTTTGCCGATAATCGCGACATGGATACGATCATGCACGGGTTTTTCTTCATTTTGTTCCGGAATAAGTTCCAGTATCTTGTCCAAGAGTTCCGTAAACCCCAGGCGATTTGCTGATGAGATCGGAATAAAATCGCCCAGTCCCAATTGATAGAAATCATAAATTTCGGGAGAGGGATTGGCGGGTTGATCCGCTTTATTGACAACCAGCAAAATCGGTTTGGCGGATTTGCGAAGCATATTGGCTATTTCAAAGTCAGCCGCGACAAGTCCGCTTTTCAGATCACACATGAAAAGGATCACATCCGCCGTATCGATCGCGATTTCAGCCTGTAATTTCATGGCCTGCAGAATTTGATCATCATGCTTCGGTTCAATGCCGCCGGTATCGATAAACGTCATCTCCTGCCCCAGCCATTCCGTGTCTGCGTAGATGCGATCTCTGGTTACGCCCGGCGTATCATCAACAATAGAAATACGATTGCCGACGATAGCATTAAAAAACGTCGATTTCCCGACATTCGGTCTTCCTATTACTGCGATGATGGGCTTGTTCATAACCTTTTTTCCTTTGATTCTGAATCAGACTTCGATTTTAACTTAATTTCGCTTAACACAAAAAAGCAGCGAATAGAAATGTCCGCTGCCTTTAGTAATCGTTGAAATCCGGAGAATTAAATCTCTTGTTCGATGACTTCGCGGCCATCATAATAACCGCAGTTTTTGCAAACCCGATGACTCATCTTTAATTCATGACATTGCGGACATTCTACAAGTCCCGGTGTTTTCAATTTCCAATTTCTACGTGAGCGTCTTGATCTCATCTTTGACCATCTTCTCTTTGGAACTGCCATATATATCAACCTCCGTCTATCTTAACGTCTAATCTAAAACAATAATGCTTAAGAAATATAATATAAATAAGCGCTTGTGTCAAGCCATCCGCAAAAATCGCCCGTGTCGCGTTAATTGAAAAGATAAGTGTACCAAGAAGATAGCAGTTAGGATTGCAAAGAAAACATATTATTTGCAAGTTTAACTAATAGGGTTCTGAGAGTTGGCAAATAATCAGAA
>CAYFVK010000038.1:9644-12394 GCA_964346695.1 uncultured Mageeibacillus sp. | reverse complement strand
CATAGAGGGCGATGCCGAATATACCGCGGTATTTGAAGCGATCCCGCTGAATATGTACAGCATTATTTTTGATCCGAATGGCGGTCTGGGAAATATGCCGGATCAAGTGGTCCTTGACGGCAACACGGTAGAGCTGTCGGTCAATACCTATACCTTGGAAAATTACAAATTTATCGGCTGGAATACCAGCCCCGACGGATCAGGCAAATCCTATGCGGATGGCGCAAGCTATACCAATGAGCAGAAAGATATCACGCTCTATGCCCAATGGAAGCTCTCGGAAGGCTGGCTCAAAGAAACTGCCGGCATCACATACCTGAAAGACGGTGAGAAAGCCTACTTTGAAAGCTGGCAGGAAATTGACGGGAACAAGTACTACTTTGACCGGGACGGCTACGTTAAGACCGGTCTGGCGGAGGCACCGCAAGAAGACGGCAGCGGGAACTCTAAATTCTTATTTGAAGAAGAGACCGGAGTTTTCATCTCAAATTATAATGGCGTTTACAGCGACAATGCCGATATCTACTATCTCGAAAACGGACAAATCTTCACCGATAAAGGCTTGGTAAGATTTGTCATGCAGGATGGTACCGTCCAATATTATTACTTCAGAGAAGACGGCATGGCTGTCAAAAACGGAAACTTTGAGGTGGTAAATAATAACGGCTTGAGAATTCCGGCAGGAACCTACACTTTCAACGCCAAATCAGCTATCAATCACGATCCCGATACGAGCAAAGACGGTTTTGTCCGTGAAACGGATGGCAAGATCATCAACTATGTTGACGGCGTACGAATTTATCTGGGTTTGGTCAAGAAAGACAATAACTACTATTACGTCAAATCTTCCGGCGAATTGGCTCAGTCGGAAATGTACTATATAACCAAAACAAATGGATTATTGCCCGTCCAGAATTATTATTTCAATCAAGACGGCGTCATGATTTACGGCAATAATGAAAATGCCGAGATCCGGGGCGGAATTGTTGAAAAAGATGGCAAATTGTATTATTTCGAGAATGACAAACCGGTAGGCAAAGGTCTGATCGAGATTGACGGAGTTTATTATTACGCCGGAACAAACGGCGAGATTGTCAGATCCAAGACTATTTTGGTGGAAAAGAACAATGAATTGCTGCCGGTAGGCTATTATACCTTTGACGCGGACGGCAAATTGGATCAAAGCAGCATTTTCTTGTATATTAAAGCGACTTCCAATATCTATGACGAGAACGGAAAACTTGTCGATGAAATGTACAAGGGTGAGTTGCTGCAAGGCAAATTAAACGGCGAATACTATGAATTTGAAGTTAACGGCGATCTGAGAAAGATCCACAAGAGCCGGGTAATTTCGGAAGCCACAACCGGTACAACCTACGCGACAGAGCGAACCAATGTCCGCAGTGCAGCGACAGGTGAAGTCATCGGCAGAATTTATATCGGTGATTCCGTAAACGGTACGCAAATGCCGGACGGCTGGATTTACTTTACGCATAATGGTCAAAAAGCCAAAGTCTGGTCGGGCCAGATGATTTACAATGTTGCCGGAACATATTACCTGACAGGAACCGGGAATATTCGCAATCAAAACATGGCAATCGAATCCGTTAAGTACAAAGGCGAATTGATTCAAGGCGTGGATTTGGAGAAAGTTCCCTATATCCGTTTTGTGGAAAACGGCAAGGTTCTAATTGCCCATAGAAGCATCTTGAGCGGAAAAGAGATTGCGGGAGCAACTTATGCCCTGAATCAGATGAATATCCGCAGCTCAGAGACAGGCAATATCATCGGCAAGCTCTATACCGGCGATCAAGTAAACGGCATCGCCAAAGCAGACGGCTGGATCTATTTCACCTATCAGGGAAAGAGCGCCAAAGTCTGGCGGGATTTGTTGGTTTATAGTCCTGTCAGAACATACTATATCGCGCAATCGACAAATATTCGCAATCAAAATTTGGCGACCGTTTCTGCGAAATACCAAGGCGAATTGATTCGAGGCACGGATTTAAGAAAAACCCCGTACATTCGTTTTGAAGAAAACGGCAAAGTTCTTCTGGTTCACAGAGACATGGTGAGTGTGAATCCCTGTAACGGAAAAACCTACGCCACGGGCGTCATCAATGTGCGAGATGCCGCGACCGGAAAAATCATCGGCGAAATACCCGCCGGGCTTCAAGTTACCGGAATAGAGAAAACAGACGGCTGGATTTACTTCACCTATCAGGGACAAGCCGCCAAAGTCTATGCCGGCATGATGAGCTATACCCCGGTTGCACTGCAAAAAACAACACGCATGATACCGACAGCAAGTTAATCCGCTCAATTCAGTAAGTTAATCCGCTCAAATCAGAAACACTGAACCGAAAATCAAAAAGGGTTGTCCCTCCGGACAATCCTTTTTTTATTAGTACGCCTGACATGAGTAATAACCAGGAGGTGAAAGTCCTCTGTACGCCCGGCAGGGGGAAGTATTCAAAAGCAAGGGTGTCCATCACGAGGTGGAATCTGAAGGAAGCCTGAAGCAAAACCTTGCACTGACAAACAGAAGTCGGTAGATCCGGTAACGATAAAGGGGAAGGTTATTCGTCTTATTCGGGAAGGTCTCACTCGTCTACAGGCACCTGTGTGCAGGTATCATGGTAAACGGCATGTTCGAGGAAAGCAAAGAGGGCATGCCACGAGGCGGCCCCTTAAGCCCACTTCTATGGAACATTATGCTTAATGAAAGCGACCAGAAGCTTGAACGTAGA
>CAYFVK010000038.1:0-9544 GCA_964346695.1 uncultured Mageeibacillus sp. | reverse complement strand
GACGTTGAAGCATTGGAAGAAGATAAGCATCAAATTCGAGAATCTGAAGAAGACAACAATGGATGAAAGTTCAGCGTGGTCTTTAGCTAATACAAGAAATAAATACCGGTATGTCTCGGATTCTCCCTGGATAGCAGATAGCCATTCCCAACAAGCTGTTGGAGAAGGCAGGCTATCTAACGCTTACAGGTTGTTATTTCAAAGTAAAGTAAAGAAAAGTTTGGAACCGTCGTATGCGGAGTCGCATGTTTGATGGTGTGGGAAGTCCCCCGTCCAAATAATAAGCGTGGTCCTACCCGATCATCTGTTTAAAATTTTTTAGTTATTATTTATTATTATTTTCATTGACGTTTTGTCTTCGTTGTATAATTCGCCATAAGGTCGAACGGGAAATTTCCAGTTGATTGGCAATCTGTTCCTGTGTCATTTTCTGTTTCAGCTTTTTTTGAATAATATCATATTTAATATTTTCCAGAGACTGATTAATATTGATTTCGTCTTTAGATAAATCTTCTTGATTGCTGGATACCTGTTGAAAGACGTGACGAAGATCAACGGAGGAAATCCATGGAGTATTTGTCGTTTGTGCTGTGAGAAGAAGAATCTTTTTGAGTTGCGAAGTATTTTGTGGCCAAGATGACTGCTGTAAGAATTCCATGGCATCCGGTGTCAAGCCAACAAGCTGACGATCGGAAATTTGATTAATCTGGTCTAAAAAAAGAGTGACGTAATGTGAAATTTTCTGACGATTGCCTCGTAGAGGAGAAATTGGCACGCTAAGGCATCCGATGCGTTCACGAAACTCGGATAACAGATACCTATATCTCATTTCTTCATCGGTGCTGGGAGATTCTTTTTTAGTAGGTTCTTGCAAAGTAAAGAGAAGTGTCCGATATTTTGCATACTGACCTGCTTCTAATTCGGAAATTAGCCATTCCAATGTAGAATCTTTCATCATTTCCAGTTCTTTAAAATAAATAAAAGCATCCTGTGTCCAGAAAGGAGACTCAGGATCTCCGAGCAGTGATTTTAGTTCGGATTCTGAGATGAAGGCACAATGTATGATAAAAAGGACAGCGTCAGGGGATGTAGTTTGAAGAAACAGATTATAGATTAAATTATTCTTTTCTGTTCCCTCTTCGCCGGTGATCAACAGAGGTTGTTTTAACGAAGGAGCGTTTTTCTGTAATAAAAATTCCGGAATTGTGCTGTAATGGGTATTAAAAGGAGAATTTTTTATTAGAGTTTCTACTTGATAGTGGGTTTTCCATTCCAAATGATGATATTTTTTCTTTCGGTGATTGTGATAATGCATAGGGCGAACGCTGAAAAGATAGCGTGTTGTTTCTCCACTGCCGGTTTCACGCCCTGATATGAGATAGACTTCTTCATGGAAAGAGCGCAGATAAGAAGCCTCTTTTGCAATAGCAACAGATCGTATCATCTCTTGCAGAAGATGAATCAATGTTCGAGATGTACTTGAAGAAGATTGAAAAAGAAGATCTCTTTGTCGGGAAAAAACAAAGTATTTTTCTCCGTTCCACCCGGTAAAAGGAATAGCCCAAGCGTTGCGTTTTGTTACCTGTCGGTTTTGAGAAACAATTTGTACAGCAATTTTCAGTGCAGTGATAATGCTCAACTTCCCGGAAGTGATCAATATCGTACTCAGCAGCGCCGCGTTGGCATACTCTACGCCATGGGATGACGCAGGTATGATTGCGTTGGTCGAATATGCAGCTAATGAACTCAGCTTTGTCGACTCAACTAAAATAGGTATAACAGGGCACTCTTTAGGTGGCCGTATCATAACCAATACTTTAGCCAGATACGGAGTTGCATACGAAAATGCCATAGAGAAAGCAAAAAATGTCGATTCACCTGGTGGTGTGGAGATTACTCCTGAAGAACAAGCACTTGCTGAAAAAGAAAACAAAGTATTTGCTGCTTTTCCGACAGGTGTAAAACAAAAAGAAATTTCTTTTGGTAACAGTAATGATGCTACGAGTGTTGCTCATGGATTTTCAGGAGCTCCGGAAGGTTTTGTTTTCCCTAAAAAAAATATGCTAATTTAGGAATTTATAACGGTTTTAATGATGAGTATAATCGTGGGAATCATATTGTCGATGGTAAAGCATATAGTTTGGCAGATGACCCTGATATCCTAAGTATTTTCAAAGACACTTTTGATCAGGATTTTAAAGAAATAGAATTAGACAAATTTTATGGTAATGCAGAGGACAGAACACTTAGAATAGTTCATAATCCACCTGAACTCCATGCTATGAATCGTTTCTCTCTGAATCAGGGTTATAAAATTGTAGAGTTTTTTGAAAAATCTTTTGGGACCGATAGCGGTATTGCCTCAACAAGTCAAATGTGGTTAACTAAGCATTTATTTAATACCCTTGGACTAATAGGTATGTTCATGCTTCTTGTGCCGCTGGTATCATTGTTATTACAAATTCCATTCTTCAAATCGCTGAAAAAACCAGTAGCCAATAGAACCGTTGCCATGGAAACATCGAAGCAACGACTGGCTTTTTGGATTCCTTTGATTCTTGCGGCTTTACTTGCTTGGTGGTTCTTTATGCCGGCAATCGAAGTTTCCAACAACATATTCCCTTTGCAAGCGAAACAGGCAAGCTTAACAACCACATTCCCTCAGAAAATGACAAATTTCATGTGGGTTTGGGCAACCTTTAATGCGATTGTTTCTGCTATTTTCTTTTTTATCGTAAATCGAAATCATAAACAAACTCAATTTGCTGAAGGAGTACAAAATTATATTTCTGTCAATCCCTATAAAAATCGAATGCCTTCGTTATCAATTCAAATGCAATGACTACTCTTTAGAAGAGAAACTATATTTTAATAGGACTTCATACTGTAATAAAAATGTTGTAAAATTTATTGTCATTCAGAAAGACTATGTCGTTTTTGAATCAAACTGTATAAATATGATTCCCTTGTTTCCTGCACAAAAAAACACTAATCGATGTTAGTTTAACTTGTTATGTTTTTACCGATTATATTAATTTTATTTATCCTATATATAACAAGCTGTTTGAAGCCGGGTTAGATGTCAAACAGGTGCAGGAAAGATTAGGCCATTCAGATATACAAAAGACCATGAAAATTTATACGCGCGTAACAAAAGATAGCTTTGATCATTCAGCAGAACTATTTCAGATATACGTTAGTTTTTAGCGAAGTCTAAACAAAACAGATTATAAAAAAGGCGAAAACCCGAAACTACTGATACTGAAGCGTTTCAAGCTTTCACCTATAAAAATGGTGGAGACGGCGGGGATCGAACCCGCTACCTCTTGAATGCCATTCAAGCGCTCTCCCAAGTGAGCTACGCCCCCGAATCTTTAACTATAATAGTAATTCAAAGAACAGCTGTCAAGCAGAATTTTTATGCTGCCGGATACGTTAATTGTAAAGGTTAACGCAAATAGCTTAATTGCAATTAACCTGCTACCGGATGACAAGTTGTAAAATAAACTGAAATTAAGAAGGCTCGCCGCAAAACCGCCATTTTTGACCAGCCAGTGGACAAATTTTTCGGTTTTGCTCGAATATCAATTAGCCAGCTAAGATATGGCGAGGCCGTAATCGCACAGAACCGCCATTTTTGACCATCCAGTAGACAAATATTTCGATTTTGCAAAAATTCGCGAGTCGGTCCATAGTGCCGGCTAATCCGAAACCGTGCAAAACCGCCATTTTTGACCAACCGATGGACAAATATTTCGATTTTGCACAACGGAAAATTAGCAAACTAATCCATAGCGGAACAATAACCGTGCAAAACCGTCAAAATTGACCAATGAACCTACCGTAAATCAAAATCTCATCATCACAAAATCCGTTAAAACCGACATTTCAAACCGATTGCAAATCCAAATCTTGCCTTCACAAAAATAGGGAATTGATCTTTGAAAAACGGACGAACTGGCCTGAAAACAGGGAAAAGCATTCAAAAAACATAAAAAATCGACAATTATGGATTAAAATTTGACAAAATCGGGCTAAGCTTCATATAATAAATCGATTTGAGAAACATGCAACCATGGCGGAACAGGCAGACGCGCACGTTTGAGGGGCGTGTGGGAGACCGTGAGGGTTCAAGTCCCTCTGGTTGCACCAAAGTCCTGAAAACACGTAAAACACGCAATTGCGTAAACGGAATTCAGGACTTTTTCTTTTCGCTCATTAAGGAGGAAGGCATTTGAGCTTTGCGGCATACAAGGCGTTTCAAATCTCAGAAAAGACGTATCAGGCGGCAGAAGAAGCATTGACAATCAGCAAGCCCGAATTTGAAAAAATCATGCGTTTGCGTGAACAAAACCAATTGCGGGTTATTAGCGCATTCCGTGAAACGGGACTCAATGCCTCGGATTTTCAATTTTCAGGCGGTTACGGCTATCAGGATCCTGCGCGCGAAAAAATCGAAGAAATTTTCGCCGCGGTTTTCTCGGCGGAAAAAGCCCTGGTACGCCTGCAATTCAGTTCCGGCACGCAGGTCTTAAGCACCATGCTCAAAGGCATACTGCGACCCTATGATCAATTGCTCATCGCCACAGGTTCGGTATACGATACCCTGAAACCGACTCTCGGGCTCTCGCAAAGCGGCGACCATGCCTCCCTTAAAGATTTTCTTGTCGAAACTCAGATACTCGAGCTGACCGCTGCCGGCGAGCCTGACCTCCCGGCATTAAAAAAAGCCCTTCAAAAACATTCCTATAAAGCCGTTTATATTCAAAAGTCGCGCGGTTACAGCAGCAGACCGGCATTGACCAATCAGCAGATTTTCAACATGGTCAAAACAGTTAAAGAAATAAGCCCCAAAACGCTGATTCTTGTAGATAATTGTTATGGCGAATTTGTTGAATCTGAAGAGCCGACAGCGTTTGGCGCAGACTTGATCGCCGGTTCTCTGATCAAAAACCCGGGCGGCGGCATCGCTCCGAGCGGCGGCTATATCGCCGGCAAAGCGGAAGCAGTTGAGCTTTGTGCCGAGCAGATGACGGCGAGCGGAGTCGGTTCAGAAATCGGACCGAGCTTAGGTCAGAGCAGAGCCATCGCACAAGGCTTTTATTTAGCCCCGCAGATTGTGGCGAATGCGCTGCAAAACGCAATCTTCACGGCAGCGTTGTTTCAACAGCAAGGCTATGAGGTCAATCCGTTACCACAAAACGAACGAGGTGACATCGTACAGACGATCAGCTTTCACGACGCGCGTAAATTGATTACATTTTGTCAGGCGGTGCAGGAAGTATCGCCGATTGACTCCGGCTATGCCCCCGTACCTGCCCCTATGCCCGGATATGATTGTGATATAATAATGGCATCAGGCTCCTTCACACAGGGATCATCAATTGAACTATCCGCCGACGGACCATTGCGTCCGCCGTATACGGCATTTCTTCAGGGCGGTATGAATATTGAATCGGGTAGACTGGCGTCGATGTTGGCATTAGAGAGGCTGTGGCAAGAGGATTAACATGAAAGCGCAAAATAAAGCACCTGAAATCGAACGTTTTCGCGAAATGCAAAAACGCAAAAGCAGGCGACAAACGCTAACTTTAATTATTCTGATCATGGTGATCGCGGTGATCACATTATTGATGATCCTGCGCATTGTCAACCATTACAAGCCGACACCGCAATTTATGTTTTTGACCGAACGCGAACTGTCCGACAATTATGAGGTTAAAGCGCTGATTATTCGGGACGAAACGGTATTCCGATCCCCTTCCGCGGGGGCTGTGCGCAGTTTCTTTGCCGACGGTTCCAAAGTTGCGAAAAATGAAGAACTTGCCTATATCATTCCGCAAACGGAAGACGACACTTTAACCGGATTGCAAAATATTGAAAATGAGATTATCAACTATCAGTATGAATTGCTGGAATCGGACAATAATGTCGGCGCGAGGCAGATTGATCAGGAAACCTCTGCCCGAATCCGTGAGGTCATCAGCAATGTCTATTCGGAAATCCTGAACAATCGATTTTCGGATATCTCCACGGATGAAGCCGCTTTGCATACGATACTCAGTGAAAGAAATGAACGTCTGCGCAATTATAATTTTAACGATGAGCGGCTGGAGGAATTATTAAATCGCTATCATGAATTGGAAGAGGAGCTCAGCGCGAAAAGCAATATCATCGAGAGCACTCAATCCGGCATCTATATTCGCAGTTATGACGGGCTTGAGGATCGTCTGAATCCGGAAAATATGGAAAATATGACCGCGGCGGAGCTTGACCAGTTTTTGAAAACCGCACCGCAGGGTCGCCTCGATCTGATTGTCGAGGTCCAAAAAAATGATCCTTTGTATTGTCTGACCAATTCGATAAACCAATACTTCGCCTTTTTCATCCCTGCGGGCAAGAGTACCCAGGTGCAGGTATCTTCGCCGATAGAAGGAATCAGCGATGAAGGAATCTCCTTGACGGACGGTCTTGTCGTGCGTTCCGAAGAGACGGATTTCGGCACCATGATCATCATGAAGTGCAATACAGCGCTGGAACGCCTTGCCAATCGGCGTGTTGTCGATTTGAGCCTGAAAGTAAACAAACAAAGCGGTTTGCGCGTTCCCATCTCAGCTCTGGTCAATTATGCGCAGGGCAATTTGGAAGCTGATATTTATGTTGAAAATTCCGGTTTCATCAAACAAACCGCGGTCAAAATCATCGCCGCCAATGCCAACTATGCCCTGATCGAAAGCACTGAAAACGCCGAGATTCCGATCGGATCTTCCACGATGGTAATCCTGAACCCGAAAGATGTACAAATCGGTGATTCCGCGACCGGAATACCGTAATTTTGTTTTAACGGCTCGGAATAACTTTAATTATGATTTAGACGGCTCGAAAGAACCGTAATTTTCATTTAGATGGTTCAAAAGAACCGTGATTTTTCATTTAACGGCTCAGAAGAACGGGAGGGTAAAAATGTCCAATGATCGAAAAAATCAAATCGGTCAAAATCTAAAACACTTTCATGAAAACATCCTGGCGGCTATGCCGGAACAAGATCCTCAAAAACTGCCCCGATTAATCTGCGTCAGCAAGAATCATCCCTTGAGCGATATCTTGCTTGCCAATCAACTGGGCGAAACGGAGTTTGGCGAAAACCGGGCACAGGAACTGCTCGCAAAGAAGTCGGAGTTTCTGCAAATGCCGCAAGAAGAACAGGCGAAATACAATCTGCACTGGCATTTTATCGGAGTTTTGCAGCGCAATAAAGTCAAAGACATTGTCGGGCAGGTAGCATTGATTCACTCCGTTCACTCATTAAAACTATTGGAACAAATAGAGAAAATTTCAGCAGAAAAAGCGCTCGTCAGCGAGATTTTGCTGCAGCTCAATCTATCTAAAGAAGAAAGCAAGCATGGATTTTTTGAGGAAGAATTGGCTCCGGCGCTTGAATTCGCGCAAAATCAGCCTCATCTCAAACTGCGGGGACTCATGACCATGGCGCCGTTTTATGAAGCGGATCAGGTTTACAAAACCGAAGCGCTCTTTCATCGGCTCAGAGAGCTCTTGGAGCGACACCAGGAGCAGGTCGGTTCTGATTTCAACCAATTGTCGATGGGCATGAGCAATGATTACCAATACGCCGTCAAAGCCGGAACAACCATGCTGCGCATCGGCACGAGCATTTTTGGCAGTCGGCTTTAAGCTCTCGTAGGCTATTGATTGCTGTTATGTTACAGGCGGCTTACGCTTCAGATTTTTACTTGCTCAATAAGCGGGCAATTTTTATAATATTATGAGTATTTCATGCGGAGGAAAAATATGGCAGGCTTTTTTGAAAAGTTATTCGGCGGTTCCAACAAAGACTACGACGACTATAACTATGATGAGTATAATGAAATGGATGATTATTATGATGAGGCGGACGATTCTTACCGTGAAACGACAGCGGAAGCGCCTTATCGCGAACAATCCTCTTATCGCGCAGAAACTCCGGAACCTTATGTCGCGCCGCAAACGGAGCGCAGACGCCCGGCCGGCCGAGTTGTAGATATTAATCAGAAAACTTATCTGCAGCAAATCGTGATCATGGAACCTTCCGATATCGAAACGGCGCAGCAGGTTTGCGACGATGTGCGGGAAGGCAAAACCGTCATCTGTAATATAGAAAAGATTGATCCCAAGATCGCCCAGCGCGTGATTGATTTTATTACAGGCGCAGCACACGCTTTGCGCGGCAATGTCATGCCGATCTCCGCTTTGATCTTTGTCGTCGCCCCGGGTACCACCAGCATTGAGAACTCTGTGCAAAATAAGCAGAACCAATCTGACCGGGTAGAAGATTATGTCAGAAGAGCGACCGTCTACGCCAGATAATCCGCATTGCTTTATGCCCGAAGATCAATCGCGACTTATCTGAACAACAGCTCAGGCAAACTATCTACAAGACAAGCAAACTGTACGCAAACAACGGCAGATTTACGCATAGCATATTGAACAGGAAATTATGGATCAGGTAATTGTTGGCTTAGATATCGGCGGCAGCACGACCAAAGTAGTCGGGTTTCAAAACCATCAACTTCTCAATCAGGTTTTTGTTAAATCGAGCGATCCGATTGCGTCGGCTTACGGCGGACTCGGTAAATTTCTTGATTCAAATCAGTTGAAAATTGAGAATGTGCGGCAGATTTGCCTGACCGGCGTCGGCTCGTCCTATATCAATGACAATCTGCTCGATCTTGAAACCATAAAATCCAATGAATTTGAGGCGGTCGGTTTGGGCGGCCTTTATCTTTCAGGACTTGATGAGGCAATCGTGGTCAGCGTCGGCACCGGTACCTCGCTCGTCTACAGCAGTCTGCATAAATCGGAGCATGTCATCGGTACGGGAGTAGGCGGCGGCACGATACTCGGTTTGTCCAATAAAATTCTTAATTATCGAAACTTCGACTCCGTTGCTGAATTAGCCTTTCAGGGGAATCTCTCCAATGTCGATCTGCTGGTCAAAGATATTTCGGATAATGTTCCGGGTCTGAGTGATGACGCTACAGCTTCCAATTTCGGCAATGTCAACGATGACGCAAGACCGGAAGATTTAGCCAGAGGCATTTTGAATTTGGTTTTTCAATCGATCGGGACCATGGCAGTTTTAGCCGCACGGACCAGACAGGTTAAAAATATTGTATTCGTCGGATCGGTGGTCAATACTCTGCAAGCGAAGAAAGCACTGGCGCAATTTTCCGAGATGTATCATGTAAATATCATAATTCCGGAGGGGGCAATGTTCTCCACGGCTATCGGCGCCGCTCTCAGCAAAAAAGATTAAAGCTCATTCTTCGAGCTTTTGAGCTTGCGGTATCAATTTATTTAAAACCGCAGTTGAATCACTTGATCTTAAATTTAATTATATCTACATATATAAAAAGGCCGGTTGTATTGACACGATTTTCCTCATTTATATTTTATGAAAAATACGGGCAGACGCGGAGAAATAAGGCTTTGACATATCCAAACGCCCGGATACATTGTTGAAAGGTGAAAAAAGGGGAAAAAGGAT
>CAYFVK010000037.1:0-13098 GCA_964346695.1 uncultured Mageeibacillus sp. | reverse complement strand
TTTTTGACCACTGGGTGGACAAATCTTTCGATTGTGCACGAGTCCGCGAATCCGCACAGACAGCCGGCAAACTCATTTCCATGCAAAACCGTCATTTTTGACCAAGGGGTGGACAAATTTTTTCGATTTTGCACGAGTCCGCGAATCGAGGAAGATGTCGCCTCAATTAATCAGCCCGCATCTTGCTTAAGAAACACCATTGTATTCTGATCTGAATATTCTTCGGAATAGAATAAGTCCTGAAAACTGAATTCCTTTAAATTCTCAACTCTGTCGACTTGATTTTCCGCCATAAAGCGAACCATGGCTCCGCGGCCGGATTTTGACATCATGCCGAGCTGACGTAACTTGCCCTTCGTCAATTTACTGAATTCCACCGTGATAAACTGATCATCCTTTTTCAGATGTTTACTGATCACCTGAGCATATTCCTTGGAAGCTAAATTAATCACAATATCTTCGTCGGCAAATAAGTCCCGGTACAATGCATCGCCCCAGAACTCATATAAATTCTTATGCTCGTCAATCGGCAATTTGTTGCCCATCTCCAAGCGATAAGGGACAATGCCGTCAAACGGTTTCACCAAACCGTAAAAACCGGAGAGAATCCGTAAATGCTCCTGCAAATAATCAAGTTCATTCACATCCATCTCATCCGCTTTAATATGTTGAAAAACCTGTCCCTGATAGGCAAATATTGCCGCGGTCAAATCCCGTGTCAGATTCATCGCGGCGAAGCGCTCCTTGTTTTCCAGAGTGATATTATCGCTCGCTTGATAAAGTTTCTTTAATTCCGCAAAGGAAAGTTTTTTCAGTTCGGTCAGCAGGCGCCGCGTCTGTTCAAGATAGGCAGGTGTTTTTGTGACCGGCATAGTCGCAGGATCAGTCTGCATCGTTTTGGCGGGTGAGATGATGACTTTCATAAGAAAAACCTCGGAATTTCTATATAAAAATATAAATTAATCTATGCTTCTTCGTTCAAAGCGTCCAGCATTTGTTCGGGATTTTTCTCCGCGTTGACTTTTGCAAAGACCTTTTCAATCACGCCCTGTTCGTCGATCAGATAGGTTGTTCTGACAACTCCCATGCTGATTTTGCCGTAATTATTCTTTTTCTGCCAAACATCATAGGCTTTAATGCATTCTAATTCCGGATCGGATAACAAGGTAAAGGGCAAGCCGTATTTTTCTTCAAATTTTTTATGAGAGCTGACACTGTCTTTGCTGACTCCTAAAACAACCGCGTTTTTTTCTTTGAATTGCGGCATTAGGCTGCCGAAATTGCAGGCTTGCTTTGTACAACCCGGCGTATTGTCCTTGGGATAAAAATATAATATGACCTTTTGTCCCTGATAATCTGATAATTTATGTACGTTTCCATTTTGATCCGGCAAGGCGAAGTCCGGAGCTTTTTGTCCTTTTTCTAACATAATGACCTCCTGTTTTTTCATTGAACCATCACTGGTTACGAACAATTTATAATTATATTATAGCGTGTTAAAGAGATAATTCAGTGTTCTATGTTCCAATAAAGCGCAAATTTAGTTGATCGGCTATATTTTTACAGTTTTCCGGATGAAGCCGGAATTCTGAAAATTTACAAACCGGCTGCAGAGGAAAAGTGGTATTCCCTGAAGAAAAATAGTATGATGGTGGACGTGCGTTCATAAGTTACAACGAATACGAAAGAGTAAATTAATATTATTCGAGGTGGAGCTCAATGGCTTACAAAAAAATACTGACGATTCAGGACATTTCCTGTCTGGGACAATGCTCTCTGACCGTCGCTTTACCGATTTTATCCGCATGTGGGATGGAAACCTGCATTATTCCTTCCGCTATTTTATCTACCCATACTGCCGGCTTTACCGGTTTCACTTTCCGTGATTTAACGGAGGACATTCCCAAAATCAAAGAGCACTGGCTGTCGGAAAATATTCGCTTTGAAGCAATCTATACGGGCTATCTCGGCAGCACCAGACAAATTGATTATGTCATGGATATTATGAACACGCTCGGTACGCCGGATGCCAAAAATATTGTCGATCCGGCCATGGCGGATAACGGCAAGCTCTATCCGGCATTTGACACGGCTTATGTGGAAGAGATGAAGAAGCTCTGCGCCTCGGCGGATTATATTTTGCCGAACATCACCGAAGCCTGCTTTTTAACCGATAGTGAATATAGAGAAAACTACGATGAGGCATATATCAAAGAGCTGCTGACAAAGATCACCGCCCATGATCAACAAACGGTCGTATTGACAGGTGTCGGCTATCGCCCCGGCAAAACCGGTGTCGTGGTTTTTCAAAATAATGAATATCAGTATTATGAACATGAACTGATCAGCAAAGGCTGCCATGGTACGGGCGATGTCTATGCCTCGGCTTTTGTCGGCGCTTTATTAAACGGAAAGTCCACTTTTGAGGCTGCTCGGATCGCCGCTGATTACACGGTTCTTTGTATCAAACATACGCAAGGCGACAGTTCGCATTGGTACGGCGTAAAATTTGAAGAAAAGCTGCCGGATTTGATTAAGATGCTGAAATAGTTTCCCGATTTTGAGGTTTGGATTATTATTTCTTAACATTATTAAATATTAATCTTAGAACAGCAAAAAATTGAATAATCGATAAAGAGCGATGATTTCCGATATTTTCTGATTCCGGAGATATCGCTCTTTTTATTGACTTTCGGCTGAGTTTAGGCTGAATTCGGCTGAGTTTAGACAGACCTGTGGCTGACTATATATTGACTTTTGACTGCCTCTGTACTGACTCTTTCTGAATTACCCCTGACTTTGTGCCGACATAATCGGCAAAGCCAAATAAGTCCTTCGCCGAGAATTTGCGGGCGGGAATTATCTGTTTTTTCCTGACTGCGAGACCGGTGTTTCTGCCAAAGTAAATTGTTTGGCGTAAAATTCATACATATCTTTATATCTCAGGCTGTCCTTGCTGAAACGCATTTCGAAGTCGTGCTGCCGATAATGCTGCTCGCTGAATTGGATCAAACAGACGCTCATGTTGTAACAATGATCTGATATCCTCTCCAGACAAGTGTAGACTTCCACGATGGTGACGCCATTTTCAATATTACATTTGCCGGCTTTGAGACGTTCAATATGTTTGTCGGAGAAATCCTTGTTGATCTCATCGATACGATCTTCCAGCGGCTGAATTTCGAGCGCCAGATTCAGATCAAGCTCGGCCAGAGCTTGTTTCGCAATTTCCATATTTTTTAGAACGGCAGAAGTGAAAAGCCGTAATTCCGCCATCGCTTCATCTGAAAAAGGTATTTCCGCCTGATATTTGCGTCTTGCCTGATCGGCAATATTGATCGCGTGATCGCTGATGCGCTCTATATCATTCAGGGTATGCATCATGATCGTTAACTTGTGATTATCCGTTTGATTCAAAGTGGTTGCCGTGATTTTCATGGTATATTCCATGAGCGCGTCTTCATACTGGTCCACCTGATTTTCCAGCATTTCGACATGGGCATATTCCTCATAATCGAAGTCGAAAAGCAGATCGACGGCATTATGCAGACAAGCAAGCGAGGTTTCCATCATCTTATTGAGAACTGTATAGGCCTGCTCTACCGCCAGCCCCGGTCTTTCCAAAAACAGAGGATCCAGCAAGCGCAGGGTTCTGGTTAAATCATCTTCTTTAATCTTCGATTCTTTACGCGGAATAATAATCCGGGATAATTTGACCAGATGATCCGAGAAGGGGAACAATGCCAACACCGTAAAGACGTTAAACACAGTATGCACAATCGCGATATTGACTTCATTTACGGTATCATTCATAAAGCTGAACGGGCTGATCGCGTGAATGATGTAAAAGATGATCATGAAGAGGATTGTACCTATTACGTTAAAACTCAGATGTATGATGGACGCTCTTTTCGCGTTCTTCCCCGCCCTGACCGAGGATAGTATGGCTGTAACGCAGGTACCGATGTTTTGCCCCATAATCAGAGGAATTACGGCTCCGAAGCTCATCGCTCCGGTTGTACTTAATGCCTGTAAAATACCGGTCATGGCGGAGGAGGATTGCATAACCGCTGTGAGCGCTGCTCCGACCAAAACGCCGATTACCGGATTATCGAAAACTTGAAACATTTTGTGAAATCCGGGATCATTCTGCAAGGGCGCGACCGAACCGGACATCGCCCCCATGCCGAACATCAGAACGGCAAAACCCAACAAAGCATTGCCGGTCGCTTTCCTCCCTTCTGATTTAGCGGTGAAAATTATCACGATACCGATAGCCGCAAGAATCGGTGTAAAGTTACTCGGTTTAAGAATTTGAATGATAAAACTGTCTCCGGAAATTCCGCTTAAACTGAGAATCCAGCCGGTTACGGTTGTTCCGATATTGGCTCCCATGATCACGGGTACCGCTTGTTTTAATTTCATCACTCTGGAATTGACTAAGGCAACTACCATAACAGTCGTTGCTGAAGAGGATTGAATGACAGCTGTAACAGCTAAGCCGAGCAGAATACCTTTAAATTTCGTGTCGCTCAGCTTGCGTAAGAGTTGTTCCATTTTACCGCCGGAGATCGTCGCCAAGCTATCTCCCAATGTACTCATACCAAACAGGAAAAGGCACAGACCACCCAGCAATTCAAGAAAGTTATAAATTGTCATAATTGATTCTCTCTAATTTAACTCCTATAAAAATTAGAACACTACAACTTTAGCATTAAATGACAATTTTTCATAGTATTCCGAAAAGATTGGTCTGAAATCTGTATTTAACTTCTTCTCTCTTTGCAATCTTAACTGCTATCTTCTCGGTACACTTATCTTTTCAATTAACTCTTATCTTTTCAATTAACTTGATGACGACCGTAAAAAAAAGCGCTTGCCAGCGTGAAAATCTTTTGTTATCATTCTGTTTGTTAAACGGCCCTATGGTCAAGCGGTCAAGACGCCGCCCTCTCACGGCGGAATCTCGGGTTCGATTCCCGATAGGGTCACCATTTTTTCAACAAGTCAAACTCCGTAAAAGTCTATGTATTCTCTTTAAGTCTTAAGTTTTTCTTCCAAGACTTAATTGACGATAGACCGGAAAAGGGAGAAACGTTTTATCTCTCATTATTCAGATAACGATCGAGTTCAATCATGAATTCATCGGCAATCGACGCATTGATCTTATCATATATTTCCAGTTCCTCAGACGAGAATTTACGTTTCATTCGTTTGTAAATGATATCTATATATCGCTCACCGGTTCTGAGCAAGCTCTTGGTTTTATCCGTTACTTCAATATGATAAATTCTCCCGTCTTCTTCGGATTGAACTTTTTTAATATAACCTTTTTTCTCCAGTACATTGATTTTATAAGTAGCATTCGGCTTGGAAACGCCGATAAAGTTAGCAAATTCGGTTTGGGTCGGTGAATTCATCCCTTGCAATAAATCAAGGCATAAAATTTCTAACGGGGTTAAAGAATCATTCTCCCGATCATGAATTTTGCGAAAAATCCGGTGATAATTGTAGAGTTTTACCTTTTTATAAATCGTTTTCAAATCACTGGAAATATTTTCTGAAGAGTTTTGTTCCATTATTCACCTTTGGTTTTTTCCAGATAGTTCACAATATCGGAAACTGTTTTGAAATTAGCGATGACTTCATCATCCAAATCAAGGTCAAAAGCCTCTTCGATGGCAATCGATAATTCAACCGCATCAATCGAATCCGCGCCCAAATCCTCAATCAGATCGGAATCCATATGGATCTCTTCTCTTGAAATACCCATCGTTTCAACAATAATATCTTTCACTTCATCAAAAATCATTCTGAACCTCACAAGCAATATGTAATACGCTAAATATACTGAATCTAAATACCGCTGTCAATTAATTAAAATATTTTAACTACCTTGTGATTGCTTCTTCCTTGCATTGAAAAAATTATATTTTTTCGACAAAAGCAAAACTATTTTAATCAATTAAGCCGAATTTGATTTTGATGCGTTCTAATTGGCGCAGCCAGGGTTTATGGATGAACAGTAAAAAGATAAAGGTTGAGACGGCGTGGCTGATATTAAAGGGAATCCCCATACTGTATGCGAGCAGCACATTTTCAAATCGCAACGGTCGGACAAAACCGAGTAGAGTCCAGGTATCCATGATGATCCCGAACAGGAAGCTGCAGAGGACGCCATAACTTAAAATTTGCCAACTTTTTTCAAGTAAATGATGCCCGGCAAGCACACCGGCAAGAAAACCGATCAAACCCCAAGCCAGCATCTGCCAGGCTGTCCATGGTCCTTGACTCATAAAAATATTGCTGACCAGAGCGGACAGGGCGCCAACCATAAATCCGCTCTCGGCGCCGAAGGCGATGCCGGCAATGATCAAAATCGCCGTCACCGGCTTAAAATTGGGTAAAGCGGCAAATATCAAACGGCCGGCAATCGCCAGAGCAGATAATACGATAATCGGCATTAAATCGCGCGGTCCGGCTTTTCCCTTTTCAAATGAGATGAAAAACGGAAGCAGAGCAAGCAAAGCCGCCAAGAAGATGAACAGAACCGTCTGTTCAATTTCAAACCAGGCGCAGACAAACATGGTCAGGAGCAAAATAACAATACCGAGCCACTGCCAAAATCTCATGAGTCAACCTCTGTATCGAAATTCCGGTCAACACGCATCTGCCGGGAACTCCGGGTCGACTCTAAAAATTTTAGCAGATCTGTCGCGCGAATTTGCTCGGGAATCAGGTCGCGGCTCAAACGATAGGCAGCTGTCGTATAATAACTATTCTTTTTGAAAAATTCCCTCATGCTCGCTTCGGCAATCACTTTCTGATTAAAAAGCATGGCTATTCGGTCCGCTGTCATGGAGGCGAACTCCAAATCATGAGTCACCAGTACAATCGTTATTTCTTCCTTAAGCGACAGCAAAATCTCCTGCAACTTTTTCTTCATGATACTGTCCAGACTTTTCGCGGGTTCATCAAGTAATAAAATATCCGGCTTGGTCAAAAGAACTTTCGCCAGAGCAAGTCTTTGCTTCTCACCGCCTGAAATATCAAATGGATGGCGGTCCAGCAGACCTCCCAACTCAAACAAATCGATCAACTCCTGAATTTCGGTATCTTTGATCGAAAATCCGGCTTGATATTCCGTTAAAACATCGCTGACGGTTTCCGCCGAAAAAACAGATTCCGGATTTTGACCGAGCATCGCGACTCGCCTGCCGGAAGCAATTTTGACCTTGCCCTTTAACGGCGTTAAGGCTTTACAGAGAAGGTACAGCAATGTGCTTTTCCCGGAACCGTTACCACCCATTATCGCCAAAATCTCATGTTCTCGAATAGACAGATCGGCTTCGCGCAGAATCAATTTCTGTTCAGGTTGATAGCGAAACCAGACCTGTTCCATGCAGATCATTTCAGTCTTTTCAGCTCGCACAGCGGGTGTTTCGGGATCTGCTTCAAGCGAACCGGCTAAGGAAAAACCGGAAAATTCTCCTCTTAAAAAAGCACGTCCTTCTTGGATGCTGAGCGGCGGTAAAATTTTATGTCTATTGTTTGAAACCCCTGAAAGGTCGTCAGCTAAAAGTTCGGAAGCAGAAAGACCGGCAACTGAACGATCAGGAAGAGAACGATCAGGCAGAAACAGATCGGAAGACGAAAGATCAGGCAGGGCTAGATCAGATACACCATCCAAAACAGATAAGTCCGCAACATCATCATCCAAATTTCCAGACAATATATCGGAATTTTCACTGAATGTCCGCGGCAGCTGAACCGCTTTTGCCATACGCGCCGCCAAAGGCAAGGCTTCCGCGAACGGATTATCGCTCTGCAATAAAAAACCAGCAAAATCCCGAGGCGCGCCCTTGAAAGCAACTTCTCCGGCTTCCAGAAATACCACCTGATCGGCATATTCCAGAAGATCCTCCAGCTGATGCTCGGAAAGTAAGATCGTGGTACCGGTTTCACTGTGCAGATAATGCAACAGACTGAGAAATTCCCTGCGGGCTATCGGATCCAATTGCGAAGTCGGCTCATCTAAAATCAAAATCTCGGGCTGTAATATAATATTGGCAGCTAAATTGAGTATCTGTTTTTCGCCGCCGGAAAGCGCGTCGGTTTTCTGATAAATCCAGGATTCAATACCGAAAAAGTTGGCTACCTCGGCAATTCTCCGCTCAATTTCAGAATACGGCAGGCCCATGTTTTCCAGCCCGAAAGCCAGTTCATGCCAAACCGTATGCATCACGATTTGCGTTTTGGGATTTTGCATGACCATGGCGACAGGAATTGCCTCTCGTTCGTTCGTGCCGTCAAAACGCAAGTTCATCTCCCCGGTCATTTTGCCATGCGGTCTGAGTTCCGGTTTGATCTGCCGCAGCAAAGTCGTTTTGCCGCTGCCGCCGACCCCGCAGAATACGACAAATTCGCCGCTTGCGATGGTCAAATCAATTGCCCGCAAAGCAGGACTGTCGCTCACCGCATATTGAAAAGAAAAATTTTTAAATTCAATTTTATTCTTCATCATAAACAATTATTCCCATATCTTCGGGCAAATCATAATCGGCTGTGCGGTTGATCTTCTGCCAACTGAGCCATTGCCCAAGGTTCAAAAACAGCGGTATCAGATAGAGCAGCCATAAACTCAAAAAAGTCAGGAGCAAGATCGGCAGTCCCAGTTCTTTGCCCTGCCATTTCAAAAAAGGATAATACATAAATTTCACGGCTCCCCAAAAGACAAAAACCAAATGTCCGAGGAGTAAAGAGACCAGTAAAATAATCAGATTTCGATCCCGTCCGTTAAATCTCAATCTGCTGTAATTGACCCTTTTTTTCGAAGGATATCCTTTCGCCCGCATGCTGTCCGATGTTTCCAGTGCATTCTCCATGCTCCAGCTCAATAAGGTTGTCATTAATTTTGCCGAAAATCCGATTTTCTCTTTGCCTTTGAGTTGCTTCGGTCCCAGCAAGACTTTTTGATGATAGAGAATTTCTCTGCCTTGCTCTAACGTGTCCGGAACATATTTCGTGATCATTGAGATAGCCAGTCCAAGTGTCGGAAAGCGGAACCCGAAAATCGTCATGATCTCATCACTCGATATAAGTTCGCTATAACAGGCAAACCATAAATAAATCGTCAATAAAATCAAGCCGGAAAAGAAACCGAAGGTCAAATTTTCCACGGTCACCGGATTACCTTTGCCAAGATAAAAAAGTACGGTCAAACCGAGACTATTGAAGAGCGAGTTAAAGAGCATGATGATCAGCAGCATCGGCATAAAATACAGGCAGCGCAAAAGATATGCCCTGAACCCGTGCAGCTCAATAAAATAGAACGAAGCGCTGAGAAACGAGCACAACACCCAAATCGGATTCGTCGTAATCATACTGATCGCGATACAAAACAGAAAATAGAGAAAGACCGCTGTCGGATGATATTCTTTTAATCTGTTCATGAATGCTCCGTCGATCCGCTTTGTTCCGTCATTTGAATTTCCTCAAGGTGTCGAGAGTGGTCCGGCGATCCGTTTTGTTCCAGCAACCGGCGCAAATCGCGTAATTCCTTCGCCGTCAATTCCCGGTATTCACCTACTGCCAGACTGCCCAGCGTGATATGCATAATCCGTATTCGTTTCAAATAAGTCACACGATAGCCTAAAGACTCGCACATACGACGTATCTGTCGGTTCAGCCCCTGAGTCAAAATCAGACGAAAACTTCGCTCCCTGACAGGAATAAGTTTACAGGGCGCAGTAACGGTATCAAGAATCGGCACACCCCGCTCCATCCGTTCGATAAAATCCTGATCATAGGCTTTATCCACCCGTACAAAATATTCCTTCTCATGCTGATATTCCGCCCTGACAATCTGATTAAAAATCGAACCGTCATTGGTCAGCAGAATCAGACCCTCGGAATCCTGATCCAGCCGGCCGATCGTAAAAATACGCTGCGGATAATTGATATAATCAATAATATTATGCTTAACCTTCGGATTGGCCGTGCAAACAATGCCCTTGGGCTTATGAAAAGCAAGATAGACGGGCTTAACGGAAGTCGGATTTTCGATATAAGTATTCTCTATTTTGACCGAAACTCCGGGCCCTACCTTATCGCCGAGCTCTGCCCTGACGCCATCAATATAAACTTTTCCCGCCGCGATCAGCTCATCTGCATGGCGCCGGCTGCAATAACCCGAAGCCGCTATATATTTATTGATCCGCATTTCTTCCTGAGTTTCCTCGATATTATCCGGCTGATTATTCTTCATCACTTTCCACATCACTTTCATAAACATCCTTCAGATGCGGCTCGGAACGCATAATATCTCTGGCATAAGGCATGGACAACGTGAATGTCGAACCCTGCCCTTCTTGGCTGGTCACACTCAAAGTATGCCCCATCTGTTCCGCCAGCTCGGAAGCGATCGAAAGACCGAGCCCCGTTCCCTGCTGATTGTGGGATTTATCCGCTTTATAGAAACGTTCAAAGACATAAGGGATATCTTCTGCTTTGATACCGGTGCCATTATCTTGAATAGAGATGGAAAGACAGGACTCTTCCTCTTCCACTGTGAGCGAGATCCGCCCATGCTCCGGTGTAAACTTGACCGCGTTGTCCATAATAATCGTCATGATCTGCATGATCCGATCTTCCGAGCCCCAGACAGCCGCGAAATCTTTATTCAAATCAGATGTCGTGAAGGAAATATTTTTCTGTGCCGCTAAAATATCAAAACGAACGGACATATCCATCAGGGCATTCTGTAAATTCACCGGACCCTGACTGCTGACCTTTTCCGAGGTTTGAATACGGGAAAGTTCCAGCATATCATTGATCAGATTGGAAAGACGAATGGTTTCGCGCAATAAAATCGCATAATATTCCTGCTTCTTTTTTTCCGACTTGATCAGCCCGTCATTCAGCGGCTCAAGCAGTCCGCGCATGGCGGTGAGCGGAGTCCGCAGCTCATGCGAAACATTGGAAACATATTCATGTCTGGTCTGTTCCAGTTTTTCCGACTTGGTCACGTCACGGAACAAACCCACTGCACCAATCAGCATATTGCTGCGATCAAAGAGAGGTGAAATCAGACAATTAATTAAATCATCATCAAATTTTTTGACCACGACAACATCTCTTATTTCCTTCAGACAAATCTCGAAAAGTTCATCTAAATTAGTAATCTTGAGCAATTGATCAGCGTTAAAGCCCCTCGGATTTTGATGGAACAAAAGCCAGATAATGTGATTGCTTTGCGTTACTTTGCCCTGATTATCGACAGCGATAATACCTTCGGCGATGCCGTCGATAATGAGTTGAAGCTGATTTCTTTCATTTGTCAGCTTGCCGATATTATTATCGAGCTCTCCGGCCAGATGATTGAAGGCATTGACCAGATAAGAAACTTCATTGTCCTCCTGCATCGGTTCCAGACGATAGGAAAAATCACCCTCGACCATGCGGGCCGCCGCATTGCGCATATCCGTCAGCGGTTTGACCATACGCCGTGTATAGAAAATGACCGGAATAATGACCAATAATCCGACAAAAATGGAAGAGATAAACAGGGATAAATTCAGGCTGTTAAAGCCGGCTTTTAATTCCGTCATATTCTGCATCATGATGACAGAGCCGATAACATAATTTTGTTCGTTATAGGTACGGATAATCGGCAAAGTCACCACCAAAATTTCCTGTTTCATTCTCTCAACCGGAATAATATAAGAATTTTTAGTGCGTGAAGTTAAAGCCTCGTTCACAATGTCCTTAAAATCTGTCTGCACCATCTCCAAAATATCATCGGGCAAGGACTCGGGTATATTGTAAGTCAGAATATCTCCCTGTAAATTGGTGATAAAAATTCCCGTATCATTTAAACGAATGGAAATAGAAAGCACTTCAATTAAATCAGCATCGATCACATTGTCCTTTTTTGCTGCCAGATAGGAAATGATAGCCGCCTGATTATATAAATCCTCTGATTTAATCTTTTGAAAAACCGGTCTGGCGATTTGAGAATAGAACAGACTTGTCAGAATTGACCAAAGGAGCAATGCGGAGAAAATCATGATTAGTATTTTTCGGAACAAAATATTTTTGGTCATTTTCATTCTCTGTTTAATCAATAAAATCTGTTGCGGTTTTACAGATGCCGATTTAATGATCGTGTGCTCTTAATATCAACCGGTTTTTCACATGGATTGGCGTGGCACTGACTCGATTCAATCAGAAGATAGCGGAGTTTCTGCCAAGATCATTGTCCCGGCTCAAATTTGTAGCCGACTCCGTAAATTGTGATCAATGCGTATTTATGCTTATCACTGTCTATTTTCTGACGGATGCGTTTGATATGGGTATCGACCGTTCGCGTATCGCCGAAATAATCATAGCCCCAAACCTTGGACAAAATTTGTTCACGATCCATGACTTGTCCCGGCGAAGAAGCTAAGAGATACAGGATTTCAACTTCTTTCGGCGTAAACGCCACAGGCTTGTCGTCAACCAAAACTTCATAATTATCGATGTTGATTTCCAGTCCGTCAAAACGCAGAATGGAGGAAGATTTACCGGCATCGGGATCATTCACGCGACGCAAGACGGCCTTGATCCTTGCCACTACTTCACGCGGACTAAACGGTTTGACGATATAATCATCAGCACCCAGCTCCAGACCTAAAATCCGATCAATCTCTTCACCTTTGGCGGTCAGCATAATGATCGGCACATTGCTGGTTTTACGAATTTCTTTGCATACATCCATGCCTGAGAGTTTGGGCATCATCAGATCGAGCAAGATCAGATCCGGCTGTTTTTCCCTGAACATGGCAAGCGCTTCTTCTCCGTCGAAGCAGGATACATATTTATAATTTTCGAGATCGAAATAAACGCTCAGTGATTCGTGAACGGCTTTTTCATCATCGCAAATTAAGATTAACGGTATATTGTTCATACGTCACCTCCACAGCCTATTGCTATAATTTTTAACTATCTGATTATTATAGCACACCGGAGTGACTTTCCGTTTTCGGTTTTATATAGGGAAAATTGTTGTCTGGTAAGTTTTTTGTCTTAGTCGTGCAAAATCGCAATATTTGTCCA
>CAYFVK010000036.1:0-13136 GCA_964346695.1 uncultured Mageeibacillus sp. | reverse complement strand
TTTTGCTCGAATCACAAAACCGGCGCAGGCAACCGGCAAACGATTAGCAGAAAATCACCTCCGGCCAGCATGCACCAAGCACAAGGGAAACCCTTAGCGGTAACAAAATCATATTCATTTAACTGGAGAATTTATTAATCAGTTTGAATCCTTCAAAACGGACTCGGCATAATGCGATGGTATTCCATAATATTCCTCTATGGTAATCCACTTTCCATCTCGAAAGAAATTAGGGGCAAGATCTTTACCGACATAGCGTAGATGCCAAGGTTCATATTTATAGCCGGTTATTTCTTCGCCATCTTCCGGATAGCGCACGATAAAGCCATATTTATAACAATTTTTGCTGACCCAGTCAGACTCCTCAAACATCCCGAAATTAAGGGCTGTGGCCGATCCTCCGGCACCTATATCAATGGTTTCGCCGAGCTGATGCTCGCTGTAACCGGGTCTGGCGGAATAGAAATCTGTTTGTTTTTCGCCGCTGGTTTTCTTGTAATTTTCATATAAATATCTCTGATCGGCAAAAGTCCGGTAGCCTGTGATAATATTAAGATCCATTCCTTCCTTTTGAATATCCGCTTTCATTTCGGAGAAAGCCCGCAGTAAATCTTCACTAAGCCCATCAGCAATATCGCCCGGTACGGAAAACGTTTTATTGACTATTCTGATTCCTTCGATACTGGCAATCCCGCCTTTAATTAAAAGCTCAAAATTTTTATCTGTTAAATAGATGCCGTCCTGTACATTCTCGGGATCCAATATTTGATATTTTTTGCCTTTGCCCGTTTCGTCAAAATAGAAATCATGATCATCCAGCCTGATTCTCCGGTTTTTTATCAGTTTAGGATATTCCTGCGGATCAAAATAATAAATTGAACCCTCAATTTCCTGTAATCCGCTCAAAACCTTTCCGTTCGGATCGGCAAAATAGGTTTCATTGTCCACTTCAAACCAAGATTTTGCCGGTTCGCCGTTTTCCGTAAAATAATAAAGTTGATTATCAATTCGCTGCCAGCCTTGTTTAAGATCAGCCGCTGCATTATCCGACGATTTTTCCGGTGCAGCGTCAGAAGCCAATGCCGATATCACTTTTCCTAAATCTGAATCGGTGGCGGTGGCGCTGTCGGAAGGATCATGCGAAGATATCGGAGTTTCGACATCATGAGCGAAATTTTCCGAAGAGGACGATTTTGTTTTTGCCTGACCCATTTGCCCGGCTTTATTTTGCGATTTGAGAATGGGAATGAGCAAAACTATGCCAAGGAGAATAAAGGCTGCAGTGATAAGTATTTTAGTCGTTTTCTTCATTCAATTTTTATCTTTTTAAGAAATTTACCTCTTGTTAAAAAACCGATGCGCTGTGATAAGCGCATTTTGGTTCTTACAACTTACAAGTTCAGCATTACAGGGACAATTTTATTTGAAAACTTTCACTCTGTGCGAAATGTCTTCTTTTTCCTTCTCTTCCGGAGATTCTAAAATATTGCCGAATACCATCTGTGCTCTCAGTTCATAATGCTCGGGAACTTCAAACATTTCACTGACTATTTCATCGATGACCGGATTATAATGTTGGATATTCGCGCCAAGTCCTAATTCTCTGAGAGCGGTCCAGATATTGATTTGCAGCATACCGTTCGACTGCTCCGACCATGGTTCAAAATTTTGGGCGTATTCCGGAAATTGTTTTTGTAAGTTTTCAATCACATTTCTATCCTTGAAGAATAAAACTGTACCGGCTCCGGCTTTAAAACCGTCGATTTTTTCTCTGGCGACTTTTCCGCCAAATACATCATAGACCGCATCCCACAGTTTTTTGTGATGCTCTCCTAAAACGAGAACCACTCTCTGGGATTTCATATCAAAGGCGTCCGGTACCAAGGCTGTTACTTTTTCGACTGTTTTAATAATGTCTTTATCGGGAACAGTAATCTTATCATCTAATACATAATAGCTTCTTCTGTTTTTTAATAATTTAATTGCCTTCATTTTTATACTCCTTATGTTTTATTTTTGTAATAACGAGACTGAGTATTGCTTAGCTCATTCATACTTAATTTATTTAGCTTTCACGTAGCTTTTACTCTTATTTTTCTAAATTGACAACAGAATAATTATACACGATTGTTCCGCCTAAAGTCAGGAAACGGTTGGCGGTAACATTTGCGTCCGGTAGATACGGGATGGTTGATAAGCAAGTGGCGTATTATAATTGCCTCAAAAACACCTGAAAAATGCTCATGAGAAATGCGCCTCATTAATGTTCATAAGAAATACGCCTCATAAAAACTTCTGCCAAGAACTCATGATAAATCCGTCTCGCGGAAACGCCTGATGAACACAAAATCACCCGACTTGTTCCACGCTGCTTTCTGCGATAAAAAGCTCGTCTTACCAGCCTTCCGACCCGCTGTCATCCCCTTCCATATGTGCCAGCACCTCATAATAGGCGGTGGAGATTCTCTCATTATCCAAATGATTTTCAGCTAAAAGTACGCGATATTCATATAACGGTTGCCCCTCCGGAGAATAGAGTCCGTTTTCATAGCGATCCACCCAAGTCGGATGCAATTTATATGAAACAAGCTCAGCCGGTTCGTCGCCTTTTTTCTCAAAATTAAATTCAAGAATTACCCCGCGCTCTGTCCAAATATCCAGGCCGGATTCCAGACGCTGATTTGAAATAAAATTACCCATGGAATAAAGAATAAATTTATCATGATAATGTTCAATCGGCTGAATCACATGCGGATGATTTCCGATTACCAAATCCGCGCCCCAATCCACCATATTTCTATAGAGCGTCACCTGTTCCTCGGTCGGCTGCAGTTCATATTCAATCCCCATATGCGGGAATACTACCACTACATCCGCCATCGTTTCCGCCCGCTTAATATCCTGCTCAATTTTGACCGGGTCAATCCAGCTCAACATCTCCTGCTCTTCTTCCGTCAAGGTGGCATCCATACCGTTAAACGCATAAGAATAAGCAAGAAAAGCAAATTTTATTCCATTGACATCTTTTACCACGATAAAATCTTTGTCCGGGAGATTTACCCCAAAAACATCTATACCCTGTTCATTCAAATAACCGACCGTCGTCAAAATCCCCGGACCGTTGCTGTCCGCGATATGATTATTTGCCACCGTCATCAAATCGTATCCGGCATATTTCAGCGCTTCCGCCACCTCCGGCGGCGAATTAAACGTCGGATATCCGGAAAGCTCATAATCAGGACGCATGGTTCCTTCAAAATTTCCGATCGCGAGATCCGCTTTTTCGGTCAGCGTGCGACTCTCCTCATAATGCTCCTTAAAATCATAGCTGTCAGTCGCCGGATCATAGGCACTCATATAGAGAATATTATGCATCAGGTGATCTCCATTTGCTGTAATCGTCGCTTTTTTAAGATCATTATCCGGCTGCCCGTCTACGCGATTCTCATTCTGATCCATCCCCTCGGCGGCATCGCTGCCGGTCAAATTATTCTCCGCGGTCTCCGTTTTGACCTGATCAGCAGGATTGGAGTTTACTTTGATCTCATTTGTTTCCGGATCGATGGAACCAAAAACCAGCGGCTGATTTTCTGATTGATTTTGATTCGTCTCAGAATTTTTTTCTTGCAGAAAATCCGAGTCCGCTGCGTTGTTTTGCTGACCGCAGCCAACGCCCGCCAGTGATATCAGCAGTATTAAGAACAGGGAAATAATTTGTTTGGTCCCCATTATCTTTTTCATATTTATAGTCATAATTAAAATCTCCTGATGTTACAAACTATGTCATCCGTCATTAATAATAGAATTAAGTACATCAAATCAACATTGTAGGAGTATTTTAATAGTTTTTAGATTTTAGAGCAAAATTTAATTAGCTAAGCTATGCGAGTATCTTGGTTTTTCTGCGAACAACAATACCGGTTTCGGATCAGATTTCGGATCAGTTGCGAATTAGATTTCTGAGCATGGTACAAGTAAGCCTGCAAGTCAAGTCGTAGGTCAGTCTGCAAGTCAAGTCGCTATCATGCTGTGGATCAAACAGCAAGTCTGGCTGCAGATCAAGCCGCAAGTCAGGCTATAAATCAGTTTGCGGGAAATTTTCGCTGTCGGCTTTTCAGCCATCTGCCGCTGCCGGCAATTGTCAGTACGGAGAAAACAATAATCATGACGGCAGACAAAATTAAAATCCGGCTGACCAGAGCCATAAAGAAAGGCTCCGGCACCATTTGAATCATGCGATCATAGCGATAATCCAGAAGCCATAAATCATTGCTGAAAAAAACCTTGTGAAAATTGGTCCAAAAGCTGTTGAAATCGATCGCCGCCCAAATTCCCAAAACGAGCAAAACACTGCCAAAAAATGAAATGGAAAAGATGAAACCCCTGCGCAGATTTTGCCACAATTCAAAACGAGAAAGTTTCCGTGCCGCAACAATCAAAAACAAGAGCCACGCCAGAGAAACCAAACCAAGAATTTTTTCAAAACGCCACGCCCCGAGATACAAACCCTGCACATCTTTCATATGCAAAATCTCTCGCTCATTGTACATCGGAGCCTCTGTCGGCTCGATCCCCATGCCATTAAACTTATGTAATGTCACCATGACATCCATATTTTCCACTTTACCTTTGGTATAGGCAAGAACCGTCTCTGTCGCTCTTTGCAGATCCTCTTCGCTGATCCCGATTTCCTCAGCAGTATTCAGCTTGCTATATTGTTTTCGGTAAAACTCCGGACTGAAAGCAGAAAATTCCAAAGCGACCAAAACAATCCCGATCAGAATCGTAAGATGAATAAAAAACCCCGCAAATCTAACCCAAAACTTCATATAGCCACCTGTAATTAATGTTTTTTAATTGAAAAACATCAAAAAAAACTCCCTTTGAAGTGGCAAACATAATAGAATTTCGCAATGTATTATGCCACTTCACTTGATTAATAAGAACTGTCAGGATTAAAAACCTGAATTAAATTACCGCTGAGTTGATTATGAGAATCAAGATAATTATTGTCAATCAGAAATCTTTATCGCTTTGACCTCTTGAGCAATACCAACCTTTACCAAAAGGACAGCTTATTATGTTGACTGGTTGAATTAAAACAAAAAAATATCATTTTTTTCACGTTTTTATATGAAAAAAAGAGATGAGAAGTTTAGGTGCTCCGCCTCAAAGTTGGACCAAATATCGGATCTAACCGGAGGGAATGCACTATTTTATAATTCTCATCTCTCTTTTTGTTTCACTAAGAATGAAATTTAAATGTCGCAGATATATTCCTTACTTATTGATTGAAGAAAAACCTGCCGATTCTATTTCATTAAAGTTCTCTGCCAAGGAAAAATCCTGCTTCAATCGCTTCTGACGCAAGACCAACTTTCTTGACATCACCCACAAGACGAACATCGTAGCCGGCATTAATAAGTTCCTGTGCGAAAGCGTCATTAGCTTTTGAGCCCATCGCCAAGACTACCGTATCCGCATCCAACTGACCACTATATTTCCCGGAAAGTACAACGCCTCGTTCATTGATTTCTTTGAGCGTTGTTTCCGTATAAACTTGTACATTATTTTTCTTCAAGTCCGCAAGCAATCCCCAACGCGGAACCACAATTTCATCTATGGCAATGTCGCTGAGCATTTCAATGAGTGTGACGGTCTTAAGATTACTTGCCAGATGATTAGCCGTTTCAGCTCCGGAAGCCCCTCCGCCTATGACCACTACTTTTCCACCGGTCCAGGCTTTTCCCTCAAGCACGTCATGAGCTGTAACCACATTATTACCATGTATACCGGGTATTTTATCAGAAACAATAGGTGTAGCGCCAAGTGCAGCAATAATAATATCGGGCTTCTCCTGTTTCACCAAATCAAGTGTAACTTCTGTATTAAAAATTATATCAACACCGAGTTTTTTACACTGGTTCTCCTGCCAGACAATAAAGGTACATATTTCACCTTTTCCTGCGGGAACAGAACCGAGTCGGAATTGTCCGCCCGCCCAGCCTCTTTTCTCAAAAACTTTTACAGAATGTCCTCTTTTAGCAGCTTCAATTGCCGTAGCCAGCCCGGCGGGGCCAGCACCGATAACCATAATTTTTTTGGGATTATCGGTTTTGCCAGCAGGTTTAATCCTGTCTTCATTGCCTACTTCAGGATTTAATATACAGCCGCCCGGAATATTCATAAGCAGGTTTTGAATACATTTATGATGACATCCGATACATTGGCGTATCTCGTCAAATTTTCCTTCCTTGGCTAATCTTGGTGTATCCGGTTCGGTAATTGATTGCCTGCCGAACAAAACCATATCACATTTGCCGAGTGACAGTTCCGTCTCAGCGAGCCGAATATCATTAAAACGTCCAACTGATAGTATTTTTGCGTTCTTGACAATCTTTTTAGCTTCAGCTGCCGCGTCAATATTCCAAGCATGCGGCATATACATTGATGGAATAACGGCATCAAAAGATCGGTAGACTCCCGCTGAGATATTGAAAAAATCAATACCTAACGGTTCCAGCATCGGAATGATGGTAAGTGTATCCTGTATGTTTCTGCCACCAGTAACATATTCATCTGCGGAAATACGGAATCCTACTATAAAATCCGGTTTGACCTTTTTTCTGATATCTTTAATAATTTCCTGTGCGAATCGGACACGATTCTGAAGAGGTCCACCATATTCATCGGTCCTTTTATTTGAATAAGGGGAAAGAAATTGCGCGATTAAATATCCGTGCGCTCCATGAATTTCTACTCCGTCAAATCCCGCTTTTTCAGCGCGTTGCGCACAATCTCCAAATTGACTGACAATTTCATGAATTCTTTCTCTTGTAAGCTCCTGCGGCATATCTTCTTCCAAAGGGCTGAAAGGACACGGTATAGCCGAAGGTGCCTCAGGTGCTGTTCCGATAATTGAATAATGTGATTGACGTCCGGCATGATAAATTTGTGCGATCAAAGTCGCCCCATGCGCATGAATTCGTTCTGTAAATTCTGTAAAGCCCGGTATTTGCTCATCGTTCCAAAGTCCCGGCAAATAACGGAAGCCTTTGCCCTCGGGACATACCGCAAAATCTTCGGTGATAATCAAGCCGAAACCACCTCGCGATTTTGCCTCATGATAAGCTGTAAAACGTTCTGTACAGGTTCCGTCTTCATTGCATAAATTCATAACCATTGCCGGAACAGCCGTACGATTTCTAATTTCTTTACCATTGATAGTGATTGGACTAAAAACATGTTCTAACATAAAAATCCCTTGCCTTTCCTCAGACAGAAACAGTTATCAGCATACTGTCTGCCAAATAAATTCATCTATACTACTAAAAATGTGCTGAAACAATCCTCATCAAATATCGTAAAAAACGAATAGAACTCTACTATCTGTGATTAAAATATTAGCATTGATTAACCCGCCGGTCAATATTGACCAATTAACCAATAATGAATCTCGGATATTGTGAAAATTGACTATAGAGCAAAAACATGACAGAAAGTCTATTTTCTGTAATAATTGTTGAAGCCTATCTTCGGGATAATGATTGACTCATGGAGGAAACAAATTAATATGGCAATTTCAGCCGAGAAGCAACAACAAATCACTGACGCTCGCAGGACAGAAATCATCAATGCAGCCATGCAGCTTTTCGATCGTCATGGCTATTCTGAGACAAGAGTTTCCGACATCGCTGAACAAGCAGGAATCAGTAAAGGGCTGATTTATCATTATTTTCATTCCAAACGTGAAATCCTTTTCGCTGTTTTGGACCAAGTCGAAATCTGCATTAATGAATGTAATGAAATTGAAGATGCAGTAGACTCTATTACTCTATTCGTGCAAAGGCTTCTCTCCTATCCATACTATGAAGGCTATATCCCGCCGATTCGAATATTTTTTACAGCCTTAATACAAGGTGAAATTCAACTCGACGATTCGATTAATCCAATCCGGGAAAATTTCGGCAGCACTTATTTTGGTCCAATTTTTCAAAGAGGTCAGGAGCAAGGCTATTTTCGGGATGGTGACCCCGAATTGTTCGGTGACTCTTTTTGGAAATACCTAATCGGCTGCATGACGATTATGAAAGTGGGAAAAAGAGAAGAAGAATATCATCCTGATATGAAATTAATTTTAGAGCTTTATAGAAAGTAGCTCTCATCCCTCCCGCCCGCAAATCACGCTGACCTCGGCAGAATTATCATGTTCTTTTTTTTCAATAAACGGTGAAATTACGTCAAATCAGACATGCGAATGATATTTGCTCCCCTGCCGAGATAAGTTTCATAAGCCTGATGGCAGGTTGTAAAAATAATCTGCCGTTTTTCGGCATCCGCCATCTGATTCAAATAACGCAGTGCCGACTTGCTGCGATCCGAATCATACTGCACCAAAGAATCATCAATGAAGAGCGGCAAATGCTCTCCTCCGGCATCATCATATAAAGTCAAAGCAATCGCCAGACGTACCGCCAAATAGATCTGATCAATCTTGCCATTGCTGAAATACTCCGATTCAAAAGTACGTCCTGTACGCGGATCCTCTAAACGAACCTTGAATTCCTTATCTACATAAACCGCCTGTTCCGTCTCGCCCGTCAGATCAGCCAAAATTCGCGTCGTCTTCTCATTAATCACCGGGCCCAAACTTTTTTGTAATTCATCATTCATTTGATCGACCATTGAAATTGCCAGATCCAAATCAGCCAATTCCTGCTCGATCGCCCGGATTTCCATTTGTTTATCTTCAATATCTTCCTCAATTTGCTGCAAAACCCGTGAACTTGCAAGCAACTGTTCCATACGCTGCTCCAAAATTCCCTTTTTCCGAATCAGATCATTTTGTTCTGCCGCAATTTCATCCATACGCTGATCAATCGCTTCATCGGAACAGTCGGCAAATTCCTGATCGGCCGTGCCTTCTTGTGCTAACCGTTCCTGAAGCTCTTTTTTCCTTTGCAGAAGATCTTGTACAGCAATTTTTTCTTTTTGTTGTCGAAACTCCACGATCTGATTCTCGCGACTGACTTCTGCAGCCTCCACCCGCTCAATCAATTCTAATTTTTGTTGATATAACTTTTCTGCCTCAACCAAAGTATCCGTCTCGTTCAGGTTAAAAAGCCATTCATCCGGTTTTGCTCGCAGATCAGCTAAAGCCTGACGGGTCTTCTGCAGTTGATCCTTTTCCTTTTCCAAATCAGCGGATAATCCCTTGACTCTGCTGATTTTGCTATTTAATTCAGCAATTTTATTCTGCGTTTCTTCCTGCCAAAAACGCTCTCTGAAATAAGAAAAATCAGATTGTCCCTCTGTTTCCCAAGATAGTGCGGAATCGGCTTCAGCGGCCGGGTTTGATGCTGACTGCGGCGTAACAGCAAACTGCATCGGAGTTTTTGCGAAAGGAATTTCCGTAAAGAGCTTCGCAGCCAATTCCTGCAAACTCCGCTCGTCCCCGCTTAAGCCTGACCGAATCTTCGTCAAATCAGCGGATTCTTTGAATTGCAAGTCAGCTATAGCTCTTTCTTCAGCTGCGATAAAGTCTTCATGAGCCTTTTTCTTCTGCTCAAAATCTGACGTCAACTGCGCACTCTCTGTTTGCAAACGTTCCCTGTGCGCCGCATAATTTTTAGCAAACGCCTCATCAATAAACGGCTGATAGGTTTCCAGTTTTTCTTTGGCAGAAAAATATTCCTGTCTGCTTTGCTCCAACTTGAATTGCAGGTCCGAAAGCTTGGCTTGACTTGCCGCTTCACGATTTTTTTGCTCTTTCAGATTGGTCAGAACATTTTGAATGTCGCTCTCTAAAGCTAATTTTTGATTGGAATATTGCTGAATTGCACGCTTAAGCGGGAACAGTTCCTGATCAAGCTGATTTTTACTCGCAGCAAATTCCGTAATTAAGTTTTCGGAATCGTCCGTATATTGCTTCTCGATTTTTTCCTGCCTTTGAATATAATCAGCCGCATTATTTTGTCTACGACTCTTCTGATTATTTTTCAGCAGACCGAAAATCAAGGAGATAAAACCAATTACTACCAAAATGGCAACCACCCAAATCGGCAGATCCGGAACAAATCGGGCAAAAATCCCGGCAGCAGCCAATAATACACCCAGAATAACGAAAAGCGTTCCCGATGTATGAATATCATGCGGAGTCGACGCAATGTTTTCTTTGAGAGCCGTCAATTCCCGTTTGCGCCCATTGTCCAAAGCCTCTTTCCGCTTATCAAAATCAACCTCTAACGAGCTCAACTTCTCCTGCAAATCGGCTTGCTCCGCATTTGCCTCTGCCAACGCCCGGCAGACTTCGCTATGCTGAGCACGAAACTTTTTTTCCCTTTTCTGCTGATCCTCAGTAAGAGCCGCTTCTTGCGCAAGCTCCTCTGCCGCTTGCTGACAATCCTCACCGGCTGAATCAAAAGAACTTCGCCGATTTTTCAAATCTGCTTCCAGTCCGGCCTTCGCGTTCTGATCCGCGCGTTCCTTGTCTTCCTTATCCAGATCGAGCTTTTTTATCTCTTCCGCAAACGCGGCCTGTTTGTCCTTATACTCTGCCAGCCGCACCTGCCAGCTTAATTTTTCCTTTTGCAGGTGATCCTTTCGCTCCGCCCGGGCAGTTGCAAAATTTTGCTCTTCGGCAGCTCTCTGCTCCTTGTAAGAATCTAAATTATTGAGTAGTAATTGATGTTGACTTCTGAAATTCTCAAAGCGGCCCAGCTGCGCCTGCAAAACATCCAATTTCTCCGCTTCTTCCAACTCCGCCTGCAAATCCCGCACATTATCCCCGATATGCTTTTGCAAATTCAAATTGGATTTCCAGCGTGCCAGATTATCCGCCGTTTTTTGTCGGGCAGACTTATCCGGCAAATCTTTTATATTTGAAAAACCCAGATCCGCGAGGTAGTTTTTAATCTTTTCATCCAAGTCCGAAATCGTCGTTTTTCGTTGTTGCAAAGCCTCTATATCCGCAATTTCCTGTCTGATTTTACGGCGTTCACGCTCGCAAGTAATTTGCTTGATCAACATCTGATTTTCGATGATAAAATGATCGGCAGAAGTCAGCTCCGCGCGGGTTGAAGCAATCTCAGCGGCAATCTGCAGGGCATCATGCCGTTCTTCCTCAAAAATTTTCAGCTCCTCCTGACAATTTTTGAGAATACCGCTTTTTCGCGGCGGATCAATCTCTTTGCGCTTCTGATCTAACTCTTGTCGAATCTCCGAGAGCGATGTCCCGCTTGCGGCTCCGGAGGTTGCCGTCATCAATTTGTTGCGGATTTGATCCTCTTTGTCAATTACCGTGCTCAATTGTCCAACATAGACGGAACGAATAAATTCCGCCCGGCTTAACCCCAGTAAATATTCTCCGGGACTCGTATTGGGAGGAATTTTTTCTTCCTGACCGCTCAACAGATTTGTCAGACTGATTTCATCCTTGCTGTCTGTCTGGCCAAATTCGCGATATAGGCGATAAGTGGACTGAGCGTTTTGAAATTCCAGATAACCTCCGAATTCTTCACCATGCCACGGTGTATAACGAAGGCGCTCATTCTTGCTGACATCTTTTCTGCTATATTTATCAAAGCCGTACAAAACGCATAAAATAAATTGCATGATGGTCGTCTTGCCGCTTTCATTCTTGCCGGACAATAAATTGAACCCGTCCTGCATACGCAAATCCAGATTATGATGTTTACCAAAACGATTGATATGAACCTTAAGAATTTTCATATTCTGCTCTCCTTTTGGCTTTTAAGATCAGATCCCGCGCGCGCAGGACTCTCTGTTTTTCGGCATCGTTATCGGCTTTCGCCTGCTGCTCCTCCAAAACCTGAACAAAGACTGAGCCGAAGCCCTTTAAATGCCTGAGATGTTCGGGATCATAACGTTCAGAGGTCTGATCTTTGATTTCGATATAAAAATAGCCGGCATTTTCCAGCTGTGCTTTGAGATGAACGGGATCCACACTATATGAGCCAAAATCAGGCTCTCCCTTGAGTACAATTCGGAGAATACTCTTTTTGAGATCAATTTCCGTCAGGGATTGCTGCCACTGAATTAAATCCGCTTCGACCAGCTGCTGCAGGCCGAATTCCGTTTCCGCCGCACTGCAATCAACTTCATGGATCAAAAATGGCCTTACATGCGAAGGCAATTTCTGCCAGTTTTGATTTGTCATCTGATGAAATTTCGATTTCGGAAGCAAATCTATTTCGCTATAGCGGAAATGCCGAGATCCGAGCTCATCGAAGCCACGGCCCTGAGGACAGCCCGGATATGCCCAAACGGCGTCTCTGAGGCTAATTCTTCCCTCAAGCTCCTGGTGTATATGCCCTAATGCGATATAGTCATAGTGCTGATGGCTGACGCTCGATATCGAAATCGGATTATAAGAAGACCGGGCAACGTCAAAATCACCGTGCAACATTAAAATTTTGAAAAATTGGTAGTCATTAGAATTGGTGTCAGGATCTACGCCTTCGGTAGGGTTGGTGTCGAAATCTTCGTCCTCAGAAGGCTTGACATTGGAATCTACGACTTCAGTCCCGGAAAACAATGCTTTTGAATGGTGGAAATCCGAAAAACTTGCTGTTTCAATCACAGAGCAAAGTTTCGGGAAAATAAATCTCCGGACTTTACCCGGACCTGCAATATAGACATTATCCGGCCATTTTTCCTGCCAATAACCGCCTTCAAAATAAGGATCATGATTACCGGCACAAATAATAATTTTGGCAGGCCGCATCCGGTCAAAACTTTGTCTGACCCGATCAATCAAGGTTCTGCTGACATTTGGCGAATCAAATAAATCTCCCGCGATGAGGATCAGATCGGCGTCTTTTTCCTTTTGATACTGTTCTAATCTATACAAAACATCGATGTGCTCCTGCTGCAGGATTTTTCGCTTGTCCGGGTCTTTAAAGGAAGAGAATTCTGTACCTAAATGAAAATCTGCTGTATGAATAATGTGCAGCGTTCGTTTTTCCAATGCCCCACCCTCCAAAATATCTTTATTCTATTTTAAAGGGCAGCAAATCTATTGGCAAATAGCTTAGTCATAGTTTGAGTTTTTTTCCGCGTTTAATTTTAGCGTCACAGGATAACCATCATCGCTCAGTGCCCTAACTACCAACCAT
>CAYFVK010000035.1:0-13289 GCA_964346695.1 uncultured Mageeibacillus sp. | reverse complement strand
AATATGAATATCCTGATTGTACATTCGAGGATATGTGCAAGGTTTTCGGTCTTCCGCAACTTCGTAAAAAAGCTCATTTCTGTGCTGTTTCTTCAACATCAGGTACAGCGACCGATAATGATGATATGAATAAAAGACATGCGATGCATGATGCTCAATGCTTGGCAGGTATGGCTTTCTCCAATGCTTTATTAGGTATTGTTCACTCAATGGCACATAAAACCGGTGCTGCTTTTGCCGATTACGGCGCACATATTATCCATGGTGCAGCAAATGCTATGTACTTGCCGAAAGTTATTGCTTTCAATGCCAAAAATGAAACAGCCAAAAAACGTTATGGCGTCATTGCCGATTATATGCATTTGGGCGGTTCTACCGACAGCGAAAAAGTGGGTCGCTTAATCAAATATATCCGCAACATGAACGATGATTTGAATATCCCGCATGGTATTAAACATTACGGTGCAGACAGCTATCCTACAGAACAAGGTTTCGTACCTGAAAAAGTGTTCCTCGAAAGACTTCCGAAAATTGCTGAACTGGCAATTGGTGACGCCTGCACAGGTTCCAATCCGAGAATTCCTACCCAGAAAGAAATGGAAGATTGGCGCTCTTTGCTGGATGTATTGGGGCGCTTCTTTGATGTGGCTGATTGATGCCATTTTTGAGTATGCGGAGCTTGGTGCTGAGTATTTTACACCGGAGCCGCTCGATATGCTCAACGATCTCTATCTTGGTCTGTCTGTGGTAGCTTTGGGTCTTATTATCTGGTTGATCATTCTTTTGGTGAAAGATCCGAAAGGTGTTGTGAAGTCCGCTCTGTTTAAAAAGCATTAATTTTTTCTATGGGCGATTAAATTCTGATAATCGCCCATCGTTTTCTCAAAATACGATATAATACATTTTATGAAACTGAACGAATTTTTCGCAAAATATCCTAACGTTGCCATCGCGTTTTCCGGAGGGGTTGATTCAGCCTACCTCTTATTTGCTGCCAAACAGTACGCAAAAAAGGTGCGGGCTTATTATGTGAAATCCGCTTTTCAGTCGCAATTTGAATTGGATGATGCGAAGCGCCTGGCAGAGCAGCTTGAGATTCCGCTCAAGATCATTTCTCTTGAAGTATTGGCGGATCCTGAGATAGCTGCCAACTCAAATGAACGATGCTATTATTGCAAAAAAAAGATTTTTTCCGCCATTTTAGAGGCGGCGCAGGCAGATGGATTTTCGGTTTTGCTGGATGGAACCAACGCTTCTGATGATGCGGCGGATCGCCCCGGGATGCGGGCGCTGAGCGAGTTGTCGGTTTTTTCACCCTTACGTCTTTGCGGTTTGACGAAAGCAGATATTCGTTTTTTGTCCCGAAAGGCTGATTTGTTTACTTGGAATAAACCCGCTTATGCTTGCCTGGCGACAAGGATTGCCACGGGGCAGGCTATTGATCAGCGACTTTTGCGGCGCACGGAAGAAGCGGAGCAGGATTTGTTTTCTCTCGGATTCTCAAATTTTCGAGTGCGGACGGTTGGTGAAACGGCAAAAATTCAAATCACCGCACAGCAAATTCCTTTGCTGATTGAACATCGGGAAAAAATATTGCGAAAATTACTTGGGAAATATGAGTCTGTTTGCCTTGATTTAACGATGCGGCAAGAAGACGAATGAAGAACAGGGCAAATGGTACAGATAAAACGAAAATAAACGAGCAAAGCTGACCGATCAAGAGCAGCGGACCGTTTTGATTGGAGTTAGAGGATGAACACTGAGATTAAACAAATTTTGCAGAGCGTCAAAAACGGCTCGATCAGCGTTGAGGAAGCGCTGATTAAAATTAAAAAAGAGCCGTTCGCGGATTTAGGTTTCGCCAAGGTAGATTTACATCGCAAGATCCGTCAGGGTGCTGCTGAAGTTATCTACGGCGCGGGCAAGACAGCTTCTCAGATATTGGCTATTATCGAAACAATGCGCCGCAATGGTCAGAATACTATTTTGATCACCCGCCTGTCCGAGCAAAACGCGAAGGAAATTTCTGCTGAAATTCAACTTCAATACCATAAAGATGCGCGGGTCGGAATTGTCGGAGATTTGCCGGAGCCTGACGGAATAGGGAAAATTGTGGTCGCCACGGGAGGAACCAGCGATATTCCCGTAGCGGAAGAAGCGGCATTAACCGCGCAAGCGCTGGGCAATGAGGTTGTCCGCCTGTATGATGTCGGTGTTTCCGGACTGCATAGGCTGCTTGCCCATCTTGATGAAATTATGAGCGCATCGGTGATTATCGCTATTGCGGGCATGGAGGGTGCTCTGGCCAGTGTGATCGGCGGTTTGGCTGATTGCCCTGTGATTGCGGTTCCGACCAGCATCGGCTACGGAGCTTCTTTAGGGGGATTGTCCGCTTTGCTCTCCATGCTCAACTCCTGTGCCAGCGGCGTCTCGGTCGTGAATATTGATAACGGATTCGGGGCGGGTTATCTTGCCGCTATGATCAATCATATGAAGGAAAAATGATGAGAGTATTATATTTAGACTGTGCCATGGGGGCCGCGGGAGATATGCTCGCGGCAGCTCTGTACGAACTTTTGGATGACGCCGGGAAAAAGTCTTTTCTTGAGCGGATGAATCGGCTCGATTATCCCGATCTTAAAGTGACAGCCGAAAAAGCAACGAAATGCGGCATTGTCGGTACCGGACTAAGGGTTACTTTTGCCGGCTTGGAAGAAAATGCGGATTTCCATGGAGATCATGGTCACGCGGAGCATTCCGTTCATTTGCATAGCGGACTGACGGAGATCAGTCAAATGATCAACTCCCTGCCCATAGAGGAGCGGGTCAAAGAACATGCTCAGGCGGTTTATCGCCTGCTTGCCGAGGCGGAAGGTCAGGTGCATGGTAGGCCTGTCGATCAAATTCATTTTCACGAGGTAGGTACCATGGACGCAATCGCTGATATCACGGCGGTCTGTTTGCTCATGGAGATGCTGGAAATTGATCGGGTCATCGCTTCAAAGGTTCATGTCGGGAGCGGTCAGGTACGCTGCGCGCATGGTATCCTGCCTGTGCCCGCGCCGGCTGCCGCTTATCTTCTTAGAGAAATTCCGATCTACAGCGGTGGAATAAAAGGTGAGCTTTGTACGCCGACCGGCGCAGCATTATTGAAATATTTCGTGAATGATTTTGGCAATATGCCTGCCATGAGAATCGAAAAGATCGGTTACGGCATGGGAAAAAAGGATTTCCCGGTCGCAAACTGTATCAGGGCATTGCTCGGTCAATTGGAGGATATTCCGAATCAATCGGATCATCGCTTTAATTCTTTCAGTACAATCCACACGAAATCCGGTGACATGCAAGATCAGGTTTTTGAATTATCCTGCAACCTTGATGACATGACTCCGGAACGGATCGGATTTGCTGTTGAACGGTTGTTTGAACTTGGAGCCTTAGACGTTTACACGATCCCGATCGGGATGAAAAAGTGCCGCCTCGCTACCATGCTTTGTGTGCTCTGTACCGAAGAGAAAAAAGCACAAATCGTTCGGGCTGTTTTCAAACATACAACAACGCTGGGAATCCGCGAGAATATCTGTCACAGATATCTGCTTGACCGTAAAACGGATAGCATTAAAACGGATTTTGGCGCAGTGCGGGTAAAGCATTCCGAGGGATATGGCGTGACCATGAAAAAGTATGAATATGATGATTTGGCAAGAATCGCCGCGGAAAAGAATCTTTCACTCGATGAACTTGTGGAATTGATTGAGGAAAAGATTTGAACGCCGGATAGCGGAGTTTCGACAAAAAAATGAAGGAATTGAGAATCCGCTCCGGAGGATTATAGAGCGAAGTTTTACACAGGCCAAATGTAAAATAAATCAGGTGGTGTATAATAGAAGAAGAAAAATTTAAGGAGGAAACAAATGAACGATATTATTAAAGCGATCAAAGAGCGCAGAAGCATTCGCAGCTTTAAGGCGGAGATGCCGAAAAAAGAAGATATTGATCAGATTGTTGAAGCCGGTCTTTTTGCGGCCAGCGGTTCCGGCGTGCAAGATAGCATCATTCTTGTAATTAAAAATAAGGAAGCAAGAGATAAACTTTCACAGGCCAATTGCCGGATCGGTGGCTGGGACGAGGGTTTTGATCCGTTCTACGGTGCGCCGGTGGTTTTGGTCGTGCTGGGCAATAAAAAGGAGTCAAATCGCATTTATAACGGCAGTTTGGTGATGGGCAATCTGATGCTCGCGGCTCATTCGCTTGGGCTAGGCAGTATCTGGATTCATCGCGCCAGACAAGAATTCGAGACGGACGAATACAAGAAATTGCTCAAAGATCTTGGCGTTGAGGGTGAATGGGAAGGCATCGGCCATTGCGCGATCGGCTATATAGACGGTGAGATGCCGAAGGCTGAAGACCGTAAACCGAACAGAGTCTTTTATGTTGATTAATTATTAATCGCGTATTGAATTTGACTATTCCGTGCTTATAACAGGGACTTTTCTCTGCAGGTACGGAATATTTTTTTGCCTTTTGAAAGGGAGGAAATTATGTTTGACTTTGCCGGGAAGGTGGCTGTTGTCACGGGCGGTGCGGCAGGAATCGGCGAATGCATCGTATCGGAGTTTCTACAGCATAAAGCGAAGGTGGAAGTAATCGATCAAAAAGAGGGTGAACATTTTGTCGGTGATATTGCGGACCAAAAGACTCTTGAATTGTTTGCTGAGCATGTTATAGAAAAACACGGGCATGTGGATTTTATGATAAATAATGCCGCGCCGATCATGCGAGGCATCGCGGATTGCTCGTATGAGGATTTTCTTTATGCCCAGCAAGTGGGCGTGATCGCGCCCTTTTATCTGACAAAATTGTTCATGTCTTATTTCGCAAAAGGAGCCGCGATTGTTAATATTTCCTCTTCCAGAGATCGCATGAGTCAGGCTCAAACGGAAAGCTATACAGCGGCTAAAGGCGGCATTGCGGCGCTGACGCATGCCTTGTCTGTCAGCCTCGCCGGGCGAGTGCGTGTGAATTCGATTTCGCCGGGTTGGATCGATACGACAGGAACTGATTTTAGCGGAGCCGACGCTCTGCAGCAGCCGGTTGGCCGGGTCGGAAAACCGCAGGATATTGCCCGAATGGTTCTTTTCCTTTGCTCCGACTACGCGGGTTTCATCACCGGAGAAAATATTTGTATTGACGGCGGTATGACGAAGCAAATGATTTACCACGGTGACAACGGCTGGAAACTGGAGATTTGAGGATTGAGTCATCTTCGTGTAAATTGGATTAGAGTGATAGAAGAGCGATCGGATTCTTGTGACCGATCCGATAATGCTATAATTATTGAGCACGTAGATTTTATTGCGAAATTGTTTCTGAAGCGGGTGATTAGATGAGTGATAATGCAAGATTAGAACAGCAAATTGCGTATATATTACAGATTGATCAAGCAAAAAACGTGCTGCGGCAGACACATCTTACGGGCCATGGCAGACGTGAGAATGTGGCGGAGCATTCCTGGCATATGGCGATGATGGCTTATATTCTGAAAGAATATTGTGATGAGCCGATCGATATCGGCAAAGTGATGTTGCTCTGTTTGCTGCATGATGTGGTCGAAATTTTTTCCGGCGACACCTACGCTTATGATACGGAAAATCTGAAAACACAGAAAGCGCGCGAAGATCTGGCGAAGGAACAGCTTTTTTCCATGCTGCCCGCGGAACAAAAAGCGGAGATGATAGCGTTATTCGATGATTTTAATGAGGGAAACTCCGCGGAGGCAAGATTTGCCAAGGCAATGGATAATTTCCAGCCTCTGCTCTTGAATTACAGCAATCATGGGATGGACTGGAAAGACCGTGATATTTTTGCGGAACAGGTTTTTCAAAGACATGAAGCGACAAAATTCAGTTCGCAGGAATTATATGATTATTCGGTGCGATTGATCGCTGAGCATATTGAGTTGGGAAACTTGAGAAGATATAGTGAGAATGGTTGATTTGCTGAGATAGAAGAAGTGACCGGTTGATGATAAAAATCAGCGGAAAATTTGATGATAATTAGTCGGAGATTCGCTGTTGATTAGTTGGTGATCCGATGAAAATTAATCGGTAATTCGATAATAATTCGTTAGTGATTTTATGATAATTAAACGGTGAAAAAGATCCTTGAGTTTTCTTTTTTAATAAATAATGAAAGTGAGTTAGTATGTCTTATACCTTTTCTTTAACTGTAGATCCTGTTGAGTATGACACCTTTGTCGAGAATCATGAATATTGCAATTTATTGCAATCTTCGAATTGGAGTAAAATTAAAGACAATTGGGGTCATCTCCTGACCGGTTTGAGAAATGAAAAAAATGAGCTGGTCGCGGCGGCTTTGGTTCTCCGGCGGCCTGTTAAGTTTGGCTGGACCGTATGGTATATTCCACATGGACCGATCTTGGATTTTCGAAATAAAGAAATTGTCAAAACATATTTTGAGCATTTAATCAAGGCTGCGAAAAAAGGGAAATGTGCCTTTTTGAAGGTTGATCCGCCGGTTTTTGCACATGCTGCCAAATTTGAAGAGTTTGAAGATGTTGTCGATCCGGAGGCTTTGGAGATTCGCGACTATTTAGAAAGTCTCGGCTTTCGACATCAGGGTTTCAGCAAACAGATGCATGAGACAATTCAACCGCGTTATCAGGCAGTTACGTTTGCGGAAGAACGTGCATTAGAACAAAGAATCAGCAAAAAATCTCGTACTGCCATTAAGAATTCAAAAAAAAGGATGGTAGATATACAACGCGCTTCGTATGATGATCTGCCGGACTTTTATTATTTGATTGAAAAAACGGAAGAAGCGAAGGATATCAATTTGCGCAGTCTTGAGTATTTTCAAAAATTGATGAATGTTTATGGTGACGATTGCGTTGTTTATCTGGGCACGATTCATCTGCAGGATGCTATTGATAAGCATGAACAGATGAAGGAAGAGATCAATCAGCGCATCGCGAATTTGCCGGCGAATGCTCCGAAAAAAATTGTTGAGTATGAGGGACAGTTGAACTCTTGTGATAAGTTTTTACATCTGTTTCGGGAAATGCGGGAGAAAGAGGGCGAGAAAGCGCTGATCGCCGGTTGTTTGGGTGTGCTTTACGGTAATTCTTTTGAGATACTCTATGCCGGCTTTAATCGTGATTATTCTTTTATTCCGGCACAGGATCCGGTCTTTTTTGCTTCGATGAATGAGGCTTTTTCGCGTGGCGCAAAGTTTGTCGGAATGGGCGGCGTTGAGGGTGATCTAAAGGGTGGTCTGATGGAATATAAAAGTTACTTTGATCCGCATGTCGTCGCCTATTTAGGGGAGTTTGATTTTCCGGTTAATCCGCTTCTTTACAAAGTCTATCGGATGATTATTAAATAAGATTGAGTTTGAGCGTATTAGTTTTCCGTTTGTTTTCCGTTTGTTCATGGGTTGGTCAAAAATGGCGATTTTGCACGCCTCAGAGGTGGCGTTCGCTTAGCACTCTAAGGGCTGTTCGAGCAAAACCGAAAAATTTGTCCACTTGCTGGTCAAAAATGGCGATTTTGCACGGAAATAGATTCATCGGCTGATCGTGCCGGATTTTTGACTAATGCAAAACCGTTATAATTGTCCACTTCATGGTCAACAATAACGGTTTTGTTTAAGTAGCTGCTTATTTAGGTACTCACTTGTTTAAGTAGCCGGATATTTAGATACTCACTTGTTTCAGTAGCCGAATGTTTAGGTAGTCTCCCGTTTAAGCAGTCGCTGAATTGGGAAATCGCTGATTATTTCAACTTCATATAGCCCATTCGCCATTTTTCAGGATTTGGACTTTTTGGCCGTCATGCTTTACGCCGATCACATTGAGTTCAGCGGAACCTACCATGAAATCGACATGAATCAAGGATTGATTAGCGCCCAGCCGATCCTTTTCTGCATCACTTAATCGAGCGCCGTCCTTTATTGTCTCGGCGTAGGACTGGCCTAAGGCAAAGTGGCAGGAAGCATTTTCATCATACAGGGTTGACTTGAACAATACATTCATCTGTGAGATGGGAGAAGAATGAGGAACGATAGCAATTTCACCGAGACGGATTGCTCCTTCATCTGTCTCCATCAGAATCTTCAATATGTCCGCGTTTTTCTCGGCTTCGTAATCCACGACCTTACCATCTTTGAAAGTCAACTTGAAATTTTCGATGATTTTACCTAAAGCGGACAAAGGTTTTGTAGAGGAGATATAGCCGTCAACTTTGTATTTATGAGGTGTGGTAAAAATCTCTTCGGTCGGCATATTCGCCATGTACTTGATACCGTCAGGAGTCTCGGAGGAACCTCCGACCCATTTATGATTCTCTGCTAAATATACGGTCAAATCAGTGCCCGGAGCCTGGTACATTAAATATTCAAAATTCTGATCATCCAGCCAGCGTTCATGATCTTTCAGTGCCTGATCATGCTCCTGCCAAGCCGCAATCGGATCTTCGCGGTCAATGCGGCAAGTGGCAAAAATTAATTGCCAGAGTTTTTCTATGGCTTCTTCCTGCGTTAATTCCGGGAAAAGCTGTTTGGCCCAATAAGGTGAAGCGGTACCGGCCACAACCCATTTGATTTCTCCGCCATCCATATATTTTTGCAATGGCTCACGCATTTTGGCGTTGGTTTTTTGATAGGATTGCAGACGGTCCTGATCAATTTGATTGAGCAGACCCGGGGCAGAAGCCGCCAAAGATATGCGATGGTATTTTTCTTCCATCTGTGCTACTGCATAATCGATTTTGAACTGGCCGATTTTAGCGAGTGCTTCGGAATCTGCTTCAGATAGTTTGATTAATTCCATTTGCGCATCGTTAATTTTAACGAGTACATCGGCGGCACCGCTTCTCCACAATTCGCGGCTGAGTTCTCTTGCTACGGGCAGGGAATCGCTGTCAGTATTAATCACAATGTGATCGTCTTTTTGTACATTGATGCCGACATGAGCGATGGCTGCTGCGTATTTTTTAATGTTATTTTCAAAATCCATTCTATTTTCCTTTCCATTTGTTTTTGTTTTGCAGAACTGAAAACAAGATAACATAATTGAATTGACAAGTCATTGCCGATAAAGGATATAATAATTACAACTTTGAGGGAGAGGCAAATATGCGAAGAATTTATCTGGATAATGCGGCGACTACGAAAGTTCGGCCTGAAGTAAGCGGCGAAATGCTGAAAATTATAGAAGAGAGCTGGGCTAATCCTTCGGCTTCCTATAGGAGCGGCCGCGATGCGCGGGCTTTGCTGGAAGAGGCGCGCGAAAAAATTGCCGGGATTCTTGGGGTATCCGCTAAAGGTGTCGTTTTTACTTCGGGAGCAACCGAAGCCAATAATTTGCTGATAAGGTCAAATGCCTATCGACTGCGGGAAGAAGGAAAAGGCAATCATCTGATAACTTCCATTGCTGAACATCCTTCTGTTTACGAGGTGTTCCGTGCACTTGAACGAGAGGGTTTTCAAGTGACTTATCTCGGGTTGAATCAGCAGGGCAAACCGGAATTGTCCGACTTGGAAAAAAATTTGACAGAACAGACTTCGCTTGTGTCGATTATGGGACTGAATAATGAAACCGGCGTACCGTTTCCGGTGTCTGAGCTGGCCGCTTTGTGTTATCAGAAAAATATTTTTTTTCATACGGACTTTGTCCAGGCCATTTGTCGCGCTAATCTGAAACCGGGTGATTTCGCGCCGGACGCATTCAGTCTTAATGCCCACAAAATTCATGGCCCTAAAGGGATCGGCTTAGCTTGGCAAAATCCCGCGCTGCCTTTAAGGGCGGAGCTTTTGGGCGGCCATCAGGAAAGTGATCGGAGGGCCGGAACGGAGAGTTCCATGCTGGTGGGCGGGTTCGCAAAGGCACTGGAAATCAGCGATCGCGAGTCGGAGTTTCGACAGCAAAAAATCAGGGAATTGAGCGAGGCGTTGTTTGCAGCTTTGGAGGCGGAACAAGTACGCTATGAGGTAAATGGCGAACATGATCCTGCCATCGGCATACAAAATATCTGGTTTTGCGGAGTGCCGGCGTCGCAGGCGCTGATCATGCTGGATCTGGAGGGCATCGAAGTGTCTGCCGGATCGGCCTGTGCGGCGGGTTCACTTGAGCCGAGTCGAGTTCTGACAGCCATGTACGGATCTTGTCCGAGGGTGGAGCAAAGTTTGCGCATTTCTTTTACGGCAGAAAATCCGCTCTCTGATCTTAAGCGATTTGCCTCGGCCATCGCCCGTATTCAGAGGCAGTTAACGTAGCTTAAACAGCATCGCCAAGAACAGCGAATGCGGAAATGATTTCGGAACGATAAACATGCCGGATTTATTTTATCCCGGAGCGAATAGTAATTTAAAATTGTTAAAGAGGAAATATGCCAAATCGAAAAAAAGTTGTGATCGGTATGAGCGGTGGAGTGGACTCCTCGGTAGCGATGGCCCTGCTCAAGGAGCAAGGGTACGAAGTGATCGGAATTTTCATGAAAAACTGGGATGATACCGATGAAAACGGGCATTGCACGGCAACGGAGGACTTTAAGGATGTTGCGGCGGTTTGTCGAACCTTGAATTTACCCTATTATTCGGTAAATTTTGAAAGGGAATATAAAGATCGTGTTTTTTCTTATTTTCTTCAAGAATATCGTCTTGGCAGAACACCCAATCCTGATGTCATGTGCAATAAAGAAATCAAGTTCAGGGCTTTCCTCGATTATGCTCTCAAATTAGGAGCGGATTATGTGGCGACAGGTCATTATGCCCGGGTCGATCGCCGCGACGGCAAGACACATTTGCTGCGCGGGCTTGATTCAAATAAAGATCAGACCTATTTTCTGAATCAGTTAAATCAGGAACAGCTAAAAAACATTCTCTTCCCCATCGGCGAGCTGACAAAACAAGAAGTCCGGAGGTTAGCACATCATTATCAATTACCGACTGCGGACAAGAAAGATTCAACAGGTGTTTGCTTTATCGGCGAGCGGGATTTCAACGAATTTTTGGCAAATTATCTGCCGGGACGTCCGGGTAAAATGCTGACTGTCGATGGTATTGAAAAAGGCGAACATCAGGGTCTGATGTTTTATACGATCGGACAGCGCCACGGTCTTGGAATTGGCGGCGGCGGTGTAACCGGCGAACCCTGGTTCGTGATCGGCAAGGATCAGAGCAGAAATGTGCTCTATGTCGGGCAGGGATTTCATCACCCGTTGCTTTACGCGGATTCTCTGCTCGCTTCGGAACTGAATTTCATAACCGATTTGCCTCTCGGGACGACTTTTTCTGCAGAAACATCGCTCTCCGGTATAACCTGCAAGGTGCGCTACCGCCAAAAAGATATTCCTTGTGAGTTGCATATTTTACCGAACAGAAATTGCGAGGTATTTTTTCCTGTGCCCGCAAGAGCGGTCACGCCCGGCCAGTCCATTGTTTTTTATCATGGTGAAGAATGTCTTGGCGGCGCGATTATCGATGCTGCGTTTAAGCAAGGCAAAAAGTTGCAATATGTTTGACAGCGTTGGCAGAAGAAGCAAACTTTACCGCTTAAAATTATCAATAGATTGTGGCGAAAAATTATTTTACTGTTAAATTTCCAGCTGGTCTTGTTTATTAAAAAAGGTACGATAACCGAGCTGTACGAAAAGGATTACTGTCAAGGCAACACTGCCGAGAATTCCCAGCATAATGACAATTTGATATTTGATAGCTACCAGCGGTGAGACACCGGAAAGAATTTGTCCGGTCATCATGCCGGGGAGGAAAACTATTCCGATACCCAGCATTGAGTTGATGGTAGGTAATATTGCGGAATCAAAAGCATCGTCAACGATGAATTTTGTGGCGGCATGTGGCGTAGCGCCCAACATCAGCGTGCCTTCAATAAACTCTTTTTGATTTTTCATCCCATCGCTAAGACGATTGACGCCCAATGAGATACCGGTCATAGAGTTGCCGATAATCATGCCTGCGATAGGAATAAAGTATTGCGGGAGATACCAAGGGGAGAGGTTGATTACGACTAAAAGAAAGAAGAACAGGCAGGAGACGGTTCCTATGATCATCGATAAGGCGATGATACCTTTCAAACGACTTGAAAGCGGAAATTTTGCTCTTTTATAAACGGTGAAAATGGCAAAAATTTCCATGATCATTAGCACCAAAAGTGTATAGACAGGCGAGGAAAGATCAAACAGCTTAACCAGCAAATAACCGGTAATAATCAACTGCAGCGTCATGCGTATTGAGGAAATCAGAAGCTCTTTCTCACGTGGAATTTTGCGCCATCTCAGAATCAACAGCACCAACAACACAAAAAGATAGGCGCTCGCCATCTGCCATAATTGAATATCAATAATATCTTTCATAATTTTACCTTTTCCAAAACTATGTTGTCGTTGTTGTCTGCGTTGTTATTATTGTCAGCTTCATTATCGACAGACTTGTTTTGATTAGAATATATACCTTTTGGCAGCAATGATCCGCCTTGCAATTCAACGATTACATCCGCGTATCTCTGTGCAACTCTCTTGCTGTGAGTAACCATAATCAGTGTTTTCTTTTTTCGCTTCACATGGTCAACTAACTGCTCAATAATATTTTTTTCCGTTTCTTCGTCTAAAGCGGAAGAAGGTTCGTCCAGGAGATAGGTTTCCGGATCCATGAGAATGATACGTGCCAAAGCCAGACGCTGTTTTTCGCCGCCGGAGAGCTTGTCACTGTCGTCATTCAGATTTTTGTTTAATTGTACCTTTGAGAGAATTTCTGTCAGGACGTCGTCTGTGACAGGCGGTTTTTCCGAAAAACGCAGATCGATCAGTAAATTTTCTTTGATTGATCCGGAGAAAATGATTGGATACTGTGGTAACATCACTACTTCACGACGTAATTTGACAGAAGATAGATCACGTAAATTGTGTTCCTTATAAAAGATTTCACCTTCATCGGGACTGCGCAGTTTGTTTAAAAGACGCAACAATGTAGTTTTCCCGCTCCCGCTTTCGCCTACGATGAAAGTGACGAGATTAGCTACAAACTCAAGGTACGGAATGTTCAGAATCGAATGAACTTTAATTTGATTTAATCTAAACATGATATACTGGTTCAACTTTCCTCTGATTCAAATTTTAATATTTGATTTTTATAGTAACATGGAATTTTTGAAAAAATACGGTTCAGTGTTCAGCAAAGACCGGATTACTAATCGAAAAAGCAAGAATTTACAAACATTTTACGATTGAACTGCAAAACCGAAAAATTTGTCC
>CAYFVK010000034.1:4160-13704 GCA_964346695.1 uncultured Mageeibacillus sp. | reverse complement strand
TTTTTGACCGGAGGGTGGACAAATTTTTCGGTTTTACATGCTCGGCGAGATCGAGACATGCAGATGAAGAATAACAGAAACACAAAACCGTCATTTTTGACCATCGGGTGGACAGAAACGACGGTTTTGCATGATTAGAGTGATTTGCATCAGGTGGCGGCAAAAAACCGCCGTCTGATAAAATTGTTAATTGTTGCGAATAGCCTCCAAAGCGGATAATTTCATAGCGCGGCGAGCAGGTAGAACGCCGGCGATAATTCCGATCAGCATAGCAAAAAGTATTGCGCCTAAAATCAACCATAAAGGAATAATTGAAAGTGCTGCAGTCTCCGAGCCTATATAGATCCCCATGCTCGCCAACGAATTAGCGGAAATCATGTTCAAGACAGCGGACGCGACAAAGCTCAGACCAATTCCTAAAATGCCGCCGATCAGACCCAGAAGGGCCGCCTCCGTCAAAAAGATATTGCGAATACTGGACAGACTGCAACCCAGTACTTTGAAAATACCGATTTCTTTAGTTCTTTCATAAACGGACATCATCATCGTATTGGCGATGCCGATTGCGGCGACCAACAGAGAAACGCCGCCGATGCCGCCTAAGACCAGCTGCTGCGACGCGGATTGCTCACGCATGGAATCGATAAATTCCACATTGGAATCAACCCAAAATCCCATATCCCGCAGGGTGGTCAATATATCTTTCGTATATTTCAAGTCGCTGGAAAAGACATAGGCACTGCTGTAGATAACATCCCCGACAGGCTTTCCGGTTTTGCTGGCAGGTTGTCCGGGCCAGGCTTTGCCCCGATAATTCTGAGCCAAAAAATTCTCCAAATGATTCAGATCCGTATAGGCTGAATATAAATTTTCCGACCAGGACATCGGATCCGGCGATCCCATAACAGCGCTGGCTGAAATGATAAATTTCTTGGGCGGGGCCGATTCCGTATCGTAACCGCTATAATCCTGAATTGTGGCAAAGGCTGTCTGATTGAGCAGATCGATCTCAGCCGGCTCATAGTTCTGACTATTAGGATTCCAGAAACTGTTCAGAACATCTTGCCCGATCAACAGGGGCAGGGGGTCAGCCGAGTCAGAAAAATCAGGCATTTCACCATCCGTGATATAAATGTTCTTGCTGGCGATAGCCTCCGGAGTCATACCCTGCAAGGTGATATAATTCTCATATCCGCCCTGAGAGAGGTGCAGATCGATCGCAAGGACAGGCGAAACATCGCGCACATTCGGGATGGAGCGAAACATTTCAATCGTTTCCCGAGTCAGCTTTAAATTCTCCTGATTTTCTCCCGTACCGGGACCGGCCGACGACACCATGTCATAAGCATTATAAACGCCGTTATCATTGCCTCTAACTGTTATGGTCGTTAAATCCGAAGATGAGCTGATCATCTTTATCATGGCTTCCGTCTGGGCGATTCCGATTGAGAGCATCGTCACAATCGAAGCCGTCCCGATAATTACCCCGAGCAGTGTCAGAATAGACCGGAGCTTTCTGCGCCAAAGATTGCTAAAACTTAGTTTTAATATATCAAACCATTTCATCGATCTCTGCCTGTTCTTTTTTCAATTTTCTTTTTCTCAAAACTCCGATGAGCACACCCACACCAACGACTGCGACAACGCCGATGATCAAATAAACGTACCAGGGTAATCCGGGATTTTCTTCCACTTCGCCCATCATAGCGGGATCATCGATAAAAGGATCAGGATACGGTTCAGGCTCTACATATTCTTCTACCATCAAGGGCATACTTTGATCAAGCGTGCTGACATTGCCTTCCGCATCTTCAAAGGTGATTTGGAAAGGAATTTCTTCTTCCATAGAAGGTGAGATAGCCTTGATCATAAAATCGACGTCTTTTGAATTTCCGGATTCAATGTTGCCGATGAAATTTTCGTTGGCTTCCAGAACGCTGCCTTCCGGAATCACAACCGAGACATTATACAAGGTTGCTTTGCCTTTATTATGGATGCTGAACATGACATTGGCTTCGGTGCCGGTATAAACAGGATTCGGCATAATTTCGATTTTTCCGATATCACAGCGCAATTCCTGATAAATCATGATGGATATCATTTCGTCCGATGTATAGGGGTTGCCTTTGTTATCTTCATATTCAAACTTGATATCCAGCGGATGAAATTTTTGTTCGACAGTCGGATTGCTTTTCAGTTTTACATCGATGGTCTGTTCGGCTTCCTTATCAATATTTTCAATATATATGGTTGAAGCGCCGTCGACCGGCAAAAAGACAACGGATTCTTCGCCTTGGCTGCTCAAGGTTAATTTGATATTGCGCAGAGAAAAGTCTTTTGAGGTGTTCTTCAAGGTCAAACTCAAGGTGAATTCCTTGCCGCCTAATAATTTTTCAGGATTCGTGGAGAAATTATTGATCAAAAGACGGGGTGTTGATTTATTAGGTTCTTCACTGCCGCCGAATTCGCCGCCGTAATATCCGCCGTCCATCGCGCCGGGATCGAAGCTGTTGTCGGGATCGACGGGCGGTTCCTCAGGATTGTTCGGGTTAGGATTTGTCGGATTTTCTACCTTGATAAAGAAATAACGTTCGATTTCCTCAAATTTATTGCTGCCCGGGTAACGATAATTGATTTTGAATGAAACTTTATAATAACCGGAAGTCAGATTTTCACGGACACGAAATTCGCCGAAGTCGATTTTCTTCGTTGCTTTTTCGATCTCCGCAAGGGAAGTGACGGGTTCCAGTTTGCCTTTCAGGCTGCGCAAATATTCGGAGCGCTCGATTTCGAACGGGAATTCTTCGTCGCGGCTTGCCAGAATCGGGCTGGCGGTAAGGTTAATCGCAGGGGCATTGCCGAGATTGACCAAGGGTAATTTTAATTTGATTTTTTCTCCGCATTTCCCTTTGATAATCGCATCTTCTCCGACTAATAAGTAGGGGATGCCTGTCGGTTGCGGATTCGGTTGATCCGGTGAAGCTGGCTGCGTCGGATTGTCTGTCGGTTTGGTGCCGGGTTCTGTTTGTTCGCTCGGAGGGGTCGACGGGGAAGTTGATGGCGTTGTATCGGGCTGTGTAGTCGGCTCGGTACCGGTAGTCGGATCAGTAATCGAAGCTGTTTCGGAAGGCTGCGTTTCCGTATTGCCGGTCGGGTTGTTGCCGGATTCCGTTGTGCTTTCGCTCGCTTCTCCCGCGCTCCTGCTTGTTTGCGGTTCGCTTTCAGCTGCAAGAACATTTTGACCACCTGAGCTGAGTGCGGTAATAAGCAGGCTTAATAGCAATACCGCAATCAGCATGGATGATTTGATTTGTTTTTTCATTTGTTTCGGTTTTGATTGATTCATAATTTCTATATTCCTTTGTTTATGCTTTGTTTTCAACTGATTCATAACTTCCCCGTCCCTTTTCTATGCCGATAATTTTTCCGTCTGATATTTGGAAAATGCGATCGGCAAAATGTGCTATATGATCATCATGAGTAACCATGATTAATGTTTGATTGTTTTCGCTTGAGATCTCCTGCAGCAGCTGCATGATTTCCGCACTGGTTACCGAGTCCAGATTACCGGTCGGCTCATCTGCAAAAACGATATCCGGTTTGACTACAAGGGCTCTGGCTATGCCGACTCTTTGCTGTTGACCGCCGGATAATTCGTTGGGCTTATGCAATATATGCGATTTTAAGCCTAATCGATTGAGCATATTGATAGCCAGCTTTTTTCGCTTGGCATAGGAAATTCCCTTGAATGTCAAAGGCAAAGCGACATTTTCCCAGGCGTTCATGCTGGGTATCAGATTAAAGGATTGAAAAACGAAGCCGATATGTTTTTTTCGAAATTCAACCAATTGTTTTTCCTTGAATTTGGTAATGTTTTGGTTGTTGATAATGATCTCACCCTTGCTGGGAGGCTCGAGTCCCGCAAGCAGATTGAGCAATGTTGATTTACCGGAGCCGGATGTACCGACGATCGAGCAAAATTCACCTTTGGCTACCTCAAAGCTGACCGAGTCTAAAGCAAAAATCGGTTGTTTACCAACTAAATAGACTTTTCTGAGATTCTTAACTTCGATAATTGTTTGCGCTGAGTTTTCCATAAATCCGTCTCTTTTTACGATTTTATAAGATTATTTTATTGAATAAATTGTATAATTTACCCTTTAACTGTTCAATAGAAAATCTTTAGGAAATTCTTAATCCTTTCAGAAAAATATTTATGTCGGAGAATAGCTTTTTCAGGCCGGTTAAAGTGTCTGAAAAAGTTAAAATGAAGATATTTTCCTTTTAATTCCCGTATGCCTGAAGTCGTAAAAAAATCAGCATTTCTTACGCAAAAAAGTAATTAGATATCGGGCGAATTTCGTGCCGCCGTTTACTGCCCGATTCCGTGATTTTGTATAAGTTGCTTATATAGGCGTCAAAAGTCATTCCTTTTTCATTGCAAAGCTCTAATTAACATGATAATCTCTTGTTAGATTCAGGATATATACAAAATCTGAATAATTTTGTGAATAGTTCAAAAATTTCAGAGTATCGTTCAATGGATAGCCCGGTATTTCCTGCAAAATCAAGGCCCGGAATAAGCTGAAGGTTATCTGCGAAAAATCCGGCGACTATGCCGAAAAAATTCGTGAAAGTGAGAAAATAATGAAAAGAACACCACTCTATGAAAATCACCTCAAGCTCAATGCCAAAATGGTCGATTTCGCGGGCTGGGAAATGCCTCTGCAATATGACGGAATTAAAGCGGAAACTTTAGCTGTACGTGAAAAACAAGGTATGTTCGATGTCTCTCATATGGGAGAACTATTTGTGACGGGTGACGGCGCGGGTGAGTTTCTCGATTATTTACTTTCCCGCAGGATCAGTCATAAAAATCCGGCTTTGACCAATTATGCCCTGCTGTGCTATGAGCATGGCGGTGTAGTCGATGATTTGATGGCCTATCAGCTGCAGCCGGACTTTTATATGCTGGTGGTCAATGCTTCGAATACGGAAAGGGATTTTCAATACATTGAGAAAGTTCTGGCGGACTATCCTCAAAGAGCGGGTCTGAAATTAGTGAATGTTTCCGATGATTTCGGGCTGATAGCCGTCCAGGGATCGGGCAGCCTCGACCCCGTAGTTTCGGCATTAAAAAAGATTTATCCGGAACTTGACTTTGAGGAAAAACTGCGCGGCTTGAAACGCTTCAGACAATTCTCGATTCCGGTCAACAGCAGCTATTTGATTGTTTCGAGAACAGGCTATACAGGTGAGGATGGCTACGAAATTTACATTCCTGCCGAAAATGTTATTCAGCTCTGGGAAAATCTGCTGGCACAGGGGATTAAACCGTGCGGCCTCGGGGCCAGGGATGCGTTAAGGCTGGAGGCCGGTTTGCCGTTATACGGCAATGAGTTGAACGAACAGATCACGCCTCTGGAAGCCGGTTTGGGAAAATTTGTCGATTTGGATCATGATTTTGTCGGGAAAAAAATGACGGAGCAAAATATTTACCGCTTAATCGCGATTACAGCCCAAGACAGGGCTATTCCCAGAAGTCATTACAAAGTATATTATGATAGTCGGGAAGTGGGAGAGATTACTTCGGGAAGTTTCTCGCCCACTTTGAATAAAGGGATTGCCTTCGCTTTGATCTCTTCTGAGGTTCCGCAGGATATAGAGGAAGTTCAGGTGGAAATTAGAGGAAAGTTGTCCAACTTTAATATTACGAAAACACCATTTATTTAAATATTGGAGGTTAAAATGGCGGAAATTAGAGATGATCGTTATTACGTGGAGTCCCATGAATGGATCTTAATTGAGGATGATATCGCTTATATCGGTATTACTGATTATGCCCAGGAAGAGCTCGGAGATATCGTCTATGTCGAAGCGGAAGCGGAAGGCAAGGAATTTGAGCAGGGAGAAATTTTCGGCAGTGTTGAATCGGTGAAAATGGCTTCGGATCTGTATATGCCGGTTGACGGAGAAATTCTTGAGTTTAATGAAAGTCTGGAAGATGAGCCGGAACTGATTAATAACGACGCTTATGAAAACTGGATTATTAAAATCCGCGTCCTGAATCCCGATCAGATTGAGGATTTGATGGATAATAAAGGCTATGAAGCTCTTTTAGAAGAAGTATAGCTGGCCCGGATAAGGAGTATCCCGGATGAAGGACGCGAACGCGGAATCACAATAAACCGGGAGAAAGCAGAGAAAATCCGATGTAAAGATGATTTTCCGCAGATCCGGTTTAACTTTCATGCCTGAGTTAGCCGGATTTGTTTTTAGAAGAACGAGTCAGTGTTTGTCAGCAGACGGCTGAGTTTATCTTGGAAAGAATAAATCGGCTATTGAGAAAAGAAGCGGGGTGAAAGAATATGAGTGGGTATATTCCGATTAATCGTGAGAAACGCAGAGAAATCCTCCATTCCGTCGGCATAGAGTTGGAACAGCTTTTCGATTCTATTCCGGATGATATCAAATTAAAAAATATTGAATTTTCCGATTTGCCGCCGGAAGGCCTGAGCGAAGCGGAAATTATTGAAGAATTGGGTTTTCTGGCGGCAAGAAATAAGAGGGTGGATCAATATGATTCTTATCTGGGTGCCGGATTTTATGACCATTATATTCCGGTCGTGATCAATCATCTGATCAGCAGACAGGAGTTTCTGACTTCCTATACACCATATCAGGCGGAGATTTCACAGGGAACCCTACAGGCGATTTTTGAATGGCAAAGCTATATTTGCCGACTGACCGGTCTGGACATTTCCAATTCCTCGATGTATGACGGCGCTTCAGCCGCCGCCGAGGCTTTGCTCTTAGCCTGTCGGCAGACCCGCAAACAAAAGGTCTGGGTTTCAGAAGGACTGAATCCCGAATATATTGAAACGATAACAACCTATTTCCATGCTGCTGATCTGGAACTTGAGATCGGTGCTTTGAACGCACAGGGAACCGCCGCGGGGACCTATCCTGATGGCGATGATTATGGCGCTCTGATGATTCAAAGCCCCAACTTTTTCGGTCTGGTTGAAGATCAGGCGGAATTGGTAGACGCGGCTAAAAAGATCAAAGCGCTCTCGGTTGTTTCAGCCGATTTAATTAGTCTTGCTTTATTGAAAAACCCCGGTTCCTACGGAGTCGATATTGCCTGCGGCGAAGCCCAGCCTTTGGGTGTGCCGCTGAGCTTCGGCGGGCCCGCTGTCGGCTATTTGGCAGCCACAGAAAAATGCTTGCGTAAAATGCCGGGCAGAATCGCCGGCCAAACCGAAGACAGTGCGGGCAAGACGGCTTATGTATTAACCATTCAGGCAAGGGAACAACATATTCGCCGCGAAAAAGCGACTTCCAATATCTGTACCAATCAGGCGCTTTTGGCCACAGCGGCAACGATCTATCTCGCTCTGAACGGTCGGGACGGTCTGCGGGAAGTGGCGGCACAATCAGCAGCCAAAGCCATCTATCTGCATGATCAGCTTATAGCGACCGGCTATTTCCGGGATCTTTATAAGCAATGCTTTTTCCGGGAATTCGCGCTGCAGGCCAAAGACGGGATTGACCTCAAGGCTTTGAATAAAAAATTACTTGACCGAAAAATTATCGGCGGTCTGACCTTAGACGACAATGTCTGGCTGCTCGCCGTAACCGAGAAAAAATCCAAAGCTGCGATGGACAACTTTGTACAAACAGTTGTTTCGCTTATTGAGCATGCCAAGGAGGCAGAATGATGGTATACGAAACAAAATTAATTTTTGATTTGCCGCAGCTGCGCGAAGCTGAAAATCGTTTAATTAAACCTTGTGATGTCGAAACTCCGAATTTCGCTTCTTACTACGGCGAGCACTACGCCGAAGTTTTGCCGGACCTGCCGAATTTGGCGGAAATCCAGGTGCTGCGTCATTTTACCAACCTCTCTTCAAAAAATTTCGGCGTGGAAAACGGCCCTTATGTGCTCGGTTCCTGCACCATGAAATATAATCCCAAAGTTAACGAGAATATGGCTGCACTGCCGGGTTTTGCTATGACGCATCCTTTGCAGCCCGCGGAAACGGTTCAGGGTAATTTGGAATTGATCTATAAACTGGAGCGAAAGCTGAATGTTATTTTGGGCATGGACGCTTTTACTTTTCAGCCCTCCGCCGGCGCGCACGGCGAACTGACCGGGATCATGATGATCAAAGCCTATCACGAAGCGAATAACGATACAGAAAGAAAAGTCATGTTAATCCCGGATTCCGCGCATGGCACAAATCCCGCTTCCGCTGCGATGTCCGGCTTTAAGACACGGGAGATTAAGTCAAATCAGCATGGGCGAGTCGATATAGAAGATTTGAAGAGCAAGCTGGACCATACTGTTGCGGGTATCATGATGACCAATCCGAATACGCTCGGTCTGTTTGAAACCGAGGTTAAAGAAATTACGGATCTGGTACATCAGGCAGGCGGTCTTTGCTATTATGACGGCGCTAATGCCAATGCGATTTTAATGCAAACCAGACCCGGAGATATGGGCTTTGACGTAGTTCATATCAATGTTCATAAGACCTTCTCCACGCCGCATGGCGGCGGCGGTCCCGGGGCCGGACCGGTTGGAGTGAAAAAGATTCTGGAACCATTCCTGCCGAAACCGGTGGTTAAAAAGTCGGGCGAGAATTTTTCTCTGGATTATGACCGTCCGCAATCGATCGGCCATGTACGGGCTTTTACCGGTTCTTTCGGAATTTTAATCAGAACCTACGCCTATATTCTTGCCTACGGCGCAGCCGGTCTAAAAGAAGTATCCGAAGCGGCGGTCGCCAATGCCAACTATCTTTTGAGTAAAATCAGAGATGATTATGATCTGCCTTATGCTGAGCCGCCTATGCATGAATTTGTAATCACAGGCATGCGGCAGAAAAATGAGAATGATGTCAAAACTACGGATATCGCGAAACGTCTTATCGATGCCGGTTATCATCCGCCTACAATCTATTTCCCCTTGATTGTACACGAGGCGATGATGGTTGAGCCGACAGAAACCGAAACACTGGAAGGTTTGGACGGTATGGCTGACGCGTTTATCGAAATAGCTAAAGAGGCGAAAGAAAATCCTGAAATATTAAAAACCGCCCCGCATCACACGCCGATCGGCAGACCGGATGAAACGAAAGCGGCCCGCCAGCCGATCCTGCGCGCCTGATTTGCTTGACGGTCGTATAGCAGCGACAAAATCTCTTGGAAATTGATCCCCCAGGAGTGAAATGGCATACGAAATTCTAAAAGTATCTTTTTGGATAGCCGAAAAAATAACGGATAGAAGAATTCGGAAATATTTATTTTCATAAATTGAATAGTCAATTTTATAAGTTATCGGATGATATTTACTTTATGATATGAAATATCATCTGATTGCTTTTTCGCTTTGCTGAACAGACAGCATACTCCTGCAAAGCTGCAGAAGATTTTGTTTGATCTGTTTCTTGATTTCTGCTGAGCGTTTTTTATAAGGGGGATGACGAATAGCATGGATTCGATTCGTTTAGACTCAAGACGGGAAGTTTGCTGGGATGAA
>CAYFVK010000034.1:0-4060 GCA_964346695.1 uncultured Mageeibacillus sp. | reverse complement strand
CTGGGATGAACCTCGTGTCTTAAATTACTGGAATACAGAGGATATCTACGAGTTATATACAAATCAGGTTCAGCTATATTATCGCGCAAAACATATGTTTATCGGTTTGCCGATGAGATATATCGATCGTTATTTGGATGTAAATAATTTTTATCATTTGCCTGATCGGGCACGCAGAACCGATATTATAAGAAAATGGGGGAGACCGGGCACAGCCATGACGGACGCTGTCATTATGACGAGCCGGGATGGCTATAATTTCCGTCGTACAGAAGAGGCGTTTCTTACTTCCGGACCGGAACGGGGAACGAATTGGTATTATGGAGATTGTAATTTAAGTCATGGTATGTTTGAAACTGCTTCGGATATACCGGGATCTCCTAATGAGATTTCAATCTATCTACCCGTAAATTATCGTTCCAAAGATATCGAAATCTACAGATACGCGATTCGTTTGGACGGATTCTTTTCCTGGCGCGGGGATTCGACAGAGGGAGAGCTGTTGACAAAGCCTTTCTGTTTTGCGGGCGATCAAATGGAAATTAATTTTTCGACGTCAGCAGTCGGTTATATTCAAATAATTTTTTTACTTTTTCCGGATCGATGCGGGTCATGATTTCCAAAACCCTCTGCGACGAAAAACCCCATTCTGCAGGATATGTAGGAGCTGCGGGCGGGTTAATGCCACTTGTTTGATTCAACTCATATTTACCAAACATTTCTTCTCTTAGATTCATGCTGATTCTCCTTTTAGTAGATTTATACATATGTATAATCTACTATGAATTCCTGATTATGTTTTTATTTATTCACCATTATAATTATATATTTCGCTACAGTATCGGAATTTATAAGTGTGTCTTTTATGACTTCTGTTGTGTATTTACTGATGTGATGATTGAGAAATGTAACTTTTGTGCGAACTTTGTTGTAAACGTTTGAAAATATTTGTAATGGAGGAGCTTTTTCGCTAAAATTGATTCACTGTGAATTTTATTTATTATTCAAGTTTATTAGGAGGAATATACAATGGCAATTAAAGTTGGTATCAATGGTTTCGGCCGTATCGGTCGTATGGTTTTTCAGGCGATTTGCGATCAGGGTTTGCTGGGCGACAAAATTGATGTGGTAGCCGTGGCTGATGTCAGCACAGACGCTGATTATTTTGCTTATCAGTTAAAATATGATTCAACTCAAGGCAAGTTCCAACATGAACTGTCTACGGAAAAATCAGATCCCGGTTTAGAAGAAAATGATATTATCGTCGTCAACGGCACAAATAAAACACGTTGCGTTATGGCTGCCCGTGAACCGAGCGGTTTGCCTTGGAAAGAATTAGGTGTTGATTATGTCGTTGAATCAACCGGTTTATTTACTCATTCCGATAAGGCTAAAGGTCACCTCGAAGCCGGCGCTAAAAAAGTTATCATCTCCGCTCCGGGCAAAGGTGAAGTGAAATTGATGGTAGTCGGCGTTAATGAAAATGACTATGATCCCGAGAAGCATAATCTGGTTTCCAACGCTTCCTGCACAACAAACTGTCTTGCACCTTTAGTCTATGTATTGCTTAAAGAAGGTATCGGCATTGAAAAAGGTTTAATGACAACGATTCATTCCTACACAGCAACTCAGAAAACAGTGGATGGTCCTTCCATGAAAGATTGGAGAGGCGGACGCGCTGCTGCTATCAATATTATTCCTTCCACCACGGGTGCCGCCAAGGCCGTTGGTCAGGTTATTCCGGAAGTTAACGGCATTATGACCGGTATGAGCTTCCGTGTTCCTACTCCGACAGGTTCCGTCGTTGATTTGACTTTTACCGCCAAACGCGATACTTCCATCGAAGAGATTGACAGCCTGATGAAGAAAGCTTCTGAAACATACTTGAAGGGCATTTTAGGCTATACCGATGAGAATCTGGTTTCTACCGATATTATCGGCGATTCACGTTCCTCAATTTATGATTCATTGGCCACGCTGAAAAACAACTTACCGAATGAAAAACGTTTCTTCAAAATTGTTTCCTGGTATGACAATGAATGGGGTTACTCCAACCGTACCGTTGATCTTCTGATGCATATGGCTAAGAAAGATGGCAATTTATAATTCGGATTAGAGCAACATCGATTTTCGGCTGCTTTTTGAAGCCGAATTCAGTTGAATAAGTTTTGAGCAGGTTGTCGATACTGGCAACCTGTTTTTTTTGGTATTATTGTTTGGTATGCGTCGCGCATAATTCATTTAACGGAGATATTATGATCCATCTGCTCTTGGTTATTATTTATCTGACCTTTATCAGTCTCGGCTTGCCGGATGCCCTGCTCGGTTCCGCTTGGCCGGTGATGTATACCGAACTGAATGTTGATTTTGCCGCTTCCGGCTTGATTTTTGCCATTATTTCCGGTTCTACTGTTGTGTCCAGCTTAAGCAATAATTTTTTGTCGAGAAAGCTGAAAACCCGGCATATTGTTCTCGGCAGTGTTTTTTTAACAGCGCTTGCGCTGTACGGTTTCTCGATCAGTCGTTCCTATCTCGCCTTATGTTTATGGGCTGTTCCTTACGGACTTGGCGCAGGCAGCATAGACGCCGCATTGAATAATTATATTGCTCTATATTATTCCGCCAAGCATATGAACTGGTTGCACTGCATGTGGGGAGTCGGCGCGATGACCGGCCCCTATATCATGAGCATGGTCCTTACCGGCGGTGGAACCTGGAATATGGGTTATCGGTCAGTTTCAATGATCCAATTAGCGCTCGCGGTCATGCTGATTATCAGTATGCCTGTATGGAAAAAACACGAGCAACTGGTCAAACAAACCGAATTCGATGATCAGCCGATCAGAGCGGATCATACGGAGCAGGAAAGGGAGAAGTTTGAACAGCCGTCAAATTCATCTCTAACAATTTGGCAGGCCCTGAAGCTGCCGGGCTCCAAAGAAATTATTCTTACCTTCCTTTGCTATTGCGGACTGGAACAATCGATCGGACTTTGGGCAAGTTCTTATTTATTCGCGCATCATGGAATTAGCGGAGAAAAAGCGGCGGCTTTCGGCGGTTTATTTTTCATCGGCTTAACCGCAGGCAGATTTTTAAGCGGCTTCGCGACTCTGATTTTCGACGATATAAAAATGATCAAACTCGGAGAGGCTCTGCTCCTATTAGGAGTAATTATTTTATTTATGCCTTTGGGAGAAACGACGGCTTTGCTCGGTCTGATTATTATCGGTTTCGGCTCAGCCCCGATTTTTCCTTGTATTATTCATTCCACACCGCAGAATTTCGGCAGACGGAATTCGCCCGTTATGATCGGTTTGCAAATGGCTTCAGCCTATATGGGCAATATCATATTGCCGCCCTTTTTGGGATTGCTCGGCGATCTGTTCGGTATTGCTGTTTTCCCTTATTTCCTGCTTGTTGTCTTTGTGATCATGGCTCTTTCCTATCGACAATTATTAAAAATGACGGGGCAATTAACATAGGTGAAGTAAACGGATAAAAGGGAAAAAGTATAGTAGAATAAATTTGATTGCGAAACAGCGAGTGATCCTTTCGCAGTTTGACTATAATCTTAGAATGTGAGGACGCATATGCGGCAAATTACGATAAAAGTTCCCGGTACAAGCGCAAATTTAGGTCCCGGTTTTGATTGTCTCGGCATCGCGTTTCAAATCTATAACCACTTTCGGTTTAGCTGGCGAAACATTGAGGACACAGTCAGTCCGCATGAGCAATATGAGCGGCTGGCGATTACTCCGAGCAATCAATTGCCGATGATGGACGCTTATGTAAAGTACGCGGAGCTGTTTGATCTGGACCTGCCTTTAGTTGAATCTATTGATTCCGTAAAGAGTGAAGTCCCGGTCGCGAGAGGACTTGGTTCTTCGGCGACGTGTTATGTTTCAGGCGCACGGGCGGCGCAGTTTGTGGCTGAGCAACTCTATACTAAAAAAGAGATTCTGCGCGAAATCGATCATCAAGAGATAGATCCTTTCAGCAAAGAGGCGGTGTTGGCTGTGGCTGCAACGATCGAGAGGCATCCCGATAATTTATGTCCCTG
>CAYFVK010000033.1:9870-14484 GCA_964346695.1 uncultured Mageeibacillus sp. | reverse complement strand
ATTGTACAGGATTGTGGCGAGCCTTTTTAATTTCAGTTTATTTTACAACTCGCCCATACTGATAATTATCATTTGATGCAAATCAGTTATAATACAGCAAAATTTTGGATACATTAATGATTGATAACGGAGGTATATTTTGGCAGAAGTTAAGAAAAAGAGTATGTTTTTAAAAATTTTATTGATTGTGATAATTATTATTTTATTGCTTTTTCTCGGATTGACTTTACTGATTCATTTTTCGGTGACCGGTTCTTTTACGAGAGGAGGTTATCCTGATTATCCCACGACCGATTATCGCTACTCGCATTATGAAAAAGATTATCCCCGAATCGAAAAGACTTTCATGTCCGGTAAAAACAAGTTGAATGCATATCTTTACGGGGATATAAACGCGGATCGACTGCTCGTTTTCTCGCACGGACTCGGCGGAGCCCATGAGGATTATATGAAAGAGTTAATTGAAATGGCCGACCGCGGCTATCTGGTTTTTGCCTATGACGCAACAGGTTCAGGCACGAGTGAAGGGAAAAGCACAAAAGGGCTGCTGCAATCGGCTCTGGATCTGGAGGCCGCCTTGAACTATATCGACAGCGATCAGGATCTGAATAGCAAGTCGAAATATTTGATGGGTCATAGCTGGGGCGGTTTTGCCGTAGCGGAGGCCTTAGGTTATCGTGATGATATTACGGCGGTCGCTTCTATCGCGGGCTATGCCTATCCGGTTGAGTTATTGGCTGAACAGGGCTCGGAGATGATGGGAACGGACTTAACGGATGGCAGGGCGGATTTCTTTTTTTATATAAGCCAGCTTTTATCATTTGGCGGGAAAAATTATAAACGCAACGCGGTAGACAGCATCAACGCTTCTGACACGCCTATTCTGCTCATCCACGGGACGGCGGATGAGATGATCTCGTTTGACCATGCCGCTCTTATCGCTCATCTGGACGAGCTGATAAATCCCAATGTTAAAACGTATATCATCTGCAAAGATGGTCAAAACGGACACAATAATCTATTTCATCCGACTGAAGCCCTATCCTATATAGCGGAAAAAAATCAGGAATTTAATAATCTCGAGACTCAATATCAAGAAGAGATGCCTCTTGAGGTCAGGCAGAAATTTGTTGATTCCGTCGATTTAGACAGGGTGAACCAGGTCAACAAAGAGTTGCTTGATCGGATCTCAGACTTTTTTGATCAGGCAAGCAGGTAATTCTCATTCTTATTCTCATAGCAGGAGTTGCATAAATAGCGACTCCTGCTATGTTTAAGCCACGACCGGTTTGATTCGGATTCGCATAATTCTGAGTTTTGTCCGGATTTATTCGTGCTCCGGCGGACAAATCTTTTGTTTAATCTTCAAACAAGCTCTTATATTCGCCGTAACCCTCTTGTTCCATCTGATCATAGGGAATAAATCGTAAAGCGGCTGAATTGATACAATAACGCAGTCCGCCGAGTTCAGCCGGGCCGTCTTCAAATACATGCCCCAGATGAGACCTCGCCTTGCTGCTTTTCACTTCTATCCGTTTCATGCCGAAGGAATGATCTTCAAATTCTCTGAGAGCTTCTTCATTCACCGGTTTGGAAAAAGCCGGCCAGCCGCAGCCCGAATCGAATTTATCCTCCGATGAAAAGAGAACCTCGCCGCTGACTATATCAACATAAATTCCTTTTTCAAAAAAATGATCATATTCGCCGGTAAAAGGTCTTTCGGTATCCGCATTCTGAGTTATGTCATAGGCCTGATCACCGATGCGATCGCGCAGCTCTTCCTGTTCGCGTTCCTGCAAATTAAAGTAATTTGCCGGTATATGGCAATAGCCGCCGGGATTTTTATCCAAATATTTCTGATGATATTCTTCGGCCGTTACGAAATTTGTCAGCGGTTCCAGCTCCACCGCCAATTTTCGACCTGCTTTCTCTTCCTGTTCCGCGTAGACTTCTTCTATTTCCGGAAGATCCGCCGCATCGGTATAATAGATGCCGGTTCGATATTGGATCCCGACATCGTTGCCCTGCCGATTCAGCGACACAGGATCGATCACCATGAAATAATAATGGAGCAGCTTATTCAAGGAGATGATCTGATCATCATAAACCACGCGAACCGTCTCGGCATGGCCGCTGTCGGCAATCACATCCGAATAGGTAACATCGTTGCCGGGACCATTGGCATAGCCGACTTCGGTGAGGACGACTCCGTCAAATTGATCAAAGAACTTTTGGGTTCCCCAAAAACAGCCGCCGGCTAAATAAATTTCTTTTTTTCCTGTCATATCTTTATTCTCTCCTGTCACTTCAATTTTTTTCGTTGTTTCTCCGGAGTCTGGAAGATTTTCATGCCCCGTTATTTCCCTGTCCTGAGCGCCGCAGCCGACAAGAAACAGCAAAAAAACAGCAAGCAAAATCATAAACAAATTTCTTTTTCCCATTTTTCGATCGGCTACCTCTCTTTCCAACAACAAAAAATCTTAAACATTTCGTTATAGCCAATTTATTTCCTAGCTTTATTTTTAAATTTTACCTCACTTCGGACCATGCTGCCAAGAATCAGCAAAGCGCCAATCACTTCGAGCACAAAAACAGAACAGAGCAAGGCAATATGACAGATCAGAGAAATTCGACAGAACACGATAATTTCCCGGCGATGAACTAAACCGCCCGCATTCAAATCTAATAAAAAAACAGCCCGAGAGGTTAATCAGGGGCTGTTTCGCTGTTTAGCATAAGCTAAACAGGGATCGGTTTTTCTGCAAAATAATGCTTATTTGATAACGCAATAGTTGAAATATTTAAAGCCTAAAGGTGTGATGAAGAATCCTTCAACATTGTTTTTCAACATATAAAGATCTGTGTAGTAGTAAATCGGAACGATACCGTTGGTTGACATTAACAGATCTTCCGCTCTATGCATCATCTGATAACGTACAGCCGGATCTTTTTCATTCTTGATCACATTGATGGCCGCGTCATAGGTTTCAGCCCATGTTCCGTTCTCAACCTTGAGATCTGAACCGAGATCGCTGAAGTCGATACTATAAATGGCGAGGTCTTTATGTGCGCCTTTACCGAACTGAATATCATTATTACCGGAAATGCTCGTCCACATATCAAGGAAAGAGATCGGGTCATTATAGTCAGCTACCCAGCCGTTACGGGCCATGACATAGTCGCCCGCTTTACGCGTATTGAGGAATGTGTTCCACTCCTGATTCTCAAGGGTCATATCGATGCCGACAGAGGAAAACGCCTGTTGAATATATTCGCCGATAGCCTGATGCGCCTCATTGGTATTATAGAGATAAGGAATGGACGGAGCATTGGTAAATTTTCCTGTCGCTTCATCAAAATCATAATACTTTTTGAGCAGTTCCATACCTTCAGCCCAAGTTGATTCAAAGGCTTCCGGTGTCACATTATAATAGCCGTCGTAGTCGGAGCTGACGCCGGTATTTTTATAAAATTCGGAACCATCCGGCTCGGTGATACCCATGGCTACGAATGAAGAAGCCGGAACCTGACCGCCTTGAGCAATTTCATTGACGATATAGTTTCGATCTAAGAGCATTCCCAGACCTCTGCGAATTTCAGCATTTGCGGCTTCCGCTTCAGCACCTGTTAAAGTGCTGTCAGCCGGCAGCAGGCTTTCATTGAGATTGAAGCAGGCATAATAGGTACCGATTTGACCGGTAACGAAGAATTCATCCGGATTGCTTTCCTGCAAAGCGGCGATTTCATTGGTCGGAACATCGTCAATCAGCTGCCATGCGCCGTTTTGGAAATTGGTTAATTGGTTATTTGCATCATCGGAGAGGAAGAATTCGATCTTATCCATTTTGATCTGGTCAGCATCGATAAAATTAGGATTCTTTTCTACTGTGATAACACTGCTGTGATCCCAGTCGGTCATTTTGTAAGCGCCGTTGGAAATATAAGTTTCGGGTTTGGTCGCCCATGTTTCATCAGCTACAACATCTTCGCGTACCGGGAAGAATGTCGGGAAAGCCAATAATTCATCCCAATAAGTAGCGGCATTGGTTGTCGTAACCTGTAAGGTTTTCTCATCCAACGCTTCAACCGCTAATTTCGCATCCGGATTCACCTGAACGGCGTCCTCGCCTTCACCGGTAAGTTCCCAGATTTTATCGTAACCGACAATCAGATCAAGCAAATAGCCATAGTCTGCAGCCAGTTCAAAGGAAGCGGCACGGTTCCAGGCAAACACAAAATCATTGGCGGTAAGCGGTTGACCGTCAGACCATTTCAGACCATCACGCAATGTATAAGTATACGTTACCGTACCGTCCTCATTCATCACGGGTTCTACCAGCTCTTCAGCCGCATCCGGTACGATAACGGCATTGCCGTTCTCGTCAAGATCCCATTTTGACAGACCCTGGAAGAGATGCACTAAATAGATACCGCCGTCCAGAGCGGAGTTTAAGGCCGGATCAATCGTGTCCGGCTCGGAAGCCAGACAAACCGCGATCGAGCTGCCGCCTTCAGACGCTTCCGGTTCTGTTTCTCCGTTATCCGCCGGGGCTTCTGTTTCTTTGTCATCAGCCGGAGCTTCAGTTTCTTTGTCATCAGCCGGAGCTTCAGTTT
>CAYFVK010000033.1:0-9770 GCA_964346695.1 uncultured Mageeibacillus sp. | reverse complement strand
TCTTTGTCATCAGCCGGAGCTTCAGTTTCTTTGTCATCAGCCGGAGCTTCAGTTTCTTTGTCATCAGCCGGAGCTTCAGTTTTGTCAGCAGGGGCTTTTGATTCGTCAGTTTTGCCGTTTCCGCCGCAAGCGACGATTGATAAAGCAAGACATAACATCAACAATAATGCGATTACTTTTTTCATTTCTTTCTCCTTTTTGTTTTTTTCTGAATAAAATTCAGTATTTTGATTAATTATTCATAACATCGCTATTATCGGTTTCTCCCTGACCAGGGAGAAACTCCGACAACATCGATTTTTGAATTTAGTTGATTTCCTCCAGTCTATGACAAGCAACGAAATGTTTAGTCGAAACTTCGTCTAAATCAGGCATGCTTTGACTGCATACTTCTGCCGCATAGGGGCATCTGGTTCTGAACGGGCAGCCGGAAGGTGCGTTCAGAGGGCTCGGAATATCGCCCTCCAAAATGATTCTCTGATTATGGCGAGCATAATCCGGATCAGGAATCGGCACAGCTGAAATCAGGGATTTTGTATATGGATGCAGAGGATGATTATAGATTTCCTCCGCTCCTGCAATTTCCACCAACTTACCGAGATACATCACAGCGATGCGATCGCTGATATGCCGGACAACCAGCAGGTCATGGGCGATAAAAAGATAGGATAGATGCAGACGATCCTGCAATTCCTCGAACATATTGATGACTTGCGCCTGAATCGAAACGTCCAGAGCGGAAACCGGCTCATCGCAGACGACAAAGATCGGATTAACCGCCAAAGCTCTGGCAATACCGATTCTCTGGCGCTGACCGCCTGAAAACTCATGGGCATAACGGCGCGCATGCTCGCTGTTCAGACCGACGTAGTTCATCAGTTCCAAAATGCGTTCATCGCGTTCTTTTTTATTGGTATACATTTTATGTATATCGAGCGGTTCGCCGATAATATCCGCTACGGTCATGCGCGGATTCAAGGAAGAGTAAGGATCCTGAAAAACCATAGTCGATTCTTTACGAAATTCATGGATATCCGCTTTGCTCTCAATCGTTTTGCCTTTAAAGTAAATTTCCCCGCCGGTAATGTCATATAAGCGCAAAACGCTTCTGCCGACAGTGGTTTTGCCGCAGCCGGACTCACCGACCAAACCTAAAGTCTCGTTTCGATCGATGGTAAAAGACACATCATCAACCGCTTTTAAAGGCTTGGAGCGAAAAAACCCCATCGGAATATCGAAATACTGTTTCAAATGTCTGACATCAAGTAAGGGCGATGACGCAGATTGCAGAGGATCATGAGACATCTGAGTTTCAAACTTGGTCATTGTGCTTCCTCCTCTTTTTGCATAGCGGCTAATACATTCAGCCAGCAGGCAGCCTGATGGTTTTCATTGATTTGCAGGCGCTCCGGCAATGAGCTCAGACAAATTCTTCTGGCTTCAGCGCAGCGCGGGGCAAAAGCACAGCCTTGCGGCAAATTGAGAAGATCGATCGGCGTCCCCTTAATAGACTCCAGTTTTTGACCGATCGTGCCGATGCTCGGTATCGATTTCAAAAGTCCTTTTGTGTATTCATGCTTCGGATTATAAAAAATCTCGTCCGCAGTTCCCTGCTCGCAGATTCTGCCGGCATACATAACGATTACTTCGTCGCAAATCTGAGCGATTACGCCGAGGTCATGGGTGATCATGATAATCGCCATACCGAGATCTCTTTGCAGTTCCTGCACCACGTCTAAAATTTGCGCCTGGATTGTTACATCCAAAGCCGTAGTCGGTTCATCAGCGATCAGAATATCCGGTTCACAGGCAAGCGCCATGGCGATCATCACCCTTTGCCGCATGCCGCCGGATAACTCATAAGGATATTGTTTCAGACGCTTTTTCGGCTCATTGACATTGACCATCTGGAGCATTTCCAAAGCTCTCGCCTCTGCTTCTTTTTTATTGCGTTTGGTATGCAGCAAAATGCCTTCTCTTAATTGTCTGCCGATCGTATAGGTCGGATTGAGCGAAGTCATCGGATCCTGAAAAATAATGCTGATCCGGTTGCCGCGAATATCGTGCATATCCTTTTCCGAACAGCCGACCAATTCCTTGCCGTCAAACTTAATCGAGCCGTTCACGATTTTTCCGTTCTTCTCCAGAATCTGCATGATGGAATAGGCAGTCACGGATTTGCCTGAACCGGACTCGCCGACAATACCCAACACCTTGCCTGCCTCAACATTAAAGGAAATGCCGTTTAAGGCTTTAACTTCTCCCGCGTCGGTAAAAAAGGAGGTTTCTAAATTTTTGACTTCTAATAATGACATAAACGCTCCTTTCTATTATTGTACGAGCTTCGGATCAAACGCGTCTCTCAGACCGTCGCCGAACAGATTCAGCGATAAGACGATTAAAGAAATCATAATGGCCGGAATAATCATGCGGTAGGGATAGGAACTCATACCGTTGAGGGCATCCGAGGCTAAAGAACCGAGAGACGGCATCGGAGCGTTCACTCCAAGACCCAGGAAAGACAAATAACTCTCGGTAAAAATAGCGCTGGGAATCTGTAATGCCGTTGAAATAAAAATCACGCTCATCGAATTGGGCAACAAATGCTTCTTGATAATTCTTCCGCCCGAGGCACCGGCTGTTCTGGCAGCTAAAACGTACTCCTGTTCCCTCAAGGAGAGAATCTGACCTCTGACCAGACGAGCCATAGATACCCAATAAAGCAGAGCGAAAACGATAAATAAACTGATAATATTGCTGCCGATTTTCGCAAAAGCTGTTCCCTCAATCGCCTTAGAGAGTGTCAAACGCAGAACAGAAGCCAATAGGATCACCATCAGCATATCCGGCAAAGAATAAATAATATCCACAAAACGCATGATGATAATATCCGTTTTGCCTCCTGCATAACCGGCGATAGAACCGATCGTCAAGCCGATGACCAGAACGATGATGCTGGCGAAAAATCCGACAATCAGCGAAATTCTGGCGCCATAAATAACGCGTATAAAATAATCCCGTCCGGCGGAATCCGTGCCGAAAATATGCGGGAATACCTTTTCCCCGGCGTCAATCTTCTCCAGTTCAGTCTTGCCGTACTCAAACGGTTTGAGATTTTTGAAAGTCGCATCAACCGGTTTTCCGGGAGTCAGACCAAGCTGCTGTTCATAGCTGTAAGGCCAGAACATCGGCACAAAAATTACAGCTAAGACGATGATCACGATAATATAAAAAGCAACCATGGCGACTTTATTTTTTCTGATGCGTCTGACGCTATCTTTAAAGAAAGTGCTTGAAGGACGCATGGTCACTAAATATTCTTTTTCTTTATCCGTCGCAGGAATAAACTGATCTAAATCTACCTGCATACTGAAAGGATTTTTCTTCATACTCTTTATCCTTATCTTACTCAAAATGAATTCTCGGATCGACTACTTTATAAAGTATGTCGCTCAATAGATTCATAAAAATAATTAATGTTGCCAGCACAATGGTCGTCCCCATTATCATCGGATAGTCTCTGTTGATGATGCTGTCGATAAAAAATCTGCCAAGCCCCGGTATCGCGAAAATTTTCTCGACAACCAGCGAACCGGTAACAATATATGCAAGCATCGGCCCGAAATAGGTAATGACAGGCAGCAATGAGTTTTTCAAGGCGTGTCCGAAAATAATTTTTATCCTCGCAACCCCCTTGGCTCTGGCTGTCCGAATATAATCCTGCCCCAACACATCAAGCATGGATGATCTGGTTAAACGCGTGATATAAGCCATGGGATACAGGGACAAGGTGATGATCGGCAACACCAAACCGCCTTTGCTCGCCCCGTTCGCCGGCAGCCACTGCAATCTCAGACAGAACAGGATGAGCAGCAGCGCGCCCATCACAAAGGAGGGAATCGAAACGAAAGCCGTGGTAATCACCATGACTGATTTTTCATAAACCGTATTGCGCTTCAGGGCAGCGGTCGATCCCAGGACGACCCCGAAAACCAAAGCTATCGCTGCAGCCACAAGACCTAATTCTAAGGATGTCTGTAGTCCTGTTGCAATGACTTCATTGACATTTCTGCCTCTGAGCTTAAGCGACGGTCCGAAATCAAATTTGGTAACAGCGTCTTTGAGATAAGTCGTATATTGCTGAAACAAAGGCTTGTCTAAACCGTATTTAATCTCAAGCGCCTTGGTAACCGCTCCTGAAACAGCTTTTTCACCTAAAAAAGGTCCGCCCGGAACAGCATGCATGACAAAAAACGTAATTGTAACAACAACCCAAACGGTTAAGATTCCAAGCAGGACTCTTTTCAGGATATACATCCAAGTTTTGGATCCCATACTCTCCTCCACAATTCCGGCAAAATGATTGCCCCTATTAAACGATAATTATACAGATCTATGATGTGATTATGCAATAACTTTTATTCATTCATGCTAAATTTAACAATAATTCCAAAAAATAATCGGCAAATATCAATAAAAGTTCCAAAAACGGAAAACTTCAAAGTACTCATCCGCCGGAGCCAAATGTCGAGCCGTTCGGCCACTTGGCTCAGAGAACAAAAAAGATTGATTGCTTATGTATTATTATACATAGGTTAATTGATAAATATTGTCTATCATCTGATCTTTGGCGATGACGATTTCTTCATCTTGCGGAATTTGCCATAATTTTTTTACCGTTTCAGGAATCGGCAGATCCGCTAATTCCGAAATGGCCGATACCGCTTGATCATCCTGCTGCGGAACCGTTTGCCCGAGCGAAGTCAAGATTTTCGCAAAAAATTTAAAAGGGCTGGCTGTCGCGGTGATAATCGTCGGATTATTCGGCTTTTTTTCGCTCAAGCCGTGATAAGCGACTGCCGTATGCGGATCAATCAGATAATGATACTGTCGAAATACCGATCTGATCGCCTCTGCCGTTTCCTGCTCATCCGCCCATGTGGCATTTATGTCCGTTAAATCAAGCGGCACGGCGAACTTGCCCTGATATTTCAATTCCCGCATCAGCTCGTTGATAAATTCCGTATCGGGATTTTTCAGGTAAAGATAACGCTCTAAATTGCTTGCCACCAAAATATCCATTGAGGGCGAGGAGGTCTTAACCAGCTCACGGTTGGCGTCATAGACTCCGGTTTGCAAAAAATCCGCCAAAACGTGATTACTGTTGGCAGCTAACTGAATCTCCCCTAAAGGCAGACCCATTTCTTTCGCGTAGCAGGCGGCCAGAATATTACCGAAATTGCCGGTGGGGACGATCACATTCAAAGGATCACCATAGCGGAGTTTCGACATCCGAACAGCTGACAGATAGGCATGAATATAGTACACGGTCTGCGGAATCAAACGACCGATATTGATCGAATTGGCGGAAGAAATCGTGTAGTCTTCGGCAGCCATCAGACGGTTTAACTCAGGGTCGGCAAATATATCTTTTACACCGCGCTGGCAAACGTCAAAATCGCCAATCACGGAGATCGCTCGGACATTGTCCTCCGTTCTGCTCAGCATCTGTCGTTTCTGAAAAGAGCTGACGCCGCCGTTGGGATAAAAAACAATTACTTCAAACCCGTCAACGCCGGCAAAACCTTCCATGGCAGCTTTCCCGGTATCTCCGGAAGTCGCGGTCAAGATCAAGACCTTTTTTTGAACGCCGAGACGCTTCTCCGCAGCTTTCATTAAACGCGGCAAAAACTGCAGAGCAATATCTTTAAAGGCCAGAGTCGGACCATGCCACAACTCTAAAAAACCGATCCGGTCATCGAGCCAGCGGGTCGGAGCGATCGATTGAACAGAAAAATTGTCGGCATAGGAATCAGCCACCAAATCGGCGATGGTCTTCGGGCTCAAATCCGAAAAATAAATGCCGAAAATTTGCCGCGCGATTTGTTGATAATCAAAATCCTGCCATTCTGCGAAATCAATCAGGGGGATTTCCCGAGGCACAAAAAGTCCGCCATCCGGAGCAAGCCCCTGCAGTACAGCCTCCGAAGGTTCGACTAAATAATTTTTACTGCGCGTACTGTGATATTTCATATTCTTTCCCCCGTTACCCGTTTAACGCATAAAATATCGTTTCGTCAATTATCTCATTCCGCCCGGGTCAACAGATAATCGTTTATTCTTTTTCATCGAAAATCCGAACAACATGAACACCTTTTGCGAAGAAAATCTGCGCGTCCCGATAAGCAATCGGCTTTGTGAGCAAAGTTAATTCCGAATCCGACTCTGTCAGAATTTGATCCGCTAAAGTCCGCAATTCCCGTTCTAAATTCCGATCCTGCCGGCCGGAACCATGAAGACGTAAATAAAAAACGGAGGTTCTATTTTCAGAAATAGAATGATAGTGCTTTTGATCCTGCGGAAAATATTGAGGCTCCGAGGTCAAAACCCCGATGATGTCGGAAACCACAGCACTCGCGGTAGGAAACATCGTACCGCCGAAGCCCGAAAAACGCAGCTCGGAACAGTACTCGCCGCGCCACGCCACTTCATTAAACAAACCGTCAACATGATTAAAGCGATTATTACGCAGAGCGGTCGGGAAAACGGAAAAACAAATTTCATCTCGTTTAAGCCCCGCTTTTTCACCGTTTAATAATTCAGCGAGCAATTTGATTTGATAGCCGTCTTTCCCTAAAATCTCGGAGTCGCGATCATCGACCTGCGTGATGCCGAAACCCGGTATATCCGCTTCTTTAATCTCCTGCCGCAAAATCATCATCGACATAATGCTCAATTTGCGGATGGCGTCATGGCCGCACAGATCGTCCTCCGGATTTTCCTCCAAAACACCTAATTCTCTGGCTTCGCGTTTGACCTCATTGAGCGCTCTTCCCTTACAGATTTCCGTCAGCACATAATTGGTGGAGCTGTTGACAATGCCGCGCAGAAGATAGATATTATCGAAACTCGAAATTCGGCCCAAAGGAGCAAGAACGGGAATACCGCCTGCCACCGAGGCTTCGAACTTAAGATGACGTTCGCAGGTTTTTGCCGTATCCTGCAGCATTTTGAAATGATCCGCCAAAGCCGCCTTATTGGCGGTGACAACATGCTTGCCGGCTCGCAGCGATTCTGCCATATAGTTTACGGCTTTATTCTTGTCGCTGGTTACCTCGACAATCAACTCAATTTCCGGATCCCGCAGAATCTCAGAGAAATCATTGCTAAACAATTCTTGCGGCACCGGCGTTTTTCTTTTTTTGGCAGGATCACGCACCAGAATCTTTTTGACTGAAAGGGTTTCCAGAAGCGGATTATGCGCTTTTTTCTGTTCGCTCAAAATACGGTAAACACCTTGTCCGACGATACCAAAGCCTAAAATCGCAATTTTCACTTATTCTTCCTCATCTTTTCTAAAAAACTCATCATAAATGGCCCGAATCGCTTTTTCAAAATGCTCATTCGTCACACCGAGTATAATATTCACTTCGCTTGAACCCTGGGTGATCATCCGAATACTGATACCTGCTTTGGCTACGGCACCGAATACCCGGCTCGAAACGCCGGGGCGCAATGCCATATTTTCGCCGACTACAGCCAGCAATGAAAGTCCGCTCGTAATTTCGATCTTGTCCGGCTTGCAGTAAATATCCAGCTCTTCCAATATTTTCTTTTCTTTCCCCTTCATCTTTTCTTCTCGAACAATAACCGAGACGCGATCAATCGAAGACGGCATATGATGAATAGGAATCCCGTTCGCCTCGAAGACGGAGCATAATTTCCTGAAAAAGCTGATATCTTCGGTCATATGATATTTTTCAACATCGATGATCATAAAATCTTTCAGACCGGCGATCCCCGTGATCAGATTTTTCCCCTCAATCCGTCTGGCGCGGGGCAGAATCATCGTCCCTTTGTCATTCGGAGCGTTCGTATTCAAAATATGAATCGGAATGCCGCGTTGTCTTGCCGGGGAAATTGCGGCTTCATGCAGCACCTGCGCTCCCATATAGCTGAGTTCCCGTAATTCTTCATAGGTAACATTATAGAGAGGCTGAGGGTCTTTCACGATTTTGGGATCTGCCGCTAAAAAGCCGGAGACATCCGTCCAATTCTCATATTTTTCAGCCGCCAGAGCGGAAGCTAAAATGGCGCCGGTAATATCCGAGCCGCCGCGCGGGAAAGTGACGATTGTCCCGTCCTCCTCCGCTCCGTAAAATCCCGGGACCACATAGCGGCCATCCGGCTTCAGCCTGTCTCTGATCAATTGTTTGGATCGATGCATATCAAATTGTTTGTTTTGGTCAAAACGTATTATTTCCGCCGCGTCAACAAATTCATAATTCAAATAGGATGCCATCAATTTCGCCGAAAAATACTCTCCCCGGCTTGCCGCGTACGCCACGTCGGAACCGAGCTTGAGCGTTTTTTCAGTCGCTTCCAGTTCCTGGCCGAGATTGATGGACAAGTTCAGCTCTTTTTGTATTTCTAAAAAACGTTCGCTGATCGAATCAAAAACTTCTTCGCCGCCGATGCCGATATCCATGAGCTGATGGCACAGATAGAGCATATCCGTAATTTTGTGATTTTCCTTGCCGCCTTTACCCGGCGCTGAAACAACCACTACTTTTCTTTCCGGATCCGCCTCAATAATCGATTTCACTTTCATAAACTGCACGGGGCCGGCACAAGAACTGCCCCCGAATTTTGTAACTTTCATATTTTTATTCTCCTGTTGAAGATTTGCTGTTATGGTTTTTTTGATTGACCAGAACGATACCAAGCACTACAAGAATTAAAGCAATAATCAGTCGAAGTTGCAATATATCTTCTTTGAGGATAAGCGCCGAACCGATCGCTCCGATCACAGGAATCAGGCTTTTATAAACACTGACTTTTGATACTTTATGATATTTTATCAAGGTTGTCCAAATCGAAAACGCGGCTGCCGAGAGCATCGCCAGATAGAGCAATACCAGCCACGCCTTGTAATTCAAAGGTTTTAATTCGCCGCCGAAAGAAGTTCCGACAAGGGTCAGAAATAGCCCGCCCATGAGAAAATTCCAGCCGCTCAGAACGCGCGGCTGATTGCGCGTTGTCAGTTTTTTGCTGAGGATTAAGGCGAAAGCGGAAGCCAGAGACGAAAGCAACAAGAGGCCTTCGCCCGACCATTTGAATCCCGTCCCCGCGGCGGAACCCTGGTTGATATTGACAAGAATTACCCCGCCCAGACCGAGCAAACAGCCCAGAACGGCAAATGACGACAGCTTTTCGTTTTTAAGAAACGCTCCGGCTAAAATTACAGTCATAAAAGAAGAGCTTCCGGCTAAAATTGAACCGATAGTTCCGCTCGTATTGGCCATGCCGACAAAGAAAAAACTGTATTGAAGAATCGTTTGCGGGATAGCAAGCAGAAAACTGTCGAGCCATTGCTGCCGGTTTTTCGGAAAAGGTTTGGTCCTTTCAATCAGCACCGTAAACAAGAGGGTCAAGATACCACAGAGGGTGAAGCGCAAGCCGGCAAATAGGAACATGGAGAACACCGAATTCGCCGCCTGATTATCAATTTGAAAAAGCCTATACCCTGATTTGACAAAGGGAAAAGCGGTGCCCCAGAGAAACACGCAAAGTAAAGTCAGCGGTATGCGTACAGAAGCTTTACCCCAAAATTCATTTTGCCTGACTTCAACATTGTTCTGCTGCTTTTGCTTGTTACGACCTTTTGCCATTGTCTTATCTTAATCTTTTATCGGCTGTTCGACAAATATTCCGATATCGGCTGTTCGACAAATATTCCGACTGCGGAGGAATGAACATTATTTTTTGCC
>CAYFVK010000032.1:0-14724 GCA_964346695.1 uncultured Mageeibacillus sp. | reverse complement strand
TGAAGGATTCGAACCCTCACAAACTGAGTCAGAGTCAGGTGTGCTACCTTTACACTAATCGGCAGTGACTATAACATACTATATCGAATAAAACTTTGAATCAAGCCCTTTCACAAATTTATTTTTCAAATATTTTCAGCGATTTTTATTCCTGCCGGTCTTTTTCGCCGAGAAAAATATCTGTTCAATCATTTCTTCCGCTAACCTCGTCGCTTGACTTATCTTCCCCGAAGAATGAAACTAAGAAGGATAAAAATATCTATTTCAAAAGCGCTCATCAGAGTAGAACCGGACACAGACTCCAACAGCTTTTGATTCCCATGGGAGGCTTACATGAACAATCAACATACTCACCAACTGACAAAATCCACGGACAGTGAAATCCTGCAATATGCCCTGAACTATTTCGACTGCTATATCAAGTTTGATACAATCGCCGATGCCAAAAATCCGATATCGCCGTCAAATCCCGCTATGTGGGATTTAGCCGAACAGATAAAATCGGATTTGGAAGAACTGGGATTAGCTACAAGGCTGGATGAACACTGCTACCTTTACGCTACTTTGCCCGCCAATCTGCCGGCAGGACAAAAAGCGAAATACCGTCTTGGACTGATCGCTCACATGGACACCTCGCCGGACATGAGCGGCAAAGATATCAACGCCAGACGCGTCACCTACACCGGTGAAGATATTGTTTTGAATCAATATCATCCATCCTTCGCGGCTCAGAAGGAAGCGGCGATAACCCTGTCGCAAACGGTTTTTCCCAATCTGAAGCATTACTTGAATCAAGATATTATCGTGACTGACGGGCATACTCTGCTCGGTGCTGATGACAAGGCCGGTCTGGTCGAAATTATGGCTTTAGTAAAATATTTAATCAATCATCCGGAAATCCCGCATGGCGATATTCAGGTAGCTTTCACACCGGACGAGGAAATCGGCCGCGGCGCGGACTACTTTGATGTGGTCGGATTCGGTGCGGATTATGCCTTTACAATGGACGGTTCCGCTTTGGGTGAAATCGAGTGGGAGAGCTTTAATGCAGCGTCCGCCCGGATTACGATCAAAGGACTGTCCGTTCATACCGGCACGGCCAAGGGCAAAATGCGCAACGCACAGACCCTCGCGGCGCGATTCGTTTTGGCGATGCCGCAGTCGGAAACGCCGGAAAACACAGAAGGTTATGAAGGTTTTTACCATCTGACCGAACTGCAGGGCATGGTCGAAAAGGCGAGCTTAGAGTATATCATTCGCGACTTCGACAAAGCGGAGTTTCAAAGAAGAAAAGATTTCATGCAGGATTTAGTTGATAAATTTAATCAGGAATTTGACGGCGAAGAGGTTTTTTCGATCGAGATCAAAGACACCTATTATAATATGAAAGAAAAAATCAAAGAGCATGAGTTTATTGTGGATTATGCCAAAGAAGCGATGCACGAGGTTGGAATTGAGCCGCTCGATCTGCCGATCAGGGGCGGTACAGACGGTTCACGCCTGTCTTATATGGGCTTGCCCTGCCCCAATCTTTTCACCGGCGGCGAAAATTTCCACGGCAAATATGAATATTTGTCGGTCGATACCATGCAGAAAGCGCTGGAAGTTTTGATTCAACTGGTGCAAAAGTTTATTTAACGAAGCGGTTTTTCAAAGGTAGCAGCTTTTCAAAAAAACGCTTCCTTTGAAAATATTTTTGCAGCTGACCGATTCCCAACAATTCAGAATCCGCCGCTTTCATATTCCTAAAAAATTCAGCAAATCATCAAGATCTGCGTTTTCCCGGAGGAAGAAGTCACATTGCCTGATCAATTCTTCCTGAAAATGCAGATTTGTTTTTTCATAAACTCCGACCGTAATAAAGCCCGCCATTTTTGCGGTTTCCACCGCATGCAGGGCATCCTCGAAAACACAGCTTTCCGCGGCGGCGGCATTTAGCTGTCTGGCGGCCTCAAGAAATACCTCCGGATCTTCTTTGCCGATCCCCACATCCTCCACCGTAACGATTGCCGAAAAATAGTCTAAAATATGATTCCTCGTCAGCCCCGCTTCGACTGCATTCCTGTCAGAGACGGTTGCGACGCCAAGCCCGATCCCATGCTCCCGAAGTGCGTCCAAAATCGGTATTATTCCGGGTTTCAGTTCGACTTGATCCGCGTAAAAATGATAGGCGATTTCTCTCATTTCAGCAGTCAGCTCCGCAACCGTTTTTTTCAGAGAATATTTTTGGATAATATAATCGGAAGATTGCTCAGGTGTCATATGAAATAATTTTTTGCCGAGATCCGGTTCGGCTTCAATCCCTTTTGCTTCCAGATACTTTTGCGAAAATTCATTCCACATCGGCATGGAATCCAAGACAGTGCCATCAATATCAAATATTGCCGCTTTAATCATTAAATTTTTACCTCAACTTTATTAATTTACAGCCGGATTATTCTTTTTTTATATTAATTCATGCATAATAATTAATATTTATAAATTCCTGTAATATTGACATTAAACTCATCATAATGTATAAGAAAATGATTTAGCAATCTTTGCGAATGAATTTGTGAGGAGGTGCGGCAAATGTTTGTAGCTGAAGATATGTACGATTTAGGCAGTAGAAGTTCAAAGATCCGTGAAATTTATGAATACGGATTAAAGCGCAAAGCCGAAATCGGCGAGGATAATGTCTTTGACTTCAGCATCGGCAATCCCAGCGTGCCTGCGCCGAATCAGGTCACCGAAACCCTCACGGATTTAATTCAAAACATACCGCCCGCAAAGTTACACGCCTATACCTCGAGTCCGGGCAATTTGGCTGTTCGAAAAAGGATCGCCGAATATATTAAAAAAACTTTCGCCGTTACCTGCACGCCGAATCACGTCTATATTACCTGCGGCGCCGCCGCTTCCCTTGCCATCACTCTGCACGCCCTGCTCCGACCCGGCGATGAAGTTCTGACTTTCGCACCGTATTTTCCGGAATATAAAGTTTTTGTCGAAACTACGGGGGCGCTTTTCCAAACCGTTCCCTGCTCTCCCTCCGGCCTCCAACCGGATCCGGCAGCTTTGGAGAAAGCCATCAACGCCGAAACCAAAGTGCTCATCATCAACTCACCCAACAATCCCACTGGCGCGGTCTATCGTGAGGATCTGCTGAAGCAGGTTGCCGGCGTTTTGACCAGAAAATCAAAGGAATACGGCAGGCCGATTTTTATCCTCAGTGACGAGCCTTACCGGGAGCTGGTCTACGATGTGGAGGTACCTTATATTCCGCGTCTTTACCAAAATACGATTATCAATTATTCATTCAGCAAATCGCTCTCGCTGGCGGGCGAAAGAATCGGTTATATTTTTGTCCCGCCTGAAGCTGATTTCGCCGGGCAGATTATGCCGGCCGTGAGCGGAGCGGCAAGAAGTCTGGGTTATGTCTGCGCACCGTCAATTTTTCAATATGTCATCGAAAAATGTATCGGCTCGCATAGCGATCTCAAAGTGTATCGTAGAAATCGGGATTTTTTGTATAAGGAGCTGACCGGAATGGGGTTTGAGGCAGTCTATCCTGACGGTGCTTTCTATCTGTTTTTGAAAGCGCCGATTGCGGACGCTGTGGCATTTTGTGAGAAAGCCAGGGATTTCGAATTGCTGCTGGTGCCTTCGGACAGCTTTGGAGTCACGGGCTATGTCAGAATTTCTTATTGTGTCGCATTCAAAACGATTGAAAAATCATTAGAGGCTTTTCAGAAATTGGCAAAATTCTATAAGATTAAGGAATAATCAGTTGGAGTACCGTAAAATGGAAGAAAACATCATGCAAATCAGAGAAAAAATCAATCAGGTTGATCGGGAAATGGCAGCTCTTTTTGAACGGCGTATGCTGCTTGTCCGGTCTGTCGCTGAATATAAGAAAGCGCGGGGTCTGCAAATTCAGGATCCCGAGCGGGAAAAGGAAATTTTGAGAGAACACGGCAAATGGCTTGCCGATTCGCGATTGCAAAGTTATTATGCCGACTTTTTGCAGCAGACCATGCGTATTTCCCGCGACTACCAGCAGCAGCTTCTAAAAAGTCCGCCGTTCGCCCAAAATGAGCCGAAAAAAGTCTGAGCGAAATCCGAATTTCAAGTCATTTTGAATGATCATCTGCTAATCATCAGAAAGAGGCAAAAATGCGCATACCTATTCATTTGGAAAATCATGAATATGATATTATTTTAGAGAAAAATTGTCTGCAAAATACTGCCGCGGAAATTAATTTAGAGCGAAAAGTATTGTTTGTCAGTGATCGCGGAGTTCCCGAAAAATATGTCGAGACCGCCGCTCAACACTGCAAAGCGCCGCTGATCGCGATAGTTCCGGAAGGTGAGCAAAGTAAATCATTGGAACAATACGCGCGTTTGCTTTCCCTCTTAGCACAAAATAATTTTACGCGCAGCGATGCCGTAATTGCCGTAGGCGGAGGCGTGGTCGGGGATTTGGCGGGTTTTGTCGCCGCCAGCTATATGCGTGGCATTGATTTCTACAATATTCCAACCACTTTGCTGGCTCAGCTTGACTCCTCTATCGGCGGTAAAACAGCCATCAATTTCGCACAGATAAAAAATATTGTCGGCGCCTTTTATCAGCCGAAAAAAGTCCTGATCGATCCGCTCGTTCTGCAAACCTTGCCCTCCCGTCAACTGCGTTCCGGACTGGCGGAGGCTATTAAGATGGCGGCCGCTTTCGATCAACAATTATTTTCTCTGATCAAAAACAAAGACGCTTTCGAGGAAATCGAAACAGTCATTGAACAGAGTTTGCGAATTAAAGCTGCGGTTGTGGAAAAGGATGAAAAAGAACAGAATTTACGCAAAGTTTTGAATTTTGGTCATACGATCGGCCACGCGATTGAAGTCAATTCTGATTTGCATCATGGGGAATGTGTGGCGATCGGCATGCTCTATTTCTGCAGCGACGCGGTTCGCGGCGAACTGCAATCTATTCTGCAAAAATACAGCTTTCCGACTAAAACGGATTTGCCGGCGGAGCGATTGTATCAAGCTGTTCTGCATGACAAAAAAGCTGCGGGCAATCAAATCAGTATTGTCCGGGTTGAAAAAATCGGCAGTTACGAATTAAGAAATATGACCTTTGATCAGTTTAGAGATTTCTTGACCTGCCAACATGCTTTGGTCAACGGAGGGAGCGCGATATGAAAAATACATTCGGCAATCAATTACAACTGACAATCTTCGGCGAAAGCCATGGTCCGGCGATCGGAGCCACGCTTGCCGGAATTTCGTCCGGGATTAAAGTGGACAAGGATTTTATCGCTGAAAAACTATTGCTTCGCTCCGCCCAAGGGGAGCTCTCGACCGCCCGCCAGGAAAAAAACGGCTTTAAGATTGTAAGCGGCGTATTCAACGGTTATACGACCGGAACAGCATTGACGATATTGATTCCGAATGAGGATACGCGAAGCAAAGATTATGCCGCGCTGGCGAATCTACCGCGTCCCGGGCACGCCGACTTCACCGCTTTTTGCAAATATCACGGCTTTCAGGATTATCGCGGCGGCGGGCATTTTTCCGGCAGGATCACAGCGGCGATCGTGGCGATTTGCGCGATTTGCGAACAGGCTCTGCTCAGACAAAATATTCTGATCAGCACGCATATCAAAGAATGCGCGGGAATCAGCGACCGGACATTTAATCAATTCCCTGATCCGGAGGATCTTGCCCCGATAACCAAAAAGCTCAATCTGATGGATTTTGCCGTCATTGACGAGCGACAGGGTCAAAAAATGAAGGAAGCGATTCTCGCCGCAAAAGCTGAGGGAGACAGCGTCGGCGGCATTTTGGAAACAGTGATTCTGGGGCTTGAGGCAGGGCTGGGCGAGCCTTGGTTTGACAGCATCGAGAGCCTTTTGGCACATGCCCTGTTTTCCATTCCGGCAGTCAAAGGTGTATCGTTCGGGGATGGTTTTGCTTTGTCAAAACTCCGGGGCAGCGCGGCAAATGACGCTCCCGTGATCAACGCCGACAGGCGGAATAATCATCAGCAGGAGCTGAATTCCACGACGGAAGAGCCAAGCCATCACGAGATCTCTCAAAACGATCTGTCTGACCTGTCCCTGGAGCAAAAGCTGCGCCGAATCAGCTTTGAGAGCAATCACAACGGAGGGATCAACGGCGGAATCAGCAACGGCATGCCGATTCTTTTCAGCACGGTCATCAAACCGACTGCGTCTATCAAACGCGAGCAAACCGGTGTTGATCTGAAAACCATGCGAAACACGGCGCTGCGAATTGAAGGACGGCACGATCCGGCGATTGTTCATCGCGCCAGACAGGTTGTCAACAGCCTGACCGCTTTTGTTGTCTGCGACTTGCTGACAATGCGCCACGGCACGGATTTTTTAGCGGATGAAAATTATGAGTGAAGAAACAGCGAACATAAAAATTCCGGCAATCAAATTCGGGCTGATCGGCAATCCGTTGGAACAGAGCTTTTCGCCGGAACTTCATCAACTATTCGCCGACTACGACTATCAGCTCTGCCCCATTAAAGAAGCCGATTTACAGCAATTCATGAAAGAGCGTAAATTCAGGGGCATCAATGTGACAATTCCCTACAAACAAGCCGTCATTCCCTACCTTGATCAGATCGACGGAATAGCCCGGCAGATCGGCGCGGTCAACACTATCGTCAACAAAAACCGGAAATTATTTGGCTGCAATACCGATTTCGCGGGCATGGCCGCGCTCTTCAAGCGGGCTTCAATTTCGCTCAGGCAGAAAAAGGTTCTGATCCTCGGCAGCGGCGGCACTTCTAAGACAGCTTTTGTTTTAGCGAAAACTCAGAGAGCGGCTGAAATTTACAGAGTAAGCCGGCAAACGCCGTCCGGAGCGAATTTCCCTCAAATCACTTATGCGGAAGCCCTAACCGATCACAGCGACGCCGAGATCATCATCAACACCACGCCATGCGGCATGCACGGCAAACTGATCGGTCAAACGTCCATTGATCTGAACGATTTTCCCCGTTTGGAAGCGGTCGTTGACGCAATCTATAATCCGCTGCGCACGCAGCTCATGCTTGAAGCGGAAAAAAGACAAATCAAAACCTGCGGCGGTCTATTTATGCTGGTCGCGCAGGCTTATTACGCTTCAGCGCTGTTTAGGGGAAAAGATCTCTCCGAACTATTTGCCGACCAAAAGTCAGTTGAACCCTCATCACTTGAGGAAGCGTCGGAATGTATGGAAAACGCCTTTCGAAAATTGCTCAGGCAAAAGCAAAATATCGTTCTCAGCGGCATGCCCTCCAGCGGTAAAACCGCAATCGGGCAGCTCATCGCCGCCTCCGCTCAAGCTCCGTTCATCGATATCGATCATTTGATTGAGCAAAAATTCGGGCGGTCTCCTGCCGAAATCATCAGAACTGACGGGGAATCGGAGTTTCGACAAAAAGAAAAGGAAGTCATTTTCAGTTTGCGGGAACGTACCGGGCTGGTAATCGCCACCGGCGGCGGCAGCGTTCTTGATCCGCAAAATGTCGACGCTCTGAAAGCGAACGGCAAAATCTATTTTTTGGATCGAAAATTAGAGGATTTGACACCCACCGCTTCAAGACCGCTCTCGCCCAACCGGATGGAACTGGCAAAATTATTCGCAGTGCGCCGACCTGTATACCAAAAAACGGCGGATGTGACTATAATGAATAATCAACCTGCCGAAGATATCGCCAAGGAAATTTTGGCATACGAATAGAAATTTTGACGAATAAAAATTTTGACGAATTAGAAATTATGACGAATTAGAAATTTTGGCAACGGAGGCAATATGGCATATAATTTTTTGATTATTAACGGACCTAATCTCAATTTGCTCGGCATGCGCGAGCCCAGTCACTACGGCGAAGACTCCTATGAGGATTTGCTGCTCCTGATCGACAATTATTGTCGGGAAAAGCATTATCATGTCGACTTTTATCAGTCGAACCACGAGGGGGATCTGGTCGACAAAATTCAGGAGGCTTATTATGCTAAAGTGGACGGAATCGTGATCAATCCCGCCGCTTATACGCATACCAGCATCGCGCTTTTGGACGCGCTTAAAGCCGTGCGCATTCCCGCCGTCGAAGTTCATATTTCCGATTTAAGCCGGCGCGAGGAATTCCGCCAGATCAGTTATACCCGGGAAGCCTGTATCGCCACCATCACAGGCAATGGGCAGGCCGGCTACATCGAAGCGATTGAAACCTTGGTTGACTATTTAGATAAGCAGAAATGATTGCAGAAATTTTTCCCTCACAAGCAAAAGGCAGCATTATCGCTCCGCCTTCCAAAAGCATGGCGCATCGTCTGCTCATCTCGGCAGCCCTAGCTCCGGGTAAAAGCCTGATTCACAATGTTTCCTTGACGGATACGACATTGAGTAATGATCTCAAGGCGACGCTTAATTGTTTAGTGGCCTTGGGCGCAAAGTGGCGGCAGGAAGACAGCGACATAGCGATCACGGGCATGACACTGTCCCGGACTCCTGACCATATCATTTTGCCCTGTCAGGAAAGCGGCAGCACCTTGCGCTTTCTGATTCCTCTCGCTCTACTAACGCAAAAAAACATAACCTTTACCGGCTCAAAACGCCTGTTCGCACGGGCGTTAAGCGTTTACGAAAAATATTTTGCTGAAACACCGGAGTTTTTGTGGCAAAAAAATTCTCAGCAGCTCCGCCTGAGGGGCAAATTACAAGCCGGAACTTATAAAATTCCGGGCAATATCAGCAGTCAGTTTGTCAGCGGCTTTTTGTTTGCATTGCCCCTGCTTTCCGAGAATAGTGAGCTGATTGTGCAGGCACCGATCGAGAGCTTTTCGTACATCACGCTGACTTTGGATGCTCTGAAGCAGTTCGGAATTGTCTGTGAGATCATCGCTCAGGGCAAAGAGCGGGATTTTCTGATTCGCATTCCCGGCAATCAGGCTTACAAAGCGGGCAAAAAAACTGTAGAAGGCGATTTTTCCAACGCTGCCTTTTTGGATGCCCTGAATCTTTTCGGCGGAGCTGTTCAGGTCGCAGGCTTGAATCCCGAAAGCCTGCAGGGCGATCGCATCTATCAGGAAATTTTTGCAAAGCTCGGCTCAGGTCAAACGGCGAACGGCGAATTGCCTGAGATTTCACTCGCCGATTGTCCGGATTTAGGTCCGATCGCTTATGCCGCGGCCGCCGCCAAGCAAGGAGCGATTTTTCATGACACGAAACGCCTTGCCGATAAAGAAAGCGACCGCAATCAAGCCATGGCGGAAGAACTGCAAAAATTCGGTATAACAGTGGAATTGAAACCCGATACGGTACGCATTCCGCCGGGACAATTGCGAAAGCCGCGAAAAGCGCTGCATTCACACAATGATCATCGAATCGCCATGGCGCTCGCGATCCTCGCAACAAAAACCGGCGCTATTATCGAGCAGGCGGAAGCGGTCAATAAAAGTTATCCCCATTTCTTCAGCGATCTGCAAAAACTGGGAATCCGGCTCAAATTGAGTAAAACTTGAGCCTGAAATCCCTCAGTGAAAAGGAAAAAACATGCGAATCAATCAAAACACAAAATTTCTGATCATCGGTCTGGGTTTGATGGGCGGCAGCTACGCCGTCGCCCTATCCCGCAAAGGCTATCAGGTTAACGCCATCAATCATCGGCAGGAAGCGCTCGACTTTGCCAAAAACAAAGGCTGGGTGCAAAAAACCTCCACGACCGCCGACCCCGAATTGATCGCTGAAGCGGACATCGTTATTTTCGCGCTCTATCCGAAAATCCTGCTCGACTGGGTCAGGCAGCATGCCGCGAAGTTCACCCCCGGCACGATCATCACCGATGTGACCGGAGTAAAAGTACCTGTTATTACCGAAATTCAGAGCTTGCTGCCGCCACAGGTTGAGTTCATCGCCTCCCATCCGATGGCGGGGCGGGAAGTTTATGGAGTGGAAAACGCGACAGACCGGATTTTTCAGGACGCGAATTTTGTCATAACGCCCGATCAGAAAAATTCGGAAAAAGCCATTCAAGTCTGCCGTGAGCTTGGTCAAATACTGGGGTTCGCCCATATTTCCGAACTTTCGCCACAGGAACATGACGATCTGATCGGTTTTCTCTCGCAGCTGACACATTGCATCGCCATCGCCTTGATCAACAGCAACGATCAGGAACATTTGGCAAAATACACCGGAGATTCTTTCCGCGATCTGACCAGAATTGCCCGAATCAATGATAGAATGTGGTCAGAGCTGTTTTTGCTGAATAAAGATTTTTTGCTAAAAAATCTGCAGAATTTTGAAGCGGAGCTTGACAAAATCAAAACAGCCCTGGCAAATGACGATCAGGAAGCTCTGCGCCTCATGATGCAGAAATCAACTGCCCGAAGAGCCTTATTTGATCAGGATCAGGCTTCCGCGCAGGGAAAAATCGATTAGCAGACAGCGGCGTTTCTACAAGAAAAATTGATGGAGTCAAAGCAAGGAAGAATAAGAGACGGGAACAACGGAGTTTCTAAAAAAACACAGGATTGAAAATCGGAGAAAAATATGCGATTTATTACCAAACTGCCTCTGCCGAATGAAATAAAAGCAGAATATGCCATCGGCGAAAAAGATATCTTGGCGAAAAAGCGACGGGATCAGGAAATCGCCGACATTTTCAGCGGGCGGGATCAGCGCCTGCTGCTGATTATCGGACCTTGCTCAGCAGACAATGAAACCTCGGTGCTCGATTATATTTCACGTCTGCGAGTTCTGGAAGATCAGGTGCGTGACAAACTGCTCTTTATTCCCAGGGTTTATACCAATAAACCGCGCACGCTGGGGACCGGTTATAAAGGGATGCTCTATTCGCCGAATCCGCAGGAAAAACCGAATATCATCAAGGGTCTGATTTCGATCCGCAAGCTGCATATGTGTGCTTTGACCGATTATGGTTTCAGCTGCGCCGATGAAATGCTCTATCCGCAAAATCACAGTTATCTTGACGATTTGCTGTCTTATGTTGCGGTCGGAGCGCGTTCCGTGGAAGATCAGCAGCATCGTCTGACGGCGAGCGGGGTCGATCTTCCGGTCGGCATGAAAAATCCGACCAGCGGTGATTTGTCGGTGATGATGAATTCAATTTACGCCGCCCAGCAGCCGCAGGTTTTCGAATATCGCGGCTGGGAATGCTCCAGTGACGGCAATCCGTTCGCGCACGCTATTTTGAGAGGATATGTTGATAAATTCGGCAAGCCCACCCCCAACTATCATTATGAGGATTTGATCAGTCTTTATCTTAAATATCAGGAAACGGATTTGAAAAATCCCGCGGTCATCATTGACGCCAATCACGCCAATTCCGGCAAACAGTATCTGGAGCAGGTTCGGATCGCCAAAGAGGTTCTGCACAGTTGTCGCCTGTCGCCGGAAATTCATTCTCTTGTTAAGGGTTTGATGATTGAAAGTTATATTGAGGACGGAGCGCAGAGTATCACGGAAAAAACTTATGGCAAGTCCATCACCGATCCCTGCCTCGGCTGGAAAAAAACCGAACGGCTCATTTTTGAATTAGCGGATTTGCTGTGATCCGTTTTGCTCTTGATAAGCTTTGAGTTAAGGCTTCGAATTCGTTTTGTTATAGTCGTCCTTATTTGATATGATCAGATTTAGAGAATCATTAAATTAATTACCCATTAAAGGAGATGAGACGATGAAGAAGAAATTATTTGCAGTTATCACTTTATTTTTCGCTTTATTCATTTTCTTAGGTGCAGAAGTAAAAGCTGATGACGGAAAAGTTTACGGCTTTGTCAGAGAAGATACTTCTGCTTATCCCCAAAATTTCTATGTTGAGGGATATTTGGAAAACGGCAGCGTCCGTCTAAGCTATAGCGAGGATTCATTCCCTTACCTCAATATTTATCAGCAATATTCTGTTTACACCCAAAGTGCTTACTATAACGGCGATCTTATCGAGGCCGACAAAGTAGAATTCGGCAATTTGGTCGAGGGTTATGTAAAGAAGGGCATCAATGTGCGGGATTCCTCTGACTTAAATCAAGTTGCCGGCGTTTGGCCTGCCAGACAACATATTAAAGGAATTAAAATCGGTTCCAATATCCGTATTCCCAAATCAGATACAGATTCCTTTCTCTCCGTCTATGATTTCGGTCTGCTCCGAGGAAGGCAAGTTTCCGGCTATTTAGAAAGAGCTACTTACCTTCGTAACTTTGAAACGAAAAATAAAATAGATTTGTTAAAAGCAGGCGATTACATTGAGGGTGTATTGGTAGATGGCTATATTCAGAATGAATACGGAGGTGAAATTTACAATTTCGGCTTATTATCAGGGAAATCCGTCTCCGGCTACATCAGTAAAAACACCAATGCCAGAAGAGGTATGAATGGAAATGTTGAATACGTGGCTTTGGCAGGAGAATATGTTTCCGGCATCAAATTGAGTAACGGTTATATAAAAACCGAGGATTATGATCGTTACGGAAACCACCTTTATATATATGATTTCGGCTTATTATCCGGTCAGCCCGTTAATGGCTATTTAGAATATTCCTCAGCTGCCAGACATGGAGTCAAAGGAGAATTTGTAAGAAATTATCCCGCGGGTACTTATATAGAAGGTACCAAATTAAGCAATGGTTATATTGTTTTGGATAACGGCCTATCCATTTACGATTTCGGTATTCTAAAAGGCAGCAGGGTCAGCGGCTACATTCCGGCTGCGGCCAATATCAGAAACGCCCCGAACGGGAAAATAGTCGGATCATATTATCAATACAAGCAGATCAGCGGTATCAAGAACGGCAATTGGATCGCACTTTATAATGGGAAATACATATATGACTTCGGATTAATTAAAGGAGAACCGGTCAGAGGTTATGCTTCCCGCACTACCAATGCCAGAATTTCACCAACCGGCAAAATCGTCGGCTCGGTAAAATACGGCGACTTGATTCAGGGTAATAAAGTCGGCAATTATATTCATCTCAAAAATGGCAGATATATTTATAACTTCGGGCTTCTCAAAACGACCGATGTAAAAGCCGTACTGAAATCATCTACCAACATTCGGGATGGTGTCAACGGGAAACTCGTAGACACATATCCCGCCGGAACTTATATAGAAGGCAAGAAATTCGGTAATTGGATTGCCTTAAATAACGGTTTTTATCTGTATGATTTGGGATTAAACAGTACAAATAGAATCTCCACAAAAACCGATATCGGACTCACATTTTCTGTTCCCAGCCAGAAAGAAGTTTATGATTATTATCATAATTATAAAACAGGCGCTAAAGATAAAATGAATGTGTTGGGTCTGTATTTACAAGATCCTTCTGTCAATTCCGCTTACAGCATTTTGCCAAATGAAGCGAATTTTAATCCCGGAAAATTAACGCTGAACACACAAAAAGATGCCCTGCACGTAGCCAATACATTCCGCTATTCGGTGGGCATAAGAAATGTTTCTCTAAATTCCGAATTTTCCCGATTAGCTCAAGCCGGATCATTCCTGAATTATTTAAATGGCGGCTTGTCGCATTTTCCGGAAGTACCAAAAGGGTTGAAAGAGAGCAGCCAATTATATCAAGATGGTCGGGCCGGTTCCTCCTCTTCCAATATCAGTTATGGTTCCTATACTATTCTTGATAATTTCGCCTTCATGCGCGATGATTCCAGTTATTCTAACATAGAATCCGTTGGTCACCGCGGTTGGATGTTAAATCCCAAAGCAACTGAATTCGGAGTAGGCGGCGTATATTATCAATCTCATCTCAGAGTTTTCCAGGAAAACCCGCGCGAAGTAGGCTCTTATGTTCTCGCCTATCCGAATCGCTCAACAGCCGTGGAATGGATGACCGGCGCAACCCCACTATCTGTTTTCTTCTCTGACGATTTCGATATTTCCAATGCCAAAGTCACCTTAACAGATGTTGACCGCGGCAGTTCAACAACTTATACCTCATCAAACGGTTTAAGGATTTTTAACTATTATGGTTATGGTCACAACAAAGCATTAATTTTCGGTCAAATCTATAATCTGAACACCTATTCTAAGTATCGCGTTAAAATTACAGGCGTCACAAGAAATGGAGCAGCCTATCCGATCGAGTACACCATCAACTTTTTTAGAATGAGCAAATAATAATCAGAATGCAGTATGACAAAATCAGAATTCTCAGAATATCAGACTATTATACAACCTATTCCGGCATTTTATCGGCCTGACTCGAGGATTTTGATTTTGGGCAGCTTCCCGTCAATTAAGACCAGAGAATCCGGCTTCTTTTACGGTCACCCGCAAAATCGTTTCTGGAAAATACTATCCATATTGCTGAATGAAGAAATTCCGCTAACGATTGAGGCAAAACAACGCTTATTGGAAAACAATCGTATTGCGGCTTGGGATTCGATTTATCAATGTGACATCATCGGCTCAAGCGACAGCAGTATTAAGAATGTTGTGCCCAGTGATCTTTCGCCAATTTTCAAAACAAGTTCTATTCAGCAGGTTTTTACCAATGGCGCTACTTCCGATAAATATTTCCGGAAATATCAGGGCAAACAGCTCGGACGCAAATCAATTCGCCTGCCCAGCACCAGCCCTGCCAATGCCGCCTACAGTCTGGATAGATTACTAACCCATTGGCAAATTATCCTGGAATACCTCTAAGCTGATTTGATCCCCATCTTCCTCGTGTATGCCCGAACCATGCAAAACCG
>CAYFVK010000031.1:10864-14944 GCA_964346695.1 uncultured Mageeibacillus sp. | reverse complement strand
GCAAGCATTTTAGCTAATCAAAACTGGGAAGGCATGATTAGTGTGGGAATCCTCGGAGCTTTGCTGTTATTCGCAAATCTCCTAAGACGCAAAATCGCATTCATTCGCAACGGATTAATCCCGACATCCGTACTGGCAGGATTTATCGGCTTACTGCTGCAGCAAATAGGACTCATCAGCATCGATATCGAATTAATGGACGCCATTACCTATCATGGACTGGCAATCGGATTCATCGCACTCGGCTTACGCACTGCGCGCAATAAAGAAAAGGGAACAAAAGCTAAAGGGGAGGGGCTGTACAACAGCATCAACTCCGGCATGCTCATTGTTTCCAACTACCTGATGCAAGGCGCATTGGGACTGATCATCACGATCATAGCCGCTTACACATTCGCGCCCGGCTTCTTCAAAGCAAGCGGCATTTTATTGCCTATGGGCTACGGTCAAGGTCCGGGACAAGCCAATAATATTGGCACAATGTACGAAACTATGGGTTTCTCCGGTGGTAAAACATTCGGTCTTGCCATCGCCAGCATGGGCTTTATTTGTGCCAGCATCGGAGGAGTCATCCGTTTTTATTATCTCAAAAACAAAAACAAATTGCCGCCGGAATTTTATAGCGGCATCGAATCCGCCAAAAACGAAGTCTTTGAAGACGCCGATGAACATCCTCTGAGCGAACCGGTCGAGCGATTAAGCATTCAATTCGCTTTGATCGGAGTCGTCTATTTGGTGAGCTATGGATTAATCTACGGGTTTTTATGGCTGCTCAGCAGATTCAACGGTTTAACCGGCTTGGTCAAAACTTTATCGCCGATCCTCTGGGGATTTAATTTTATTATCGCCTCATCAATCGCCCTCTTGATGCGCGGTTTGCTCAACAAACTCAGAAAAATGCGGATCATGACCCATCAATACCCCAATCATTATTTGCTGAATCGCATTTCCGGCTTAGCCTTTGACGCCATGATTATCGCCGGAATCAGTTCGATCTCTATCGCTGACTTGGAAGATAAATGGCTCGTGTTCGCGATCTTAACGATAGCCGGCGGCGTCGCCACCTTCTTCTATTGCCTGTACATGGGCAAAAAAGTCTATCCGCAATATCCGGTCAGCGGCATGCTCGGCATGTTCGGCATGATGACCGGAACCGCCAGCACCGGCATTATGCTCTTGCGTCAATCAGATCCGATGTTCGTTACACCCATGTCCGGCAATCTTGTCACAGGAAGTTCCACCGCCATAGTCTTCGGCGCACCGATTTTGGTACTGGTCGGTCTGGCACCGCAATCCACTCTCTTAACCTTTGTCACACTGGGCGCCTGCCTGCTCTACTGGGCAATCCTGCATTTCAGCCTGCTCTATCGCGTGAAAAAACATGCGCACAAAAAAGCCGAAACTCAAAATAAGAACCCATCGTGTGAGTAACGCGTATATAATATAGAATAAAATAAAATAAAATAAATGAGGAAGACAAAATGAAAAAAATTCAAATGACCACGCCGATCGTCGAGATGGACGGCGATGAAATGACCCGCGTTCTGTGGCAGATGATCAAAGACGAATTGATCCTGCCTTTCGTTGACCTGAAAAGTGAATATTATGATTTATCTCTGAAAAACCGCGATGACAGCGATGATCAGATCACGATCGCCGCCGCCAAAGCCTGCAAAAAGTATGGAGTCGGCGTCAAATGCGCGACCATCACCTCCAATGCCCAGCGCATGGAAGAATACCAACTAAAACAGCTTCTGCCGAGTCCCAACGCGACCATCCGCGGCATTTTGGACGGCACGATTTTCAGAGCGCCGATCATGGTCAAAAACATCAAGCCGGTCGTCGAGTCCTGGCACAAACCGATCACGATCGCCCGTCACGCTTATGGCGACATCTATAAAAATGTCGAACTGAAAACCACGGAACCGGGCAAAGCCTATTTATTATTTGAGGGAAACTCCGGTAAGACGGACAAGAAGCTGATTCAAGAGCTCCACGCCAACGCGATTATACAAGGCGTGCATAATTACGAGGATTCCATCCGAACCTTCGCCGAAAGCTGTTTCAAATACGCGCTGGCGACCGGGCAGGATATCTGGTTCTCGACCAAAGATACCATTTCCAAAACCTATGACGGCACCTTCAAAGAGATTTTCCAAGAGGTTTACGAAGAAAAATATGCTGAATCTTTCCGAAAATCCGGCATCGAATATTTTTATACTCTGATCGATGACGCCGTCGCCCGCGTCATTCGCTCGGAAGGCGGATTTATCTGGGCCTGCAAAAACTATGACGGCGACGTCATGAGCGACATGATATCTACAGCTTTCGGTAGCCTTGCCATGATGAGCTCCGTGCTCATGTCGCCGGACGGCACTTTCGAATATGAAGCGGCGCACGGCACGGTGACCAGACATTATTATCGTTATCTAAAAGGCGAAGAAACTTCAACCAATCCGATGGCGACCATTTATGCCTGGGCAAACGCTCTTGAAAAAAGAGGGGAACTGGATCAGCTGAGCGATCTGCGGGAGTTTGGTGAAAAGCTGGCGACAGCTTCGGTTCAAACCGTAGAAGACGGAATCATGACCGGCGACCTGATTCAATTAGCAAGCGGCGACCGCAAGCGGAAAGTCAGTTCGGGCGAATTTCTGCGTGCGGTTAAAGACAAACTGAGCCGGGAATTGTCTTAACCGCAGAGACAGTCGTAAAGACAGTTGCGGATAAACAAGCAGATTCAGACGCATAAACAGAAGCAGAAGCAGAGGCAGCGGCAAAGACAAAACAACGCCGGAAAACAGAGACAAGGTAACGCCTTAAAATCAATACAACGGAACACCGCAAAACATAGACAACGTAAAACCGTAAATCAGAGAAACCAAACCCCGGAAAATCCGGACGACAAAAAACGACAAAAAACCGGAGCTCTCAAACAAAAGATGGAAAACCGGAAACCGCAGATGGGAAACCCGAAAATGCAAGCCGAAAATTTATTGTCCCACCCTGTTTTTCTAAAATATTGTTACTTTTGATACCTTGTTATGGTTTATAAGTGGATTTTTCGGGAAAATTGTAATAAAATGAATAAAAAATTAACTAAATAAAACAATCTAAAAAATTTCCATTTTATCAAAGGAGAAAGGATTCTTCGTGAGAAAATTTATCTTAATCTTACTTGCCTGTTTGTTATTTCTAAACATAACAGCTTGTAATCAAGCAGAGACGGATCAGCCGTCGGATCAACCGAGCGATTCTCAAGCAACTGAAAGTCAATTCAATGATGCCACAGCGGATCAGCTTAACGAGAGCCATCCTGAAACATCAGCTAATCCGAATATTAAAGTCGAAACAGCCTACGGTGATTTGTACTATTCGCCTGTCTGGAAAGAATATATCCATGTCGAACAGAAGCAGGAGGATCAGGAACTCGTGGCGCATTTCCGAGCCAAAATGCAGGAGACGGATTATGAATTATTTAGCATTATCTTAACCGATAGCAATGAGCGGGGAGAACCCGTAAAAGAATTTACAGCAGCGGACGGAAGTGTGAAAAATGTTTATGTTGAAATCAAAGAGCTGGATTTCGCTGAAAATCTGACCGAGATTGATAAAGATAATTTATATGCGATGCAAGAAGAAGTAAATACCGTTTTGGAGAATATGGAGTGAGGTTACTATGCACAAATTGATGAAACGTTTATCTGTCGTTCTGGTCTTTTTACTGCTCTTAGGTAGTTTGACACCTTTGGCGGTACTTGCGCAAGAAAATACTGAACCGGTTATCTCTGAGCAAGCAGAAGAACAAAATAGTACTGAAGAAATTGTCACGGAACCTGTCACGGATCCGGCGACCGATATAGAGGGGCCGGATTTAAGCGCAGGTTCTCTTTCTGTCGAAAATCCGCTGCCGGACGATACGCAGGAGCCTGCGCAGACGCCCGACACCGAAGAAGCAACAGAAGATCCGACAACACCTGAAGAAACCGCGGAGCAGGCAGCGGATCAAACCGAAGAAACCGCTCCTTCGGAATCCGAGCAAAATCCTCGGGAAACCTTGCCGGAACAACCCGCAGAACCGTC
>CAYFVK010000031.1:5102-10764 GCA_964346695.1 uncultured Mageeibacillus sp. | reverse complement strand
CGGAACAACCCGCAGAACCGTCTGAAACGGAACAACCCGCGGAAACTGAAGAGCCGGCGCAGCCTTCGGAAAAAGCTCCTTCTCTTTCACGGAATGAAACAGGCGAAATGACTTTTGCCGAGTTTATCAATCAATTACGAAACCTCGAAATCTACGCCAAAGAATATATCAATCTGGCGAACGAGGACGAAAAAGAATTAGTTCTGAATTATATCAGAACAGGCGTCGAACGTTACAGCGACGGAGCGTGGAACATCATAGCCGGCGCCCCGAAAACCGGATTTATCAATTTTGTCTCGGAAAGAGAACAGGAAACCGGCAATCCGGCGAGCGGATTACGCGACTTGAATAATTTTATCATTCCCAACGGTCAGGAAGTCGAGTTCGAGCATATGTTCGGCACAATGAATATCGGCTATCTGAATAATCAATCTCTGACCTCGGCCGACTTCAGCGGCTGGGCAGGCGATTTGGTCGATTTATTTGCCTTTTCCGCACCGCGAGTCACAGAGACCGAATTAGAACCCCTGACTGAAGAAATCAGAACAACGCTCTTGGGCGTCGATCATGAAACCGAACACTCTTTTGGTATTCTGGACATTTATGGTGACCTTGATGCTTATTACTTATTAAGACAATATCGCAATTCGGAAAGCACTCTGGCGGATATTATGACGGCGTATTTTTCGACCTCCTTAACGGATAAAGATCGTGCCGTTTATTTTATCATCAATCGTTTCCCCAACAAATTGACCCGAGAGGAAGTTCGCTCAGCGATCTTTACAACCTATAAACAAAACACGGGTGTTATTTCCTTGGAAGCGGAACGCAACCTGGACAGCAATTCGATTGTGCGGGAAGCTACTGCCTATGCTTTCGCTGATTATTTATACTTTTTAGCAAAAGATGTCTTAGCCGAGATGGAATATACGGAAGAACCGGATGAACCCGAACCTCCGCAAGTTGATGATACCTATGAGATCTATAAGCGCGAACTGTCGACGTTCGCTCCGGGCGTAGAACATGAAGTCAGCTATGTGCTTACCCCTGAGAAATATCAATCGGTCTATTATCTGACCACAGTCGACACAACTCGTGACGATGTTCAGATATATGCCAACTATTATAATAATGAAGGTACAAAATGGGCATTCTCCAGAATGACCGATCAAATCGCCGCCGCGGTCGCCAAGCATACCGACCCCTCCAAGCCGGAATATTATGTGGAAAATTATAAGCCGGTCGCAGGGATTAACGGTGACTTTTATAATATGACAAGCGGCAAGCCGGCAGGACCGCTGGTCATGGAAGGAATTGCCTATCAGTCGAATGTGAGCAGTTCTTTCTTTGCCATCTTGGATGACGGAACGCCCGTTATCGGCACTGCGGCTGATTATCAGCGCCTGCAAGGTCGCATCGTGGAAGCAATCGGCGGCGGTCAGATTTTTCTGAAAGACGGTGAAATTAAAGCCGGTTTGGAACCTTTGGAAAAGCGTGATTCCAGCCGCGCGCCGCGTACTTCAGTCGGAATCACAGCGGATAATAAAGTGATTATGATGGTTTCCGACGGACGCCAAAAACCATATTCGGCAGGGGCCTCGATCGGCGAACTGGCGAAGATGATGAAACACTACGGCGCGGTTATCGCTCTCAATTTGGATGGCGGCGGTTCAACGTCCATGGTCGGCAAAAGAGAGGGAGAAGATCATCTGTCGGTCTTGAGCAGTCCTTCCGACGGTTATGAACGCTCCGTTGCCTCCTCATTGTTTGTCGTTTCTACGGCAGAGACAACCAATGAATTTTCCTATGCCGTTATTGAAGCGGAATCAGATTATCTAACGGTCGGAACCGGTATTTCCTTAACGAAAACCGGCGTTTCTTCATCCGGCAACAGTGCAGAGATCCCTGCCGAAGCGGTCTGGCAGATTAGCAATCCCGAGATCGGCAGAATTGAAAACGATACGTTCTATGCCGAAGCGAACGGTGAAACCGAGATTCAATTACTCTATAAGGGCGAGGTTGCAGGCAGAAGAAAAATTACCGTCACGCAGCCGGACTTTTTGCGATTCTCGGAAAAGCGTGTCTCTCAGATTTTCGGACAACCTTTCTCCCTGCCCTTAGTTGCTACTTATCGTGGTAATCGGGTTAAACTCAATGGAGATGATCTGCTTATGCAGGTGATCAACGCAACGAATGCCGGCACTTTTGACGGCTTGACCTTCGTCACGGCGGAAGGCTTCAAAACCCGTGAAATCACGATTGAAGCGGGGCTCGTCAGCAATCCTGTTCTGAAAGACAGATTGGAAGTGATTTTCTATGAAGAAGACGAAACCATGTATGACTTCAGCTCGGCGAACGGCGGAAACTCGATGATTTCCTGGACAAGGAATGTTCCGAACGGCAGGTTTGAAATAGCTCAAAACGATCTTCAGCAATATAATATCATTGACGTGAATAAGCCGATGGAAATCAACTATACCTATGCCATTGAAATGAAAGAAATTCCTATCCCTGAGGACTTGAAGCCGATGATGGAGTTGATACCCGGCGGTGATAATGTGAGTTTGAAAGCATGGGATTTTCTGCTCCAACTGGCTGAAAGAGTTCATCCTGCAACCAATGTGAAAGCCGTTATGGATTTTGATGACAATGTTCATGTGGATGTCTCGGAATTGCAGCTGGTCAATGATTTGTTTGAATTAACCGACTGCACCGTAGATGAAGAAACCAGCACGGTGACCATGACGATCAATTTTATTGATCAGACTGAGATGGTTCCTCCGGGCTCGGTCAGCTCGTTGGTGATTATCAAAGGGGTTAAGCTAACGCCGAAAGATGGCGCCGCGTGGGACGCCAGAGATCAGTTAACGCTGGTCGAGAGCGGTGAAATTGATTATACGATCTATTTACGTTCGAGCACTCTGTACGGTATGGCCCTGAGTCAAGATATTCAAAATAAGTATCATCTGTTCCCGTATGAACTCCCGAAACCTGACGGAAAACCCGGTGAGATGGAGCAGGGCGGATATTTCAGCAATCACTTTGTCAGTATCAGAGATTCGTATATTCTTGATCGGAGCAGCTTGGAAGGATGGCAAATCGTAGATAATCGTCTTTACTATTATCAGAATAATCAAAAGACGACAGGGTTAGCCAAAGTGCCGGGTTATCAGGATGAAGCGAATGAATATTATTATGTCTTTGATCAAAATGGCGTCAGTCAGGGCAAAGTTAACGGCATCATCGATCTGGATGGCAATAAATATTATGCCATCAACGGCAAATTCTACGATGGTTGGCGTACGATCAGACACCCGAACGGAACAATTGATTACTATTATTTCGACCCGACGACGAAAGCCGCGCTTAACGGCAAACAGGTCATCAACGGCAATGAATTTATTTTTGAAAACTATGTTTTAATCCGTGGTGCTCTGCTCGGTTCAGGCAGCCATCAGCGCTACTATTGGGGCAGTTTCTATTACAGCAATCAATGGTTTGAACTTGACGGCAAAACCTATCATGCTAAACGTGATACCTATCTGGCGACAGGACTGGTTAGAGTTATTTCACCGGACGGTCTTTATTTCAACAGCTTCCTCTTTGATGAGAATGCTGTCTGGCTGGGAGATTATAACGGGATTTATACGGACAGCCAAAATGATACCTATTTGATCAAGAACGGTGAAATGGTAAGCTATGCCGGTCTGGTAAAAATAGATGATAATTATTATTATTTCACGAATCGAAATGTCGCTGTAAAAGATTCGGTTTATTATGTCAGCAAAAATAATAATTTATTGCCCAAAGGGAATTATTTATTTGATTTCCAAGGTCGTCTGGTCAAGGCGATTCCCGATAAAAACGGTATCTATGAGGAAGACGGAAGTCTCTTCTACTATAAAGATAATGTCAGATACTATGCCGGCTTATTCAAAGAGGGAGAATATTATTATTACGCGAAACCGACAGGCGAATTAGTTCGTTCCGGAATTTATTTCACGACGAAAAACAATGGTCTCCTGCCTCCGGATAATTATGTATTCGACCATCTTGGCAGATTGATCAAAGACGCATCAGTTGTGCCGGATCCGCCGGAAGAGCCGGATGATCCGATTGATTCCTCCAACAGTGCGATCAGCGAAGGGATTGTCGAAATAGAGGGGAAAAAGTACTACTATAAGGACGGCTATCCTTATTATGCCGGATTGATTAAAATAAATGATGATTATTATTATGTCAGAAGCGACTTTACTTTAGTCACCAATTCCGATTATACGATCACGAAACACAATAATCTGCTGCCTGTTAAGACCTATTCCTTTGATGCGGATGGCAAAATACTTCCCAATCCGCCTGAGTTTATCTATGTCAAAGCGACTTCCAATGTTCGCAATCGCTTAAATCAAATTGTCGGAGAACGCTGCAAGGGCGAAGCGTTGGTAGCTTCCCGCTCTCTTGACGGCAACTATTATGAATTTAAGGAAAACGGCGCGGAGCGGAAAATTCATTATACGCGTGTCAGCCTAACCGAGGTTTCAGGCAATGCTTATATTTATGAGCAGAGCAATGTACGCAGTGTGGATACCGGCGAAATTATCGCTAAATTAAAGATCGGCGATACCGTCACAGGCATCATGAAGCCGGACGGCTGGTTCTATTTCACCTATCAAGGCAAGGCTGCGAAAATCTGGGGCAGCTTGCTGATCTATCAACCGGTCAGAAGTTATTATGTCAAAGCTACAAGTAATGTCCGGGATCAGGCAGGAGAAGTCGCTGATCAGAAGCTGAAGGGCGAGCTGATTCGCGGTGTGGATTTAATCAAAGTACCCTATGTCCGTTTTGTGGACAAAGGAAAAATCCGGATCATTCACAAGTCTCGTTTAACCACGAATGAAATAGCGGAAAGAGTATATATCTACGAACAAAGCAATATACGCAGCGTCGCTACCGAAAAGGTAATCGGCAAATTATCTATCGGCGACGCGATTATCGGCGTTATGAAACCGGACGGTTGGTTCTACTTCAACTATCAGGGTAAGCCGGCCAAAGTCTGGGGTGATTTAGTCGTCTATAATCCGGTCAGAACCTATTATGTCAAGGGTACGAGCAATATCCGGGATCAGGCATTGAAGATCGCCGATACGAAGCGCAAAGGTGAGCTGATTCAGGGTGTTGATCTGGCAAATGTACCCTATATTCGTTTTGAGGAAAACGGTACTGTTCGGATCGTCCATCGGTCGGTCTTAACCACCGCCGAAACCGAGGGCAAGGCTTATGTCAACGCACGAACGAATGTACGCAGCCAAGCCGCCGGCAACATCATCGGCAATCTGCAAAAAGGCGATGTGGTGATCGGCGTGCAAAAACCTGATGGCTGGATTTATTTCACCTATAAGGGGCAAGCAGCCAAAATCTATGCCGGTTTGCTAAGCTATGCCCGATAAGACAAAGCATGAAAAATAGAGAAATCAAGTTGATTAATAACATTTTCCGGGAAAGTATGGATGCCCCGATCAGAAAGGAAGTTGTCCATGATGAAGAAAAATAAAATTAATTTCAATCGTATTTTGGCTTTGTTATTAGCCTTGCTGATAGTTATTCCCTTATTGCCTGATTTTAAGGTGAAAGCCGGCGATCCGTTTGATGATCCACCACCGCC
>CAYFVK010000031.1:0-5002 GCA_964346695.1 uncultured Mageeibacillus sp. | reverse complement strand
GCAGTCATGGATGCGCCTCCGGCTTTCAAGGTTGGAAATGATCAATTCATAACTTATCAAGAAGCCTTGGCCAAGGCTGAAAGCAGCAGCAGCAATAAAGTCATCACTTTGCTCAGAGATTATACCTTGCAGGAAGATATCACGGTTCCTGCCGGGATTACTTTACTGATTCCCTTTGATGAAGCGGGAACGCTTTATCGGAATGAACCCGAATATGCAGGTATAACAAATCGGCGTGCCTTTAGAACATTAACGCTTGCTTCGGAAACTTCCATAACCGTCGACGGCGAATTAAGCCTCAGTGCGAAACATTCATACCAATTTCCAAGTATCGGTTTACCTACCGGGCCTTATGGTGCGATCAAGATGGAAAGCGGATCAAATATTACAGTCAATTCAGGAGCAACCTTATATGCCTGGGGCTATATTTACGGTTCCGGCACTCTTTTGGCCAAATCAGGCGCAACTGTTTATGAGAACATTCAGATTACCGATTATCGAGGCGGAACTGCGACATCAACAGCAGCCACGTTAAAAGACATATTCCCTTTTTCACAATATTATATTCAGAATATTGAGTCTGCCATTACATTTGAAGCAGGTGCTGTTGAAAAGGTTCTCGCTTCTATTGAAGCATCAGGAAGAACAGCAACGTTGAATGTTGATTTCATCGGTTCGGATACAGGACTTTTTTCTCTAAATTCCGGTTCTTTGACCAAGAAGTATAATTCGGCAACGGATCGCTTAGAGGTCACGGTCAACGGTGCTGCAAATCTAAACGGGATGAGAGTTCCTGCAGGTGGTATTACGGTCGATTCCAAGAAGTTTAGTTTGCCGCTGAATAATAATATCAGCGTATATGTAAATTCGGGAACGATTAATATCGGTCAAAGCGTTGCTTTGCAGCCCGGCGTCGAAGTTGTCATCGCGAAAGGAGCTTCCGCGACAATTAATCAATTGGTTGATGATGAGAAGATCTATTTGTCCGCTTATGATCAAGATGATTGGGGAGATTTTGTCGGTGAGTACAATAAAAAGCTGATACCTGTTGATTATTCCCCGACCAGACAAGGTAATATACGAACGGAAGCGAGTTTGGTTGACGCTAAGATTGATGTCAACGGCACGCTCATTGTCGATGGCAATTTGGTGACGACAGAGGGCGGAGCTAATATCATCTCTGTCGGAAAAACCGGAAAAATTCAGTTTAACCAGGCAGTACCCGCAAAGTCTGATTTCGAGATCAATCAGGCGACACAATCGGGTACCGATATAACCAAAAAAGAAGTTCCGACCGTTCCGGCAAAGCTGCGTAATGGCAGTCAATATGCCGGCACGGAGAATGAATTTACCTTAACCGCAAATACGCCTGCCGGAACCACTTACGGCTGGTTTTCCGCCTATCAAAAAGATAACGTTAATGTTGCCATTGATATGTGGGCGGATAAGATTCATCTCGTCTGGAAATTTCAGGATGCGCAAGAATCATTATTTGAGAGCGATTGGTTTGCAGGAGAAGAGGCTCCCGCTTATGAAGGGAATGAACCGTCCAAAGACTCGGATGCGTACATCTATACCTTTAACGGCTGGGATACGCCGACTTTCAACCCGACCGACAAAACCCTGACCTTTACTCCCAAATTCAGCAAAGCGCCGAATATGCTAACTGTGACCTGGAATGATGATCAGGGCAATATGATTGATACGACACAAGTACAGTGGGGACAGACACCGACCCATGCTGATCACGGTAAAGAGTCAACGGCTCAATACGAATATACCTTTACCGGTTGGGAACCGGATTTAGCTCCGATTTATGAAAATACAACTTACCAGGCAACATTCCAACAGACAGACAGGCTTTATACGATCACTTGGAAAAATGGAGATACGGTCATTAAGACAGATTCTCTCAAGTATGGCGATATGCCTGTCTATGAGGGTGATGATCCGACGAAAGCTGCGGACGCGCAATATACCTACACCTTCAAGGGCTGGACGCCGGCGATAGTACCGGTTACTCAGGAGGCGACCTACAGTGCTGACTATACTATGACGGTCAATAAATACATGATCCGCTGGCTGAATGATGATGGTGAGGTTTTAGAGACAGACGCAGAAGTGCCTTATGGCGAAAATCCAAGCTATGACGGAGAGACCCCAAGCAAGGAATCCTCAGTATCAGAGAATTATACGTTCGCGGGCTGGGAACCGGCAGTGGATCAAGTAACAGGCGATCAGGACTATACGGCGACCTATACCTCAAGTCCAAGGAAATATAAGGTTACCTGGCTGGATGCTGCAGGCGGAGAATTTGCTGCCGAGCAAGTAGCGTACAATACAAGACCGGATCATCCGGCGGCGACACCGGAAAAGACGGCGGATGCCCAATATACATATACTTTCAGTCACTGGACCCCGGAATTAAGCCCGGTCACTGGAGAACAAACCTACGAGCCGGTCTATACAGAAACGCTCAATACTTACACCGTGACATGGCTTGGCTCTGACGGAAAAGAATTTTATAAAGATGAAAATGTCGAATATGGCGCGAAGCCGAGCTATGACAAGAAAGATCCGGTAACCGGAGATCTGATTTTGCCGACCAAACCGGAAGATGATATAAATACCTATCAGTTCGTCGGCTGGCAGGATCAGGATGGTAATATTCCGGATGCAGAAACTATCGTCACTGGTAATGTCACTTATTACCCTCGATTTGAATCGGTGGTGAAAACTTCACTCATTCAATTCAGAGATGAAGCTAACAATTTAATCTATGAGTATCAGGCGCCTCATGGCGAATTGCCGGTATTCCCGACCAATGCTGATTTCCCGGACGGAAAACCGATTAAGCCTTCCGACGATGCTTACAATTATGTATTTCAAGGCTGGCTGCCTAACTTGCAGGTGGTTTCCGGACCGAAAACCTATTATGCCCGATTTACTTCGCAAGAAAAGACATATGATGTCATATGGGTGGATGAAGCAGGGAATCTCCTGCAGAAGGCGACGGATGTCACGTTTACTACAGAACCTCCATTCGAGGGAGAATTACCGACCAAAGATGCGACTGCGGAATATACCTATACATTTAATGTCTGGGTCAGAAATTTGGATGAAAGCACGGGAAATATCATCTATACGCCGTCCTTCACCGCGACGAAGCGATCCTATGAAATTATCTGGCAGAACTGGGATGGTTCTGAATTGACCAGAACGACGGTCGAATATGGAAGCTTGCCGGTCTATCCGAATGATGACCCGACGCGGGAAAGTGATGAGCAGTATACCTATACGTTCAGCGGTTGGAAAGATACAAAGGATCATGACTTAGACGCTCAAACCACAGTTACAGGCGAAGTGACATACATAGCGCAATACAGCAGCGAGCTCAATCAATATACGATTACCTGGAAGAATGCGGATGAAAACGGAACAGTCCTGAAAACCGAAACGGTAGAATATGGCACAATACCTGAATATACTGGAGAGACGCCGACCAAAGCGGAAGACGCCCTGGGTACCTATACCTTTACCGGCTGGACGCCGGAGATTAAAGAGGCTACCGGAGATCAAACCTATACCGCTGTGTATGACATAACCTATAAAAAATACACGATAACCTGGCTGAATTATGATGGCGAGGAACTTGGGAAGGATCAGGTAGCTTACGGCACAGTTCCGGAATATACCGGAGCTGAACCGACAAAAAAACCTGATGTAGATAAGGTTTATACCTTTGACGGCTGGACCCAGGAACCGGTAGCGGTCGTCGGTGACGCCAGCTATACCGCCAAATATACTGCCTCTCCGAGAGAATACAGCATTAAATTTGTTGACTATAATGATGAAGTTCTTAAAGAAGAGAGTGTCACCTATGGTCAACTGCCGACAGCTCCTGCTGACCCGAGCAGAGAGCCGACTGCACAATTTAACTTTGTCTTCAGCCACTGGGATCCGAGTATTCTGGCGGTATCGGGCGAAGCGACTTATAAAGCGGTTTACACGCCTGTCACCCGAGAGTATACGGTTGTCTGGAAAAATACGGACGGCGAGGTCTTAGACACAGCCGAGAACGTACCTTACGGCACAAAGCCGACCTATAAAGGAGAAACTCCGACCAAAGCTCCGACCGCAGAAATAGAATATATTTTCCAAGGCTGGGATCCGGAGGAAACAGGCATTACAGGAGATACCATTTATACGGCGACCTACCGCGAGCAGGCTCGAAAGTACAAAATACTCTTTGTGGATGAAGATGGTCAGACGGTGCTTGATCAGCAGATGATAGCGTACGGGACGGTTCCCGAATATCGGGGAGCGACGCCGAGCAAACCGAACAGCGATTTTGCTTCATACAGCTTCGCGGGCTGGGATCAGGAATTAGAAGCCGTAACCGGTGAGAAAACATACACGGCGACCTATAAGGAAACACTCTTTACCTATACGGTAACCTGGCAGAATAACGGTGAAAACATCGAAGTCGATACCGAAGTACCGTACGGCACCATGCCGAGCTATGACGGATCAACGCCTCTGAAACCGATGACCGATACCACGGTCTATGAATTCAGCGGCTGGACGCCGGAGCTGAAACCGGTCACGGCAGATATTACGTATATGGCAACCTATACCGAAACAGATCGTCTCTACGAGATCATCTGGAAAGATGTGGACGACAATGATTTACTGACCGAAAGCTATAAATATGGCGAAACTCCGACTTATAAAGGAACGGAGCCTGAAAAAGCTGAAAATGAACAGTATAGCTATAAATTCAACGGTTGGGATCCGGCGGTCGTTCCAGTGAAAGAAAATGTTGTTTACAGACCGGTCTTTGACGCCGTTCTGAAACGCTATACGATAACATGGAAGAACGGCGAAGATATCATCAAGACAGATACGGTCGATTATGGTGTTACGCCGGTCTATACAGGCGAGGACCCGACGAAAGCTGCGGACGCGCAATATACCTACACCTTCAAGGGCTGGACGCCGG
>CAYFVK010000030.1:0-15232 GCA_964346695.1 uncultured Mageeibacillus sp. | reverse complement strand
CGAGCAAAACCGAAAAATTTGTCCACAAGCAAATTAAATCAGATCTGCGCTTCGAGCAAATCGATATTTTTTCTATCAAGTTGGTTCCAGCGTAAATTCAACTGTCTTTTTAGTGTTTCCAAACGCTTATACTCCTGCTCCCTTTTGACCTTGAGAGTGGACGTTGAGATCATATCCTTATAGCTGTAGAAGTAGCTCTTAATGCGCTTAAAATCAGGAATCTTCTTATTGATATCCTGCAATAAATTATCGAGGATTTGATAAACGGTTTCTTCATCAGGCAGTTTCTCATCGATTTTATTGAGAACAAACTTGATCGATAAAATCTTCTGATTATTCTCAGCCTCTTGGGCGAAAACCATCGAATCCTTAATGATCGCGACCTGCTGTTTTTTGATCAAATTCTCAATCTCTTCAGGAAAAACTTTTTTCCCGTTATCGAGCACGATCATGGATTTTTTACGACCGGTAATTTTGAAAGTTTTCGTTTTCGTGTCATATAAACCGAGATCCCCTGTGCGAAACCAGCCATCTTCCGTAAATGCCTCTTTTGTCGCCGCAGGATTCTCATAATAACCATGCATCAGAATGGGACCTCTGATTAATAATTCACCCGGCTCATCTGCCGTATTTGAATCAATCTTTACTTCAACATTCGGCATAGGCTCACCGATTGTTCCCGGAATAGAAGTAAAATCATTATTGGCAATGGCGACAGGAGCGGTTTCAGTCAGTCCATATCCCTCGTAAACCCGAACCCCGATCGCGTCGAAGAACTTAATTTGTTTTTCCTTCATCGGAGCCGCACCGATAATTGCTATTTCAAGATTTCCGATTGATGACAGAATATCCTTAAAGAATTTTCTTCTCCGATCAATGCCGATTTTTCTCAGGAAATTGCTAAATCCTAGCATAAACTTGACCAGTCTTTCTTTTTTCCGCTTTTTAATCTGATTCATAATACGGCTGTAGAAGCTGTCAAAAATTGCCGGAACTCCGATGAACATCTGAATTTTATATTCCTGCAGATTTTTTTGCACATAGCGCAAGCCGTCAAAAATATGGATATGACCGCCGATTGAGAGCACGCCGAGCATACCGCACGTACTTTCAAACGTGTGATTTAAAGGCAGCATGTTTAAACTTCTCAGCAAATCCGGAAAATCGATAATGCCGTGCAGGGCGGCGACATCAGAAACGATCGCTTTCTGAGATAGGAGAACCCCCTTAGACATGGCTGTTGTACCTGAAGTAAAGATCAAAATGCTCGGCTCCTCAGGATTGATCGGGCTGTAACGCAGTTCTCCGCCGTTTTGCCCATATTCCCTGCCCTCCCGGATAAGATCCGCGAAATAGACGATCTCAACGTTCGGCATTGTTTCGAGCAAAGACGAAAGCTCCGCCTGCTGCTTCGCGTTCAGGGACTCAGCTTTCATAATCTGCAGCAATTTCAAATGCCCGAACACAGTCAAGTCATCTTTGAATTTTAACAAGTTTCTGGCGTCTATAGATAGAAAATCCGCTTTGGATCTTTCCAACAATGAGATGATTTCAGCCGGCGTCAGCAAATTATCGATCGGGATCAAAAAGTCCTGACATTTCGTAGCCGCCATATAAGAAGCAATCCAGTAATAGCTGTTCTCTCCGATAATCGCCATGCGCTGATTGGTCAAGCCGCGCTTTGACCAAGCCAGTCTCAGCGCGTCAAGATTTTCCGCCAATTCTTCATAAGTGAGATGAATCGGCTCGTCCTGCGGTTTATTTCTATAGGTAATGGCAAGCTGATATGGCCGCTTGGCCACGCTTTTTTCAAAAAGATCCGGAATATCTCTGTATTCCGGCATCGCATAATATGCTTTCCCCTTAATTATGTTCATTTGTTCTCCCATATTTTTGATTTAATATTCGGATGATTAAATATCTATATTTTACTTGGTGTCATTGTATCTTGCAATTAGTTAAAAAATTTTAACTATTTGCATGATACATTACCTCTTTAACGCTGTCAACAAAAAAATCAGCAAATTGAAATTTTAATACATGAATGTTACGGCAGAGAACGATCAGTCACTTCCGATCAGCCGCCTTCGATCAGGAACGATTGGCAGCATCTCCTTTTTTCAACATTTTTTCGTGCTCATTCAAAGTCATGCCGTCATGGCTTTTCAAAAAGTTTTGACGTCTTACCTTTCGATATTTATTCATCTTTTCGGCAAATAAATCCGCATTGCTGGGAGGTCTCCAACTAATTGCATTCGCACCCGCAGCGATCGTTTGCAAAATAGATTCATCGCTTGATCCCCCGGTCGCTATAATCGGAATTGTCGGGAACTTCGTTCTCAGATAAGAAACCAATTTCGGCGTATCCACACCATTCGCCACATTCAAAATATCGGCTCCGGCGTTAATTTTGGCCTCAACCTCGTCATAGAAAGAAACAACCGTCGCAACAATCGGACAATCTATTGTCTTTTCAAGGAGAGTGATCGTATCAACCGTAGTCGGGGAATTAACTACGACCCCCATCACACCGCGTGCTTCAGCAAATTCCGCGACATACGAACTGCGCAAACCTCCGGTCGTACCGCCGCCGACACCGGCAAACACCGGCTGACTCGCGACCAGCGAAATCGCTTCAATGATTGAAGGATGCGGCGACTGCGGATAAACGGCCAAAATCGCGTCAGCGTCAGAATAAACTATCATGGCGACATCCGTAGAAAACAAAAACGATTTGATTCGCCGATTATGGATGATGATGCCGCTGCATTGGCGAATCACAGTCGGCAATTTAGTAATCGAATCCCCGCGAAAAGAAGTATTCACTTCCGGTAGAAATTTTCGGTTGTCTTATTCCATCGCAACCTCCTTTAGGACATTATAATTATAATTGATATTATCGAAAAAAATGTTAAAGACTTGTATACTTTATGTGTAACATTGTGAATGATGACCTTTTTATTATACATTATTTTGCAGAAACTCCGCGACAGATCATTTCGCGAAGGATGAGCTGTTACGCCGGCGAAAATAAAACAGGAACTTATGCGCCCTGCAATTTAATAAAGGCCTTCAAATCAGGAAAACAATGAGATGGAGCTGAAATGACCACGATTAATTATAAAAATCAAAACTATAAAATCGAAATTATATACGAAGACAATCAAATCTTAGTTGTGCAGAAACCCGTCGGCATGCTCAGTCAGGAAGACGAAACCGGCGACGTCGACTTACTCAATCTGCTCAAAGAATACATTCGGGTTAAATACAATAAACCGGGCGAGGCATGGCTCGGGCTGGTTCATCGTCTGGATCGTCCGGTCGGGGGACTCATGGTTTTTGCCAGAACATCCAAAGCCGCGTCCCGCCTTTCCGAGCAGATCCGCAAACATACGCTGATCAAAAAATACGTCGCGGTAGCTCACGGGAAAATCGAACCTGCAAGTGCCACTTGGAAAGATCATATCAGCAAACATAAAATCAAGGGAAAATATCTTGCCGATCCCAAACTTGATCCGCGCTATGCTGAAAAATATCAAAACTGCGAACTATCCTATAAGGTTCTTGCATATGATAAAAAACAGGATCTGACCTATCTGGAAGTAGATCTGAAAACCGGCCGCAGCCATCAAATCCGGGCGCAGATGAAAGCCCACGGCCACCCCCTGATCGGGGATCGCCTGTATGGCAAAATTACGGATGCGGACCGAATGGCTGAGGGACCGGCTCTCTATGCCGGATTTTTGCAGCTTGAGCATCCCACAAAAAAAGAGGTCATGGTTTTCAAAAAAGCACCGGCTGATTATCCGTTCAATTTGTTCAAATAGATAAATCGGGAGGAATTATGATCAAAACAATAGATTTAATTACCTATCAAGGCACATTCTTAGAGGAATTCTTCGAGCAATATGAATACCCTTGGCAAATATTACCTCATATTCATGATTTTATATTGAAATCAGGAGCCGCATTGCCTGCCGCTGATTTCGAGCACAAAGCCCCTGATATCTGGATTCATAAAAGCGTCAAAATAGCAGCCGGCGCAACCTTGATCGGACCTTTGATTATCTGCGCCGATTCAGAAATACGTCCCGGAGCCTTCATCAGAGGCAATGTTTTTGTCGGCGAGAACTGCGTGGTCGGCAATTCCACGGAGATAAAAAACAGCATTCTGGTCGGGCATGTCGAAGTGCCGCATTATAATTATGTGGGCGATTCAATTCTCGCGCCTTACAGCCATATGGGAGCAGGCTCGATCACATCCAATATCAAGGCGGATCGCAAAAATATCCGGATTCATTATGCCGGAGAAGAAATCGAAACCGGACTACGTAAAATCGGTGCAATTTTAGGAGATCATGTCGAAATCGGCTGTAACGCAGTAATGAATCCCGGTACGATTATCGGCAAAAACAGCCGCATTTATCCACTATCCATGGTACGCGGCTATATCCCGGCAAATCATATCTACAAGAGCAGAGAAGAAATGGTTCGCATGGAAGAAGATTAGTTGAAGACTAAATAAGAGTGCAAATCTATTAAAGATATCAAAGAAGTATTTTTACTGGGGAGAAAGTATGAAACAGGAAATTCTTGCTCATTTGAGTCAGGCAATCGGTATCGCTACCGTTTCACATTCCGATCCGAAAGATACTGATTGGACGAAGTTTGATCAGTTTATCCGTTTTTTGGAAGAGGCTTATCCATTAATTCATCAACAGCTGAAACGTAGCATCATCAATCAATACGGTCTGGTTTTCCACTGGCCCGCGGCAAATCAATCCGGCTCAGGAGCGGATTTACCCGTACTCCTGACCGCTCACTATGACGTAGTCGCCGCCTCCGAAAAGGGCTGGCGGCATGCACCCTTTTCGGGGCATGATGACGGAGCGGTGATCTGGGGTCGCGGTGCGCTGGACGATAAAAGCTCGTTGATTTGCATTATGGAAGCCGTCACGAAATTATTAAAAGAGCATTATCAGCCGCGCCGGAATATTTATCTGGCCTTCGGTTTTGACGAGGAACAGGGAGGAGATTTAGGCGCACAAAAGATTGCCGCATATTTTGCAGAAAATCAGATTTCCTTCGATTATGTACTGGACGAGGGCGGAGCCGTTGTCGAGGGCTCGATGATGGGTGTCAAACCGTCTCTGGCGGTCATTGGTCTGGCGGAAAAAGGCAATACCAGCTTCCGTCTGACTTTCAGCGGAGCTGAGGGACATGCCTCCACTCCCCCGCAGCACACGGCCATCGGAACAATGGCGGCTTTTATCAATCAGGTTGAAGATCATCCTTGTCCGATTCATCTCACCGAAACCGTCCGGGAAATGCTCAAAACTCTGGCTCCTCACATGGGAGGCGCAGCCGGACTTGCATTAAAAAATCCGGATCTGTTTTTTCCTATCATCAAAAAGATTTTGTTGAAAAACAAACAGACAGCGGCTATGCTGCGTACTTCCGTCGCTTTTACCATGGCGGACGCGGGCAGCGGGCATAATGTCTTACCGAAAGAGGCTTCCTGCGTGGTGAATGTGCGAATTTTGCAGGAGGATAGCGTCGCTTCGATCAAAAAGTATTTTGCCGATTTCGGTTACGATTATAAAATCGAGCCGATTCTTGTCAACGAACCGACCCGGGTGAGCGACGTTCATTCGCCGGCCATGAGCTATGTATCTTCCGTGATCGAATCGGTTTTCGAGAATACGATCGCTCTGCCTTATCTGATGGTCGGCGGTACCGACAGCCGTTATTATGAAAATGTGGCGAAAAACAGTTTTCGTTTTCTGCCCTGCCGCTTAACGGCTGAGGAGCTGGGTACGATGCACGCCACCAACGAACGAATTTCGCATGAAAACGTGTTTCAGATGATCCGTTTTTATCAATCTGTTTTGGAAAATTTATAAATAGATTAACTCGCAAAGGGGGAATTATGACCTTTTCTATCAATCATCCCATTCTGTTTGTACTGGCGGGGATCATTATCTTGTATGTGCTGGGACAATCCGTGTTTTTTCTGATCAAGGCCTGGCGCCGTGCCCGCGAATTAGGCATCGAGAGTAAAAAGTTGCGCAGTATTTCAATCGGCTCGGCATTGTTCACCATCGCACCTGCTATCAGTATTCTTTTAGGCTTAATCAGCCTGTCCCGTTTTTTGGGATTGCCTTTGCCCTGGCTGCGGCTTTCCGTATTAGGTGCATTGACCTATGAACTGCCGGCAGCGGCGTCAGTCGCCAAGATACTCGATTTACCGCTGGATCAACCGATCAGCGACAGTTCCATTTATGTTTCGATTTCCTGGGTGATGACTCTGGGTATCATCTCCGGCATTTTGGTCATTCTCTTTTTTCAGAAAAAAATGGCCGGCGGGCTGGATAAAATGAAAACCAAAGACGCCAAATGGAGCGGCATTTTGATGGATTCATTATTCGTCGGCATGATCGCCACTTTCTTAGGCATGATTTTCGCCGATATCAGAAGCGGATTGGCCGGCTGGATTCCGGTCTTTGTCATGCTCTTTTCCTCTCTGCTCATGCTGATCTGCGGCCTCCTGATCAAAAAGCTGAATTGGAAATGGCTGGAAAATTACGCCATGCCTTTCAGTATGTTAGGCGCGATGGCATTTTCCATTCCCCTGACCAATTGGATCGGCTGACAGGAATACATTTGAGCAGAATATAAATTGACAACAGGAGAAATTATTATGAATAAAAAATATAATTATCGCGATCGAATCCATGTCTGGGGCAGAACTTCCCTGATTTTAGCATTGCTATTCTTTATTTCCTATCCGCTCTTGGTTGGCATCCTTTTCAAAGTCAAAGTAAACTTTCATATCGTATTGCAAGGTCTTTTAGCCGTCGCACCGGTTTACTGGTCGGTCGGCATTATCGAAGCGCTGACTTTCGGCCCGATGCTCGGTTCGGGCGGCGCCTACCTCGGCTTTGTCACCGGCAATTTAACCGCGATGAAAGTTCCCGCCGCCCTGCGTGCCATGCAGGTTGCCGAAGTCGAGCCGAACACGGAAGAAGGCGAAGTGATCTCGACCATCGCCATCGCCGTCAGTTCGATCACGACCACGCTTATTTTAATTTTAGGCATGCTCCTGCTGAATCAGCTGACGCCTTATTTGGAATCGCCTACTCTGGCACCCGCTTTTGCCAATATTTTACCGGCATTATTCGGTGGTCTGGCTGTCGTTTTTCTCGCCAAAAACAGCAAAATCGCCATCGCCCCGATTCTCTTGATGTTGACTGTTTTTTTGATCAAGCCGTCATTATCCGGCGCGGTCAGCGTGCTCATTCCGGTCAGCGTATTGGTAACCGTACTTGTAGCACGCACGCTTTATAAGAAAAATTTAATTTAATTGCCGCTGAATCGGACTTTGCCGTCATAACATTACTTGTGATAGATCTGATGATGATTGATTTTATATGCTCGGAAAACTTGTTCCAGCACGATAATTCTGGCCAGCAAATGCGGGAAAGTCATCTTGGAAAGGCTCACGCGGTAATCCGCTCTTTGTCGCACCGAATCATTAAAACCTAAAGAACCGCCGATTACAAGCGAAAAATTTGTATTAAAATTCGCCACCGTATCTGCAAACTCTACCGAGTCCAGCGGCTTGCCCGCCAAGTCGAAAACAATCACCGGCTCATCTTTCAGCGTTTCTAAAATAAGCCTGCTCTCCTCTTCAATAATCCGCTGATCTTCAAAAGCCGGATTCGCTTCTTTCAGTTCGATCAGCTGACATTTATTAAAGCGGGAAATGCGTTTCAGATAATCATCCTGCAAAGCCCGCATCGCTTTATCCTTCATCTTGCCAATACAAATAATTCGAATCATCCGTCTCTTCCTTCGCTCAAAACTCCGCTGTCCGGCTTTCCGAGACAGCCTGCTCCTCCGCCGATAATTATGCGCTTATTTATCCGCCGCCAGATTCAATAACCATTTTTCTTTGCGGAAAAAATGCCGTGCAAAAAACATTTTGATAATATCTACGGATTGTCCGGAAATGTATATTAAAATAGGTGAGGCATTCGTATAATAAGCAACCAGTCCAACCACCGGGATATCCAGGAGCCACATCGTTCCGGCATCCAATATTAAAGTCGATATGGTATCGCCGCCTGCCCTGATTACAAAGAAAGTCTGCGCATTATACATGTAAACCCAGAAAAATAAAGCCTGTACCTGAATAAAATGGGTCGCTAAGCGGAGAACTTCCCGGTCTACCTTATAGAAATGAGGCGTGATAAAAGACGCGCCGATCATGCCGATCGCGAAAAGAATCGCCATGTAAATTGATAATTCAACCATCTTGTATCCGTTGGCTCTGGCTTCTTCAATTTGACCCGATCCCAAAGGATGAGAGATCATTAAAATAGAAGCGACATTGACGCCGGAAAATAACACAAAAAACAGATCGGCGGTTGTCGAAGCGATCGGCAACGCCGTCAGAGCAGTCTCCCCCGGTGAGGCATAGAATTTGAACAGTACCGCCATACCTCCGGACCAGGCAATTTCGTTCAGGATGATGGGAATTCCTTTAAGCGTAATCTCTTTGGCGAGACCGTCCGTAATTTTGAACAAATGCTTTGGTTTAGTTTTGAAATCAAAATGATTAATCTTCAAGACAAATAACAAGTAGCTTAATTCAATCAGCCTGGCTATCAGCGTACCGATTGCCGCCCCTTTCAGACCCAGAACCGGGAAACCGAGTTTTCCGAAAATCAGGCAATAGTTCATGAAAGCATTTGTCAGAAGCGACAAAACAGAAGAGATGAAAGGCAATCTGGTGTTGCCGACTGCACGCATCGAGGATTGTATGCTGTAGGAAATGCTTTGCGGAATTAGGGTGATAGAGGCAAGCGGGAAATAGAACTCGGCGGCTGCAACCAAATTGTCATTGTCCGAGAAAAAACGCGTAATTTCTTCTCTGAACAAAAGTCCTGCCGCAATAAAGACAGATACCAAAAAGAAAGAGAAAATCAGCGCATAGCGAAATGATTGCTTCATTTTCTCCGTCTTTTTAGCGCCGGCAAACTGAGCGAGATAAATCGTCGCCGCTGTCGCAATGCCCATCATGCCGAAGTTGGCGATCATCAGATACTTATTTGTAGAAGCTACCGCCACGATAGCGGAGCCGCCTATTTGTCCGACCATAATATTGTCGAGCAAATTGACCGACGAGGTAATTAATTGTTGTAAGATCATCGGCAGGGCATACTTTAAAACCCGCCTGATAAAGTCTTTATCCTTTAGTACACTGTTTTTAAACAAATTTCTACTCCCCTTGCGCTTGGCTTTTTATTATGCTATCCGGCGTGCCGGATTCCGTTCTGATTCCGGTCCCGTCTACCAGTCGGAATTCCAATCCGTGTCACCGGAATCCCAGCTGTCATTGGAATCCCAGTCATATCCGCTGTCGCCCCAATCACTGTCCCAGGAATCATCATTATCATTCTCTTGGGCATAGTTCTCCTGATAATAATCATCCCAGGCTTCTTCATTCGCTTCATAATCTTCGTAAATGGAGGTATCTTCAAAATCCGGCAAGAGATAGAGAGCACCCGGTCCGGCATCCTGTTTCCAAACATCCTTTGCCGCACTATAGCTATACTCCCGGTAATCATCGGGAAAATACCATAAGCCCTCGGGAACCTTGTCTTGCTCATTATAAAGGCAGAAAAATTCCCATTCCGAATTATCCTTATTCAGACGATACCAACCGGTTTGATCAATTTTCTTATTCCCATATGACCAATTCGAATCGTTGAGATAATAATAGAAATTCCGATCATAGACATAATAACCGGCAGCGGGAGAATCGTGATGTCCGTTATCAATATATGTTTTAGAATACTCCACAGCAAGGCTGTCGCCGTTCCAGCCCGCCTTTTCCGCTAATTTCTCCGCTTTTGTATATTTCTGTTGAGGAACGATCACATCCGGAACTTCATTCGAGTGAGCATACTGTGCAAAAATTTCCCAATCGCCAAGCGACCTGTCATAGCGATACCAATCATAACTGGAGACATAACTGCCGCCCGCTCCGATATTCTGGCCATCGTAATAATAAAGCTCATTATCATTGCCTAAATAATAATAGTTTTCAAGGATTTTGCTTTCGTCAACCTTTAGAAGAATGGATCCGACAATCAAAAATATTCCTAAAAGTATAAAGGGAGTCAAAATAGCTATCAGACAGCTCTTGCGGCGTTTTTTCCCTTTCACCGGATTCTTCGCATTGTTCGCATAAGGATTCTGTGCTGCCTGATTTCCGCGATTAAGATTACCGGATTTTTGCTGTAATATCTCTTCTTTTAATTTTAAGTAAATTTCATTAACGGCATACTCTTCATCATTTCCCTGATAACGTATCGCGCGCTGCCCGTCGGCTTTATTTTTATAAACCGTCACATTGCCTCTGGCATCCTTAAAAATACCGAAAGCCTTCGGTTCCTTAATATCTCTGCCGATAAAAAATCTGGTAACTTCTTCGGGAGGCAAATTTCTGTCCCTATACCATTTTTGCAATTGTTCAATTGTTGCCGGAGTCCCCTCGGCAACTCTCTTATGATGAATATTCGGAGCGCCGCAATTCGGACACATCTCATCGATATCATCAATCCAGCTGTTGCAATACTCACACTGTACCTTGGACACGAGTTCACCTCCTCAACATATTACTTCAGCCATCTCGCCTCTCATTTTGGGTTCGTACACGAGCAATAGCTGAATCTGCACCGATCATCTATTTCCAAGGCCTGTGAAATCTGCGTCTCCTTACAAATCACAGACCATTTCAAACCATTCTTCTCCACCCCAGGTAGAAGCCGATTTACCGCAGGCGACAAATCCCATCTTCTCATACATCGGAATCAATTGATGATGACAAGTCAGAATCAAAGTCCGTCGTCCCTTCGCCCTTTCGCGTTCGGCATATTCAAGCATCAGTTCAGAAGCAAGGCCGCGTTTTCGATATGACGGCAATACATCCAAGCCGAGAATCATCACATTCTTGCCATCTGCCTGATGGAAATCCGTACTCAAAAAGAATTTATCAGCAAATTTATTCTCATCCGTTGCTACGCCGTTGATCATGCCCGCAAGCTCTCCGCTCTTTCGCTCGATCGCCACCAAAAACAGCTGAGCAGCTTTTTCAGCCCGTTCTTTTACCTGTTCAGGCGTACAAGCCTCATTCGGCGGAAAACAAATTTTCTCCATATCAGCCGCGTCTGTCCACTCTTCCGGTCTAATATTGCGAAATTCAAATTCATCACGAATCGCTTGAGACCTCTTTATATCCATATCCTGCTCCATCATTTATTATTCAGTCCGCTCTCTATCCATTATCAGAGAACTTCACGATCATCTGCTGCACCTCTTTTTTTACTTTCGAAATTCCAACAAACAGATACAGTATAATTCTCCAGCTTCATCCTGTTATGCACTGATCGACCGTCTCCTGAAACTTCATTCTATTATAAAGGATTCTGATCAACGTTTGGATCCTTCAATCAGGAATTTTCGGTATATTTCATTCGTTAAGTAACAATTTCTTAAAACTACGTTCTTTTTTCCGATTTATCCGCCAAGCGATAGAAAAAGACCGCCAACAACTGAACGCTAACCGAGATTATAACCAGCAGCAGAATATTGTAATCATAGAGCGCACCAAGAATCCAACTGCCCAAAAACCAGGTGATACCAAAACCTGTTTCAAAAATCCCAAATCCGGTAGAACGCATATCATGTGGTACAAAGTGACTCACCGCCGCTTTCATAATGCTTTCCTGCGCACCCATACCGATTCCCCATAATACGATTCCTGCGATCATTGCCGCTCGCGAATTGACGAGGAAAATCAGGATCGAAAAACCCGAACTGATCAAGGTCGAAAGCATGAGACTCTTCATCCCGACTTTGTCATAAAGCCAGCCGAAGAATAAGGCGGCAAAGGCGTCAACCAGCATCGCCAGCGCATAGAAAAGGCTCAGGGTTTCTGCCGGAAATAATTGCGACTTGGCGGTGTGCAGCGTGATGATCGTAAAGTCGATAAAACCGAAAGCAAATAGACAGATCGCAATCATATAAAATAAAAAAGATTTGCGAAAAACGAAATTCTCTGTGGTGTCTTCTTTCGTCCGATCAAACACTTCCGGATGAGGATATTTCCATCTTGAAAAAAGAGTTAAAGCAATGGTAATCACTGCCGGAATGCCCAAAATCAAAAAACTTGTCCGGTAGGTTGAAAGAAGATTACTCGTCCCCATAATACTGCCGATAACAAACAAGATGACCGGGCCCAGAAATGCGCCGAGCTGATCGATGAATTCCAGATAGGCAAAGCCTTTGCCGGCGCCTATTTCAGAAGAAGCGAAACTGACCAGCGTATTCTTCGCCGGTTTTTTAATTCCCTTCCCGATCCGTTCTAACAGCACTAAAGAACAAGCGAAAACCCAGCCGTTTTCCGTAGTCAAAGCAAGCGCAGGAATCGCCAGCACCTGAATCGTATAGCCGACAATAATCAGAGTCCAATATTGCTTCGTTTTATCGGCAAGACGTCCCGAGAGAATTCTCAGTCCGTAACCCAATAATTCACCAAGACCTGAAACAAAGCCGATCGTCGCCGCGCTCGCTCCGGTCAGATTTAAAAAATCCCCAAGAATACTGCGGGCTCCCTCATGCGTCATATCCGAAAACAGACTCACGATTCCCATCAGGGTTATAAAAAGGAAAGCCCCCGACCACTTTACATTCCGTTTAGACTTATTCAAAAAACCACCACTTTTAAATTTTTCAATAACCGGATCAAAATCAGAGAAAATCCCAATTTTATCTTAGAAATAAAATCGGGATAATCGATTGACTTTGAAATTCTTCAAGAATTTATACTTCGATAATAAACTGATCACGTTTCGGAAGATCGACAACAGTACAATCATTGGCGTAGATGCGTTCCGGCAGTATGATCATGATATGAGCGGTTTTTTTATCAACAGGAATCGCCGCTAAATGCCAAACACCTGTTTTGATTTGTACAAATGTTCCTTTCGGAATCAGAAAAGCCTCCGCGTCTTCCGTATTGGGCATATTCGGAACGGGCGGAGCGACGTGCATTACCACATCTGCGTCAAGACAAAGCATGCCTTCTTGCGTACTGTTATGCATCTCCATCTGTGTAATCAAGATGGTTTCCGGTTTTTCTACAACTAACGGAGAAATAGCTATCGAATCCGGGAATGGGAAAATGACTCGATCCGGATAGAATTTATGAATTTCCCCGGCAAAATAAAAACCCTGAGGATCAGCTATGGATGTAAAAGATCCGTAGGGGGCAAAGTTTTCCTGTGTAATGGCTTTTGCTTTAATTGTTCTGGTCATGATGAAATCCTCCTAAAATTCCTTAACGAAAATTTGGAACAAATTGTTGTCGATGAATCTCAAATCAGAATGCTGATAACCAATAATATGCTATCCGGATCATGCAGTCAGAAATTTGATTCATTCCAACTAATTCGGTGATTATTCGATTATAGTTCACTCAAATTTTCCGCGCAAACCCGGGAACATAGGGCTTGAGTTTTGATCTTTTTTCAGATAATTCGATATGCTTAGTTTTTCGATTAACAGAACGCTTTGATTTTGTTTGAAAAAAAGCGTTCATTCCTTCTTTCGTTCTCCGTTTGGCCTTCACAGCTTGATCGTTCATTGTCTTGAGAAGCTGATATAATATTGCACAGACTGAAAAATTTTCAAATCAGAGGTAACTATGTCAGAAATTTCAGAAACGAATATCAATTCAAAGGAAAATATATTAGGCACCGGCAAGGTGTCCTCTTTATTTTTTAAGCTGGCAATTCCCGCAGTTGTGGCTCAGGTTGTCAATTTGCTCTATAACATGGTCGATCGGATGTATATCGGTAACATGAAAGAGATAGGTCCTCTTGCCCTGACCGGGATCGGAGTTTCTACGCCTTTACTCATGCTGCTGTTCGCTTTTGCTATGTTGGTCGGAGTCGGCGGTGCTCCGAGAGCATCTATTCACTTAGGCGCGGGTGAAAATGATAAGGCCGATGCTTATATTAACCAAGCCGCGACATTGGCCATTCTTTTAGGAATCGTGCTGACAATCGTTTTTTCGATCTTTATAGAACCCCTTTTGCTTTTCTTCGGTGCCAGTCAGAATTCCCTGCCCTATGCTTTGGAATACTCAAGGATCTATCTGTTGGGAACTGTGGCTGTCATGTTCTCGCTCGGCATGAATTACTTTATTTCGGTACAAGGCTTCGCCAAACAAGCGATGATTACAACTGTAATCGGCGCAATTTTGAATATCGTTTTAGATCCCATTTTTATTTTTGCTTTTGATCTGGGTGTCGCCGGTGCCGCAATCGCCACCGTAATCTCGCAATATGTTTCCGCCATTTGGGTCATACACTTTTTAACTTCAAAAAAATCCTATCTCAAATTAACCTTCAAACCGTTTACTTTGTCCGCCAAATTTGTTTTGCCGATCTTAGCCTTAGGTTTATCGCCTTTTATCATGACCGCAACCGAAAGTCTTTTGCAAATTACCTTTAACAGACAGCTATTAAAATTCGGCGGCGATCTTTATGTCGGCACAATGTCGATCAACGGCTTAATTATGCAGATGATCGTATTACCTGCCTCCGGTTTGGCGCAAGGCGGGATTTCTTTGATTTCTTATAATTACGGTGCCAAAAAGGTTGAGCGAATAAAGGAAGCTGTTAAGGTAATGATGCTGGCAAACTTATCAATCACCTTTATTGCCACCTTGATTATTGAGCTCTTTCCCAAATTCTTTGTGAGCATTTTTGTAGACGACGCAGCTCTCATCGCCGCAACAGTTCCGACTCTGCGTATTTATTTGATAGGCATTTCCGTATTTGGCATACAAATTTCTTCACAACAGGCTTTTATTGCTTTCGGCCAAGCTAAGCTGTCTGTGATTATGGCTTTATTGAGAAAAATCGTTTTGCTGATCCCTTTAATTTTTATTTTGCCCAATTTTATCAAACCCGAGGTTTTTGGTATTTATACGGCAGAAGCTGTTGCCGATATTCTGGCAGCGACGATAACAGCAACTTCTTTCTTCACTTTTTATAATAAAAAGATTCATTATTTAGAGAATGAGAATCTCCGGGAAAAGAGTGTTGATTGATGGGTATTCCGTTTTATGCGAATAGCCTTAGCGGTGCTAAGTGAG
>CAYFVK010000029.1:0-15724 GCA_964346695.1 uncultured Mageeibacillus sp. | reverse complement strand
AAAAAATCGGAACTCCGAAAAGCCCCGATTCAAAATTCTACAAAACAGTTAAGCGGTTAGCGCTTATTTAAGTTTAAGCTCAGCCTCGCCGCGGAAGATTCTGGAATAGGGACTTGTCTGATCAGCCAATTCCATAAATTTCTTTTTATCTTGCTCACTTAAATCCGGGGCGTCCACATGAATCACCGCCTGAATATGATTATTCCCGGTTTCGTCCTCAACCAGCGATAACGTTACTTCCGTGGTTACTTCAGAAAACTTTCCCGCCTCTGCCATATGATAAAGGAAAGCGCCGCCGTAGCAGGAAGCAAGAGCTGCAGCAAATAAATGCTCGGGATTGGTGGTATTTTCCGGCTGCGGTTTACCGTCTAAAACATTCACAACCTGAAATTCCACATTGCTATCTCTATCTTTACTGATTCCGTCATGTCCGCCATTATTCAAAAAAGTTGTACTATAAACTGCCATATTAACCCCATTTCTTTTTCTTAGCTGCTATAAACAGCGAGCATAATCTTATTTATTAATCTTAATCGCCAAAGCCAAAGAGAAAATCTAAAACATATAGATCTTGTTGATCGGCAAAATAATTAAAACAAGATAACATCTATATTGCATATCGTAAGAGCTGTCACTTATGCTACATTTGAACCGGAATTTCGATCATGATAGTCTAATAGAGATTTATCGAAGATGGAGAGTAGAACCTTTATCATAGAAATGGAGAAAATATGAAAATAGACGGCATTCTTTTTGATTTTGACGGAACGCTCTGCAATACGATTCCGCTGATTGTAGACAGCTATCACTATACCTACAAAAAGCATAATAAGAGATATCACACGGCGGAAGAGATTATTGCGGGGATCGGGCTGCCTCTCGAAACGGTTTTCAGCAGCGAATATCCGGAGGAAACGGCCGAATTATTAAAGACGTATCTGGATTATAATAATAAAATTACGCCCACCCACTTCGGGATTTTTCTGGGCATTGTTCCGATGTTGAAAACCCTGCAGGAGCTGAAAGTGCCAATGGGCATCGTAACCGCCAAAAGATTGGACAATATTACCGTTTCTTTGGAGGTGGCGGAATTGGAACAATATTTTACCTGTCTCGTTACCAAATTTGATACGAATAAACATAAGCCGAATCCGGCCCCGCTGATCTTAGGCATGGAGAAGTTGGGTTTTGCTGACCCGCGGCGAATTCTTTATGTCGGTGACGCGGTGTTTGATGTGCAGGCGGCGAAAAACGGGAATTTCCTTTCGGCTATCGTTGATTGGACGCAGGGGGATAAAACTATTTTGCGACAGGAAAAGCCGGATTTTTGGCTGAATAAGCCTGACGACCTGATCGAAATCGCGAAAAAATATTCGGCCTGAGAAAATCCCGGAGAATTTTGAGGCGAAACACATTAATCATGATAATTTCTTAATCAGGGTTGTTAAAATAGGCTTTTTAGTTATAATAAAAAAGTTATTACTTTACTCAAGGTGAATGAAATGGATACAAAAAAGAAAAATAAAGGATCTGAAAATTGGAAAGCGGAAGATGCCAGACAAGAACGCAAAGAGCGTCTGGCAAAGCAAAAAGATCAAAGCGGAAATAAAAAACCGATTAAAGAAAAGGGCAAAACGGGAAAAATTATTTCGATTTTGCTTATCGTTGTTATTATAGTCGGCTTTTTACTATGGTTCGGTGCCAGCATGGGTTATCGCCAACGTCTGACCAAGGCGTTTACGGTCAGTTATGATGAAAACGCGAAAGCGGAAGAAAACACCGATCCGTCAGAAAGTGAAACGACTGAATCGGAGTCGGCAGAAGCCGAAACGACCACAACGGCCAAAGAACTCAAGGGCGAGACGATCGACACGGTTTCCGTGGCAGAAGCCAATATTTATTTAGGCTTGATGAGCCAGCAATATCTGCAGGGCGGCGCGTTCAGCCAAACCGGGCAAGATCAGCTGAGCCAGCCTTCGCAGTTCTACCCTAATGGAACCTGGCGCGATGACTTTTTAATTTCAGTTGAGAATCAAGCCAGAGTTGGCAGCTATTTCTACTGGAAAGCTAAACAGGAAGGCTATGAGCTGGACGAAACGGATCAGAAGAATTTGGACGCGATTATCGAACAATATTCGTCCATTGCCGCTCAAAGCAAGGTCACGTTAAATCACTATCTCTCGATCATGTTCGGTCCCGGGGTCAACGAAAAAGTATTTCGCGATTTCTTCGCCAAAAATCAATTAGGAAACAAATACTACAATGATGTTTATCAGGGTTTTACATATAATGATGCTGAAATCTCCGCAAAATATGACGAAGACCCCGACGCATACAATTTCGTAGACTATCGTTCTTATCTGTTTGACGGTATGCCGGAGACAACGAACGACGATTCTCAAGCAAAGGATCCTTCTGCCGAAACTCAGGAACCGGATTTAGCGAAGGCAGAGGCTGACGCCAAAGAATTTGCCGCTAAAATCACAGACGAGGAATCCTTCAAAAAAGAAGTGACCACCCTGCTGATCAAAAAAAATGCGGATAAAGATAATGAAGCCGATCCTACAGAAGATACCAGCCTGAGCACGAAAGCCAGAAGAAAATATCTGAGCCCGGATTTGAGCGAGTGGTTATTCGCTGCGGAGAGAAAAGCCGGCGACATCGAAGTAATCAAAGAATACAACGGCTACAGAGTGGTGATGTTCCTTGAAAAATACAAACCGACCAATATCGGCAGCTACTCCACACGTCATATTTTATTCCGGATAGATGAAAATGATCCGGAAAAGAGCGATGAGAAGATGAAGGCGAAAGCGGAAGAAGTGTTAGACGAGTTCAATGCCGGCGCCAAGACAGAAGAGGCCTTTGCGGAATTGGCGAAAGAATATTCCGATGATCCCGGTTCGGCAAGCAACGGCGGCCTTTATGAAAATATCAAAATCGGTCAATTTGTTCCGGAATTTGAGGACTTTGCCACAAATCCGGATCGTCAAAAAGGCGATGTTGAAATTGTCAAATCCGTCCACGGCTATCACATCATTTATGTCCTCTCTTCCGAGGAAGAATGGAAATCCATGATCAGTACCGAGTTGCGCACGGCTGATGAACAGGCATTTATGGCTGATGTCCATCAGAAGACGGACATTCGTCGCGAAAAAGGCATCAAGCTGTTCGGCAAACCCTGATTTTAGGGAAGTCGTCTGACCGGCAGAGAACAAAACAGCTGCAAAAACTTTGTGCGGGGATCAGCACTGAAAGGGAGAAAAGGCATGTGCTGTGTTCTTGCAATATTGCAAGCAAAAGGTTAAGTTAAATATAGTCAAATAATTTTTTCGGGATAAGGGAAACAGGTTAAAATCCTGTGCGGTGCCGCCGCCGTAATTGACTGAATTTAGCAATTATGCCACTGGTAAATTTTATCGGGAAGGCCGCTAAATAAGATCAAAGAGTTTCGGAATCAAGCAGAACATCCGCAGCCAAGCGATCAAATCATAAGCCGGAAGACCTCCTGAAGAAAAAATAACAAAAACAACGTGTCATTGTAGGTTATTTATTTTTGGAAAAGCAAAAACGGGCTGCAATTCTTTATTGCAGCTTTTTTTATTCGCCTTTTTCGGAATAGATAAACACAAGAGGAGGAGAAATGCGAAAAACGAACAAATCTTTAAGTGTCTTATTGATTCTACTTCTGCTTTTGTCAACCTATGTGTTGCCAAGCCGTTTACAAGCGGAAGAGATATCCGAACCTTATGCTGTCGAAATTCCGGGGGCCGGCGTTCCTGCCGAATCCGTGTCTACGCCCGTATCTGAAAGCGCTGAAGAAGCCTTGGGACAACCGGGCGAAGAAGCGGCTGAACAGCAGGTCGAAGCGACCGATCCGGATGGGGAGCTTTCAGAACAAGAGCAAACACCTGTGACAGAATCGGAAGCCGAAGTTTCAGAACAAGAGCAATCATCCGCGACGGAAGCGGAGGATGAGAATAATCCGATTCAACCCGAAGAGGAGAATAATTCCGGCAATACGGAACAAACAGCGGTTCAAAACGAAGCCGAAAAAACGGAACCGAAATCAGAAGCTGACTCTCATGCTATTCCGCCGGCACTTAGACAGGAACCGGAAACCGTCCATGTCACTTTGATCGTGGAATGTTCCAAATTGCTCGAGAGCAAAGCCGATCAGGCAAACGCTCATGAGGAATGGCTGAACGAAACAGTCAGCATCAGCGGGGACAGCAAACCTTCCGATCTATTCCGAGAGGTGATCGAAGCAAACCCGAACAACTCCATTAGCATGACCGGCGGATGGATTAACTCCATCAAAATTGCGGAATTTCCTGAAAATATTACCGGTGTGACGAACGGAACAGGCTCATCCTGGATGTGGTACATAAAGAATTCGGAAAGCGGTGACTTTGAGATGGGCGGTGTCTCATCGACAGATCAACCCATCGCGGAAGGGGAAATTTACAAATTACAATTTACGAATGATCCGCTTTATCCGCCCAACATAAAAGCCGAAACACCTGAAAATCCGATTATCTTAAAAGAAAATGGTGCAAAGGGCTGGACAGGTTATCGCGGAGACGGTGAAAACAAAACGCCTGTACGTGAAGTTGAGTCAATGGATCATACCGCACAGAAAGAAAAATGGTCCTATCTCAATGAAAGCAAGGATGACTGGGGGTTCCCGACCGCCATATCCGATCTGCTTTCTATTAACGGCAAAACTTTTTATGCCACGAAAAATCAATTAGTAAAATTAAATGAAAACGGAGCACAGGAAGCTGCTCTCACGCTTGCCGGCAATATCCAATATTTATCGCGCCTTGCTTATGGCAGGGGCATGATCATTGTTCCGCTTCAAGGCGGCGGAGTACAGGCTGTCGATCCCGAAACGATGCGCAGCTTGTGGGTTGTCGCCAGTAAGGATGCTTTCGAGAAGTGGACGCCGACCGAGGATCCGGCGGTCTGGGAACAAAATTTCTATGATTTGCAGAGCTTGGGCTCTACCTATATCGATCTGGAAAAAGGGATTGTCTACGTACCGATCACTGCTCCGGGGCCGGCCGGAAGCACGGTTGCCGGTATGGTTCGCGCCATTGACATGAGCACGGGTCGGGAACCCTGGAACTACTCCAATAGTCAGACGGGCTATTACTGGGGCGGAGCCGCAAAAGTAAATGATTTACTCTTTATCGGGAACGATCAGGGGGAAATAGAGGTAATTGATCAAAACGGACAGTTGCTTGCGACTTCCGAGGCGGTTTCCGCAGGCATCCGCTCGACCATCATCAATCAAGGCAATACCCTTTATTTCACAAGTCGGGATGGTGTTTTCCACAGTTTGGATTTTGATTTCGAAAGCAACACTTTCTCCAATCATCAATCTGTAAAATTCGCAGCCGGCAGCACATCCACTCCGACCATCCATGCCCGAAAAGCCTATCTTGGCGGGATCGGAGGTAGTGGAAACTGGGGTGATCCCGGAGTTTTCGCCGTAATAAATTTGGAAACAATGAGTCTCGAGTATCAGAATCAGGAAATCGACGGCGAGGTTAAGAGTGCGCCGCTGGTCATTTATGACGCGGACGGGATTTATGCTTATTTCACCGCCAATTCCGAGGCCGGTTTGCTCTATGCTTATCATGATGGTGCGGTTGAGGTCGCCTATACGCCGACCGAATCGCAGAGGCAGTACACGACCGCCACGCCGATTCTTGACGCCGACGGGAACATTTTATATACCACAGACGCAGCTATCCTTTCGCTGATAGCTATGAAGTCTTCGCCCGAAACGCCGGTACCTTCTGAACCTGACAATTCGGAAACAAAGCCTGACGTTCCTGATCAGCCGGGAAGTGAAACGCCGGATTCAGACAATCACGGCAATAATCTGACAGAGCCTTCGGATCAAGGTGGAAAAACCGATCCCACGCAGGCGGATACTTCTCAAACGCAACCGCCAAAATCAGAAAAAACGGAGACGACAACGACTGCCAAGACAGGGACGACGGTGGTTAAAACGGCGGAGATTTCCCTGGTGATTCCCTTCGCTGCGTCGATCCTTTTGGCCGCTGTTTTCCTTGTGCTCAGAAAAAAGATTTCGGAGGGGAATAAATAAGATAACGCTATTCTTTACCTTCCATCGCTACATCGCTGATTGATAGCGAGCTGAACGCCGCAAAGCTATGTGTTTGCAGATTGTCGTAGTTCAGCGATCGGATCGGCGAAAGAATAGAAAATGTAAGACGAAATGAAAAGAAATAAATTTTATTATTTTATATTTATCATAGTTTTACTATTTGCGATCAGCTCCTGCAAAAGCTCTGCCGATAATTCGGCAGAGTTGAAGCAGGAAACTTTTTCGAATGGTGCGCTTGTTGAGGACGCGTCTGACGCGGGAGTTTCTGAAACACGGGGATCCATGTCTGCTGAAAGTTCGGCAGAAGCCTCTAATAAACAGAGTTCCATTTCCGATGAAAGTTCGGCGGGAAAAAAGACTTCAGTTAATTCTGCGAAATCAACGACAACAGCCGCTGAGACAGTTTCAGAAAGCTTAAAAGCCAATGCTTCAGAATTGCTCACAATCGGAACGAACCGTTCAGAATCTTCAAACGGTCCGTCTTCCCGACAGACAACGCAGCAAACGAGCTATGCTTTTTCAAATCAGCCAAGTTCTGAACCGACGGTGCAGCAGACTGCCGGACAGACTGCAAGCGCGGCAAGTCATAAGCAGACTCCGCAAACATCTGCCGTTTCAAATCCGATAAAATCATCTGCCGAAACAAGTCCCAAAACAACTCCGACAACTCAGGCAACGAGCGTCCCGGCTGAAACGAAACCTGAATTTATTCAGGTTTATTTAAGCATTGACTGCAGCGTCGCGGTCGAAGCGGGGGATGAACTGGCGATCGCTGTTTCCGATAATGGGACTATTATGTCAAATACAGAGTTTACGCTTGAAAATGGAGCAACTGTTTATGATTTAATTATGGATTCCGGCTTGGTTATCGGAGCGCAGGGCGGCTATATTTCTTCGATCCAATCGCTCAGCGAGTTCGGGGTGAAAGGCAAAGGCGGCTGGTATTATTTCATCAACGGTGTGAACCCCGGTTTTGGCGTCAGTCAGTATGTTCTGGAACAGGGCGATCAGGTTCGTTTTGAATACACTTTGGATTATTAATCAAGATCTTTAAACAATCAGTTGAAGAATTTAATTAGAATTGTTGCTTGTCCGCGAACGCGCGGGCGCGCGAAAAAAATAATTTGACAAAAAAAACCAAGCATGATAAAATTTTCTACCGTGCCGTTGTTTACGTTCAGATAAATTTATATCGCGTAACACCGTCTAAAATGACTATGAAATAGAAATATTTTTCTAAATATTTTATGAAGTATAGCTATTATATATCATGTAAAACAGTACGGTCAAGCAACGCTTGATCAGGTACCTCCACAATGTGACAAAAATGTGGCAAATTCGAGAGGTGGTTGTTGATGGTAAAACCCGTTCAATATGGACGAGTAGAGCGAATGTCTTACTCAAAGATCAATGAAGTTCTTGATATTCCGGACTTAGTTTCAATTCAAAAAAACAGTTACAAGTGGTTCCTGAATGAGGGCATACAAGAAGTCTTAGACGATATTTCCCCTATTCGGGATTTTTCAGGTGATATTGAATTAAGTTTTTTGGAAACGGAATTTGATACTCAAAAACCGACTTATTCAATTCTTGAATGTAAGGAAAGAGACGCCAATTATGCCGCGCCGATGCGCGTAAAAGTCAGATTGCATAATAAGAAAACGGATGTTGTCAAAGAACAACAGATTTATATCGGTGAATTTCCGATTATGACAGAGACCGGTACTTTTATTATCAATGGTGCCGAAAGAGTTATTATTTCGCAATTAGTGCGTTCTCCAAGTGTCTATTTCGGTAAAGAAAGAGATAAGAATAATCAGGTTATTTATACCGCTCAGATTATTCCTAACCGGGGCGCCTGGCTTGAGTATGAAACAGACGGCAACGGTATCAACTGGGTCAGAGTAGACAGAACCCGCAAGTTCCATTTAACGATTTTCCTGCGTGCTTTAGGCATCGGTACCAATAAAGAACTGATCGATTTATTCGGCGATGACGAGTACTTAAAAGCAACCATCGAAAAAGACGGCTGCACATCTCAGGAAGAAGGTTCCCAGGAGATGTTCAAAAAGCTGAGACCGGGTGAAGTTTATACTTCCGAAGGTGCTAAAAGTTATTTGAACAATATGTTTTTTGATCCGGCAAGATATGATCTGGCTCATGTCGGAATTTATAAAGTTAATAAGAAACTGGCGTTGAGCAAACGGCTGGTCGGTCATAAATTGGCGGAAAACTTAATTGATAAAAACGGTGAAGTTGTTGCCATGGCAGGCGATATCATCGATCATGATTTGAGCGAGACGATTCAAAATGCCGGCATCAATTCTGTAAATATTTATCCGTTAAGCCGCGAAGGCCATTCGATTATCGAGCTTGATCATTCCATTCGTATTATCGGAAATAATACGGTTGATTGTCTGGCTTATCTGATTAACAGAATGCCGCAGCTTGACTTTTCGGACTTCGATCCGGAAGCATTGGGAATCAAGGAAAAAGTTTATGTGCCGGTTTTGGATGAGATCATTTTGGAAGCGGAAAACTCCGATGATCCGATGGCTGTGCTGCGGGAGCAAATCGACCATTCCAAAAATCTGCTCTGTCCTTTCCACCTGACCATTGACGATATTATTGCCAGCATCTCCTACTTCTTTAACCTGCGCTACAATGTCGGCCATACGGATGACATTGACCATTTGGGCAACAGAAGAATTCGCTCGGTCGGTGAATTATTGCAAAATCAAATGCGTATCGGTTTTTCCAGAATGGATCGTGTGGTGCGTGAAAGAATGCAGGCCATGCAGGACATTGACGAAGCTACGCCGAAACAGATTATCAATACCAGACCTATCTCCGCCGCTTTTAAGGAGTTTTTCGGCTCTTCTCAATTATCACAATTTTTAGACCAGCCCAATCCTCTGGCGGAATTGACCAATAAACGTCGTTTATCGGCTCTCGGACCCGGCGGTTTATCACGTGAAAGAGCCAACTTCGAAGTGCGTGACGTACATTCCTCACATTACGGCAGAATGTGCCCGATTGAAACGCCTGAAGGTCCGAATATCGGCCTGATCAATTCACTTGCGACCTATGCCAGAGTGAATAGTTACGGTTTCCTGGAAACACCTTATCGTGTATTCGATAAGAAAAATTGTGTGGTTACAGATGAGATCAGATATTTAACCGCCGATGAGGAAGATTATTTTAATATTGCGCAGGCGAATGAACCTCTGGACGAGGAAGGACATTTTGTTAATAAATTGATTTTCTGTCGTTATCTCGATCAGTTCCTCGAATTGGAACCGAAAGAGGTCGATTTGATGGACGTTTCTCCGAAACAACTGGTTTCGGTTGCTACCTCCTTGATTCCTTTCCTCGGCAACGATGACGCGAACCGCGCGCTGATGGGCTCGAACATGCAGCGTCAGGCTGTGCCTTTAATCAGACCGTCCTCGCCGATCATCGGAACAGGTATGGAATACAGAGCGGCTAAAGACTCCGGCGTTTGTATTGTGTCCAAACATGCGGGCGTGGTTTCCCTGGTATCCGCCGATGAAATCAGGATTCGGGTCAAAGATACGAATGAGGAAGTAACCTATCAGGTCTTAAAATATAAACGCTCCAATCAGGGAACCTGTGTCAATCAGATTCCTATCGTACGGGTCGGCGATCAAGTAGAGATCGGTGATATACTGGCTGACGGACCTTCGACCGAAAATGGTGAATTAGCCTTAGGCAAAAACGCCCTGATCGGCTTTATGGCTTGGGAAGGCTATAACTACGAAGACGCTGTTCTGATCAGCGAACGACTGGTGCAGGATGACGTATATACCTCGATTCATATTACGGAATATGAATGTGAAGCCAGAGATACCAAACTCGGACCGGAAGTAATTACCAGAGAAATTCCCAATGTGAGTGATGAAGCCTTGAGTAATCTCGATGAGGACGGCATTATACGCATTGGCGCGGAAGTTCAGGCCGGAGATATTTTGGTCGGAAAAATCTCACCTAAGGGCGAGACCGAATTGACACCGGAAGAACGCCTCTATCGTTCTATTTTCGGCGAAAAGGTCAGAGAAGTCAGAGATACCTCAACCAGAGTTCCGCATGGTGAATTCGGCGTCGTTGTCGATATTCATGTGTTCAATCGCGATGATGGTGATGAATTAAAACATGGCGTGACGAAATTAGTCCGTGTTTATGTTGCCGAGAAGAGAAAAATTTCGGTCGGTGACAAAATGGCAGGTCGTCATGGCAACAAAGGTGTTGTTTCGCTTATTTTGCCGCAGGAAGACATGCCCTATATGGAAGACGGCACTCCGCTCGATATCGTTTTGAATCCGCTCGGCGTTCCCTCACGTATGAATATCGGTCAGTTGTTGGAAGTACATATGGGTATGGCCGCCAGAAATTTAGGCTGGAAAGTGGCTGTACCGGTCTTTGACGGCGCTGATGAACAAGATATGACTGAGATTCTGGAAAAAGCCGGCATGGATAAAGACGGCAAGACGATCCTTTATGACGGTCGAACCGGTGAACCTTTCGAGAATCGAATTACGGTCGGCGTCATGTATTATTTGAAACTTAACCACTTAATTGATGATAAAATTCATGCCCGTTCAATCGGACCATATTCGTTGGTTACGCAGCAGCCGCTCGGCGGAAAAGCCCAATTCGGCGGTCAGCGCTTCGGCGAAATGGAGGTTTGGGCACTGGAGGCTTATGGTGCCAGCTATACCCTGCAGGAAATGCTGACAGTAAAATCTGACGATATTCAGGGCAGAACAAAAACTTATGAAGCCATTGTTAAAGGTCAGAATATTCCTGAACCGGGCGTGCCTGAAGCATTCAGAGTCTTGATTAAGGAACTGCAGAGCCTTGCTCTCGATGTGAACATCCATTCGGTCGATAAAATCGTTGAAATGAATGAGGAAGAATTATTGGCTGATACGCCGGATACCTCTTCCGATAAATTCAAAGAACTTTTCGGTAAAGCATCGGTGGATGGACTGGAGTCGGCAGGCTTCACTGCGGGAACTTTGCAGGAGGATGGTTCGCTTTACGCGGATGATGACTCCGAAGATGAGGAAGCGGATCCGGATGAAGATATCGATGAGATGGACGACTTGGATGACATGGATGAGTTAGATGAGGATTAACCTGTTTACTTTCACAGTAACGAAATAGTTTTCAGAGTAACCGGATCAGTTACATTAAGATCAGTTACATAAAGAGTAACAAGTTAAGAAAGATGAACACTTGTAGATAAGGGGTTATATGTCAGATATTAATAATTTTGATGCTATCAGCATTGGATTAGCATCTCCTGAAAAAATAGAAGAATGGTCTTATGGTGAAGTAACCAAAGCGGAAACCATTAATTATCGTACCTTAAAGCCCGAACGCGATGGTCTATTCTGCGAAAGAATCTTTGGTCCGACCAAGGACTGGGAATGTTATTGCGGCAAGTATAAAAAAATCCGTTATCGCGGCATTAAATGTGATCGCTGCGGTGTTCTGGTCACCAGAGCCATTGTCCGCAGAGAGCGTATGGGTCACATTAAGCTGGCTGCTCCCTGCTCGCATATTTGGTATTTTCGCGGTATCCCCAGCCGAATGGGTTTATTGCTTGATTTAAAACCGCGTGATATTGAGAAAGTTCTCTATTTTGCTTCCTATATTGTTCTGGATAAAGGCAATAGTGAATTTGCTGTTAAGGAAATTATCACTGAACAACAGTATCGTGAAGCATATCTGAAATATGGCAGAGACGGTTTTGACGCCCGTATGGGTGCGGAAGCCATTAAAATTCTTTTGCAGAGAATCAATTTGAAAGAATTGGCGACGGAATTAAGAGCTGAGATGCGCGAATCCCGCGGCCAGAAAAGAATTCGCATTATTAAGCGCTTAGAGGTGATCGAGGGCTTCATTCATTCCAATAATAAACCCGAATGGATGATTCTCGAGAATTTGCCGGTTTTACCGCCGGAATTACGTCCCATGGTGCAATTAGACGGCGGACGTTTTGCAACTTCCGATTTGAACGACTTATATCGCCGCGTCATCAACCGCAATAATCGTTTGATCAATTTGCAGCAGCTTGGTGCGCCGAATATTATCGTGCGGAATGAAAAACGCATGCTCCAGGAAGCGGTTGATGCACTGATCGACAACGGTCGCCGCGGCAGAGCCGTAACCGGTGCGGGCAACCGTGCCCTAAAATCCCTATCCGATTTATTGAAAGGCAAACAGGGGCGTTTCCGTCAGAACCTGCTCGGCAAACGTGTTGACTATTCCGGACGTTCCGTTATCGTTATCGGTCCGAAATTAAAATTACATCAATGCGGTCTGCCGAAAGAAATGGCTTTGGAATTGTTCAAACCATTTGTTATGCGCGAAATTATCAGCCGTGATTTTGCTCACAATATCAAAACGGCACGCCGTTTAATCGAAAAGGCGACTGATGACGTATGGGATATTCTGGAAGAAGTTATCCGGGATCATCCGGTACTCTTAAACCGCGCACCGACCTTGCATCGACTCGGCATTCAGGCATTTGAACCGATTTTAGTTGAAGGAAAAGCTATTCAATTACATCCTTTGACCTGTCCGGCTTATAATGCAGACTTTGACGGCGACCAGATGGCTGTTCACGTACCTTTGTCCGTGGAGGCGCAAGCTGAAGCGAGATATTTGATGCTGGCGTCAAATAATATCTTAAAACCTCAGGATGGCAAACCGGTTGCCGTCCCGCAGCAGGACATGGTTTTAGGTATTTACTATATGACCATTGAAAAAGAAAACGCCAAAGGCGAAGGCAGAGCTTTCTCCAGTTTAGACGAAGCCCTGATGGCTTATCAGCAGCATGAACTGGAAATGTACGCCAAGATTAAAGTCCGCATTTGGAAAGAAATCGACGGCGAGATGAAATCCGGTATTGTGGAAAGCACATTGGGCCGCTTTATTTTCAACAGCATCATTCCGCAGGATCTCGATTTTGTAGATCGTTCCGTAAAGGGCAATGAATTCCTTTTAGAATGTGATTTCTTAGTCGGGAAAAAGAAGATGGGGCAGATTATCGAACGCTGCGTACATCAGCATGGTATAGTCAAAACTGCCGAGATCTTGGATAAAATCAAGGATATGGGCTTCCACTATTCTACTATCGCCGGTATCTCCATCGGAATTTTCGACATGATCGTGCCGAATGTCAAAGAGATGTTTATCGCCGATGCGGAAAAGCAGGTAGCCAAAATCAACAGACAGCATGAACGCGGTCTGTTAAACGAAGACGGCCGTTACCGCGCTGTGGTCGATGTTTGGATGAAGACGACGGACGCGATTACGGAAGCACTGAAAGATAGTTTGGGCAAATTTAATCCGGTTAACATGATGGCGGATTCAGGCGCACGCGGTAATATCAATCAGATCAAGCAGTTAGCGGGTATGCGCGGAAATATGACCGACACGTCCGGCCGTACTTTAGAGATTCCGATCAAGTCCAATCTGCGTGAAGGCATGAACGTTGCCGAGTTCTTTATCTCCTCGCACGGCGCCAGAAAAGCTCTTTCCGATACCGCGCTGAAAACGGCTGAATCCGGTTACTTAACTCGCCGTCTGATCGATGTTTCGCAAGATGTGATTATCAATGAAGATGATTGCGGTACGGACGAATATATTGAGGTTTCCGCTGTTACGGTCGGCAGTTCCCGCAGCAGACGCGTCATCGAGAAATTATACAATCGCATTAACGGGCGTTATGCTGCTAAAGATATTATTAATCCTGAAAATAAAGAGGTTATTGTTTGCAGAAATCAACTGATCACTGACAAAATGGCTCGTGAAATCGAGAGAGTCGGTATTGAAAAAGTGGCTGTACGCAGCAATTTAACTTGTCATTGCAAGCATGGCGTTTGCTCGAAGTGTTATGGCTTGAACCTCGCTACCGGCGGTCCTGCCGTGGTCGGCGAAGCAGTCGGCATTATGGCTGCCCAGTCCATAGGCGAACCGGGCACTCAGCTGACGATGCGTACCTTCCATACCGGCGGTATTGCTTCCGGCGACGACATCACACAAGGTCTGCCGAGAATTGAGGAATTATTCGAAGCCAGAAAGCCGAAGAGTCAGGCGATGATTGCCGACATCACCGGTGTGGTCAGAATACAGGAAACCAAAAAGCAGATTAATGAAGTGACAATCGTTGCCGAAAACGGTGAAACCAGTAAATATAAGATTCCGCTTTCCACCCCCCTGCTTGTTCAGGAAGGTGAGATGATCGAGAGCGGCGATCTGATCACGGACGGCTCGGTCAATCCGCATGACATCATGGCGATTAAAGGCGCACAGGGCGTGCAGCGTTATATCATCAATGAGGTTCTGAAGGTCTACAAAAATAACGGTGTTGATATTAACGATAAGCATATCGAAATCATTGTCCGTCAGATGCTCAAGAAGATTAAGATCGATGATCCGGGCGATACCGATTTCCTGACCGGTACGATGGTGGATATGTTTGATTTCCTCGAGCAGAATAAGAAGATGGAAGCAGAAGGTTTACAGCCTGCCGAGGGCAATCGTATTCTTCTCGGTATCACCAAAGCCTCACTTGCTACCGAATCCTTCCTCTCCGCCGCTTCGTTCCAGGAGCAGACCAGAGTGCTGACCGATGCCGCGGTTAAAGGCAAAGTTGATGAACTTTACGGATTAAAAGAAAATGTTATTTTAGGCAAATTGATTCCGGCAGGTACGGGAGCGGGCAAATATCGCAATGTAACCGCGGTTCCCGTAATCGAAGAAAACAAAGAAATTCTGGCGGAAGCCAATTAATCAAAAACAATCTCAATATCGGATTTTCTCTCATAGAAAATCCGATATTCAATTGCAGATACTTGACCCGGTCTACGCCGGGTTTTTCTATGAACAAGGTTAGGGAAATATGAATTATTTTGTCAAAGAGTTTGCGGAATTGACGGCTGAGGAATTGTATCGGATTATGCAGGCGCGCCTTGAGGTGTTTGCGGTGGAGCAGGCGATTCTCTACAATGACTGCGATGATCTGGATCTAAGTGCTCTCCATGTTTGGCTGGAAGATGCGCAGGGTCTGGCGGCTTATTGCCGGATTTTAGTGAAAGATGAGGATCGGCTTTCTGCCGATTGCAAACTTTCGCGGAAGATTTTTATCGGGCGTGTTCTCACGATGACGCGGGTTCGGCGACAGGGTTTGGGCAAGGATTTGATGAAGTTTGCGATCAATGCGGCTCGCGAAAAATACAATGTTGATCGGATTTTTGTTTCGGCGCAGATGTATGTGAAAAAATTTTACGAGGATTTGGGCTTTCGTCAAATTTCGGCACCCTATGATGATGTCGGGATCGAGCATATCGACATGGTGTGCAGCCTGTAATCGAATTATAGTTTGGAACTTGTTTCATTTTTTCAGATTTTTTGATTCTCCAGCTTTTTTTGCTTCTTCAGCGACTTGGACGACTTGGGCGAGATTCGTGGTTTGAGCGGGATTTGCGACGTCAGCGAATTCAACGAATTCAGGAGGTTCAGTTCGTGCACAATCGCCATTTTTGTCCA
>CAYFVK010000028.1:13209-16482 GCA_964346695.1 uncultured Mageeibacillus sp. | reverse complement strand
TATTTTGGCAACAAAAGCATTGTCTTAAGTATTTCGCCCGCCAGAATAAATAAAAGGCCTTGTAAATCAAGGCTTTTCTGTTTTTTGGGGGATTTCCCGTGTTATAGTGAGAGAAAACATTGTCTCATGAAAGAGGACAGTGGCAGTTTTCCGTTTTAGAAGAGTGGAGTATCATGCTAAATCAGAATATAAAATTAAAACAATATCCTCTTTTTGTTTATGGTACTTTGCTGGAAGGATTCAGGAACGAGCAGCGCTATCTGAAAGGCAAGGTTAGCTCAAGACAAAAGGCCAAGCTGCGAGGCGGTAGAATTTATCATTTGTCGAGCTTTCATTATCCGATTCTTGTTCTGGATTTTGATCATGAACCGGATTCAGAGCAGATGATTGAAACGAAGTGTTCGCTCAAACGAGAGCCTCCCGGTCGGAACGAATGCTCCAAAAGCTCTGAGACGATCATCACAGGTGAATTAATTTTTATTAAGTCTGAACTTTATGAGCAGGTGATGGCTGAGATTGATCAGCTTGAGGGCTATATCGGCAAAGCGGACCCGCAAAATTTATATGACAAGATTTTGGTTGAAGTTTATACAAAGGCGTCGGATAAGCCGCAGCAGGCGATCGTCTACTGTTATCCCGAGGGGAAAGCACTACCGCAGCAGATTGTTCCTGTTTTGTCCGGCGACTGGGCAGGCTTTGTCCGGGAACACGGTGGATAAGTTGCCTGTTTTCTGTGCAATCACATGACTGAGACCCCCTAACCAATGATCTCAGAACAATGACCACTGAACCATAACCCTGACCTATGACACCCGATCCATGACACGCACCCGACCATCACTTTCATCAATAAAAGAGGAAGTAGGTGAACTGTTCGGATTATTAAGACGCAAACTGTTCTTTTAACAGAAATTATTTCACCGCCGGAATATGGTCAATAATCTTGCCGTCTCGATACTTAACGTCCGCCACGATTTTATTGCCGAAACTTAGACTTGCGGGCTGACCGCAGATCGCAATGGCTTCAGCCTGCAAATCGGCAATGCTGCGCAGCTTCGGAATTTTTTTATCCGCAAGACGAGCAAGCAAATCCTGACGCAACGGATTGACGGCGGTGCCGTATTGTGTAACCAGCACATCGACTGTTTCCCCGGGTGTCGAAATAGTATGCACGCGATCGACAATCAGGGGCAGGCGAGCGCGAATCAGGGGTGCGATAATCATGGTCAGTTTGGCGCCGGCTGCCGTATCACTGTGACCGCCTGAACCGCCCATAATCAGTCCGTTGGAATCGGTATGGACATTGACATTGAAATTTGTGTCAATTTCCGTAGCGCCTAAAATAACGACATCCAGCTGATTGACCAGCGCTTTCGGATCGGTCGGCGAAGCGTAGGTCGAAGCGGAAATTTCATGATGATGCGGATTTTGGCGAATCGAGTCGATCGCTTTCAGATCGAAACATTGTACATCGTACAAATCTTTGAATAAACCCTGCTCCAGCATATCCACAAGATAACCCGTGATGCCGCCCATGGCAAAGCTACCGCTGATCTGCCTGGCTCGCATGACGTCCGCCAAATATTTTGCGGTGGCAAGCGAAGCTCCGCCGGCACCTGTCTGGAACGAAAATCCGTTTTGCAAAAGTCCTGAAGCTTCGATTATGCGGGTTGCCGTTTCCGCCATCAGCAAACCGATCGGATCGCGCGTGATTTTGGTTGTGCCCGATACAATTTTTTGAGGATCTCCGATTTTGTCCATCTCTAAAATATAATCAATTTGCTTGGCGGGAATAGAAATATATTCCGGGTTCCGGATCAGAAAATCGTCTGTCAACAGATGATCGGTTACCGCGACCTTGACCGCTGCTTTTTCGGCGTCCGCCATGGCATAACCGAGTGAACCGCAGGCTGACTGACCCAGTTTTCCGCTGACATTCCCTGTCCGGTCAACTGCCGGAGCCGCGATAAAAGCGATGTCGATTTGTGTTTCACCATCTAAAATATCGGAAGGGCGACCGCCGTGCGTTTTAAACAAAACGGGCTTCTCCATGATGCCTTTGGAAATGGCCTTGCCGATTCCGGCACTCATATAATTGGTCGAAATGAAGCTTACGGTTTTATTTTGAATGAGTTCCAGAAGAGGCTCATGAATATCAAACAGAGCGGAGGCATGCAGGCGGATATCTCTGATCCCAAGTTCCGCAAGTTCCTGCAGGACATAGTTCAGAACATAGTCGCCGTTGCGCAGATGATGATGGAAAGACACGCTGATGCCGTTTTGGGGATGGCATTCAGAGAGTAAATCTTTGATGTTTTTATAAATTTTCGGATTCATAATTGCCTCACTTTGAAATTTGATAAGCTGCTGCTTCTTCGAATTATTAAATTTCCAGGACTTCCGCGGCTTTCAGCGTTCGTTCGGCGCGCAGCAAAATCGGCCGATCGATCATTTTGCCCTGATAGGAAACGGCGCCTTTCCCCTCTGCGATTCCCTGCTCATAAGCCCTCACTACCGCCTTAGCGTAGGTGATTTCGTCTTCCCTCGGTGAAAAAATCCGATTGATGGTTCTCAAATGATGAGGTGAGATTGCTGATTTTCCGGAAAAACCGAGACTTTTGGCAAAGTTAGCGTCTGCCTCCAAACCCGCCTGATCATTCACATCCGTAAATGGCGTGTCGTATACTTCGATTCCGGCTGCTCTGGCGGCATTGACCAATCTGGTGCGGGCATAAAAAATCTCGTCCCCTTTTTTTGTTCTCTCGCATTGCAAATCAGCGGACAGATCTTCTCCGCCCAGTAAAAATCCGACGATTCGCTCGCAGGTTTCCGCGATCAAAAAAGCATTTTCGATGCCCCTTGCCGTTTCTAACAAAGGCATCAATTTAATCTGTTTCTCCGCCAGCCCATTGTCCTTCTCCAGCTTGGAAATGATTGCGCAAAGCCTTTGAATTTGCTCGGGATTTTCTACTTTCGGCGGCATAATAATATGCGGTTTATGAGGGATGACCGCGTTCAGATCGGCTTCGCCAAAGGGGCTGTCTAACGGATTGATCCGAATAATGATTTCTTTATTCTTAAAATCCAGATGTCTCAGAGCGCCTGCCGTCAGTTCTCTGGCGGCGTCTTTCTGATCGATCGCGACCGCGTCCTCAAGATCGAGAATGATGGAGTCTGCGGGCAGTACGGCACCGTTAAAGATCATAGACGGGCTGTTCCCGGGCAAGAATAACAAACTGCGTCGCATTATTTTTCCTCCCCTTTTGCGAAACT
>CAYFVK010000028.1:0-13109 GCA_964346695.1 uncultured Mageeibacillus sp. | reverse complement strand
CCGGGCAAGAATAACAAACTGCGTCGCATTATTTTTCCTCCCCTTTTGCGAAACTCCGATTTAGGGCGGTTTTTAAGCGAGCTTCGATCGTACAATCCAATGCCCCTTGATCCTGAATTAAAATTTTTCCCTGATCAATGGCGTGATCCCGCAAAACAGCGTTGACCGTTTCGCGGATTTTTTCACCAAATTGAGCTTTGACCGGAGATTCAATTTCAATGATCAGTTTCTGATCCGGAAAAATCTGAATCATTGCATCACTGGATTCCAAAGTTCCTGCGATGGACGGTTTTTTGATTTTCATGTCGCACCTCATCTTCTGTGTTCTCATCTTGATTTTTTCATTATAACAAATAAGCGCGCTGACGACTTGACAAGTTATTTCAAGATTTTTTCTATATACCGCCAGAATTAAATGATATTTGAATAAAATAATAAAATATTTAATATAAATGAAATAAAAATTAAAATTGACTTTAATAATATTAAAGTATAGTATAGATATCAAGTCGAGCGGAGATTCAAAAAATGGAAAAACTTCCAGGCTGGCTGACCGAACTCGATGGCGATGAATTGGAATTTATAAAATTTTTTATTTTGGCTTCCGGATCGCTCAAAGAGTTAGCCCAAATCTATAACATTACTTATCCGACCATTCGCTTGCGACTGGATCGTCTGATTCAAAAAATTGAAGCGGCTGATAAAGAGAAGCCGAGCAATTTGGTGAATTTAATTAAAGAGTTGACGTTACAGGATAAATTGGATCTCGATACAGCCACACAGCTGATTAAGGCCTACAGAAAAGAGGAAGACGCATGATCAGATTGATTTATATTGTTTTGTTGTTAGGACTCTTGATTATTGAGAAAGGCCTTTCTGAAAACGGACGGCACAGAGGATTGATTTTAGCTTTCTTTGTTTTCTGCTGTGGCCTTTTTATTGCGCCCCAATTGATTTGGGCAGGTATTATTCTGGCTGGAATTAATATTGGCAGAACTTGCTTGAATGAACTATGGTTAATGCGCCTGACTGCTAAAAACGATATGATCAGATAGATATTGCGCGAATTGAAAAGAGCATCCTTATTGACCGCAGTTCCTATGCGGCAGTTTCCTGAAAATATATGCAATAAAAAAGCGGGCAACACCCGCTTTTTTATTGCGATCCTTGACAATCAGACTTAATCTTTTACAAATTCTTTGACTTCTCGGTTCAGACGGTCAATTAGATCAGCTTCACTCATGCTGCCCAAATCGCCATGTTTACGATGGCGGACAGAATAGTTGCCGTCTTCGATTTCTTTGTCTCCCATAACCAGCATATAAGGAATTTTTTCCAGCTGGGCTTCACGGATCTTTCGCCCGATTTTTTCATTTCGGGAATCGACAGAAACTCTGAAACCGGCAGCGGAGAGACGCAATGCCGCTTTTTTAGCGCCCTCAATATGAGCTTCACCAATAGGCAAAATCTTTATCTGCTCGGGTGCCATCCACAGCGGCAGCGCACCGGCATATTTTTCGATCAGCAAAGCCAGGGTTCTTTCATAACAACCGATAGAAGTACGATGGATAATGAAAGGATGCTTTTTCTCTCCGTTTTTGTCAATGTAGACCATGTTAAAGCGCTCGGCGAGCTGAAAGTCGATTTGTATCGTGATCAGAGTGTCCTCTTTGCCGAAAACGTTTTTGATTTGAATATCCAGCTTAGGCCCGTAGAAGGCAGCTTCGCCTACGCCCACCTCATAACTGATGCCGGTGTCCTCCAGAATATTGCGCATCGCATTCTGAGCATTTTCCCAATCTTCCGGATTGCCGATATATTTATCGCGATTTTTCGGATCCCAGATTGAGAAACGGTAAGATACGTCTTCCTCAAAGCCGAGTGCATGAATCATATAGTTGGCTAAATCGAAAGCGCCCACAAATTCAACTTCCAATTGCTCCGGTGTAACCATGAGATGCCCCTCGGAAATGGTAAACTGTCTTAAACGAATCAAGCCATGCATTTCACCTGAAGCTTCATTGCGGAAAAGGGTGGAGGTTTCATTATAGCGAATCGGCAGATCCCGATAACTTCTGGTTTCAGCCTTATAGATCTGATATTGGAAAGGGCAGGTCATGGGGCGCAAAGCATAAGCGCTCTCGCCGTCTTTTTCCTCGGGATCACCCAGAATGAACATGCCGTCTCGATAATGATCCCAATGTCCTGAGATTTTATAGAGATCGGATTTGGCCATCAAAGGAGTTTTGGTAATCTGATAGCCGCGTCTTTGTTCTTCATCTTCGACAAAGCGAGTTAATACCTGATAGGTCTTAGCGCCTTTAGGCATCAGCAAAGGCAGACCCTGACCGATAAAATCGATGGTGGTGAAATATCCGAGTTCACGGCCAAGTTTGTTATGATCACGTTTCCTGGCTTCTTCCAGCATTTTCAGATATTCTTTTAACAGCTTTTTGTCAGGAAAGCTGACACCGTAAATTCTTTGCAGCATTTTATTGTTTTCATTGCCGCGCCAATAGGCTCCGGAAACCTGCAGCAATTTGAATGCTTTGACTTGTCCCGTGCGCATGAGATGCGGGCCGGCACAAAGATCTGTAAAGTCGCCTTGGGTATAAAATGAGAGTGTGGCATCTTCCGGCAAATCTTCGATCAGCTCCACTTTATAATCTTCTTTGCGTTCTTTTGCCCAATTGATGGCGTCAGTGCGTGACATGACAGTATAAGTCAGCTCCAGATTTTCCTTGACAATATTCTGCATTTCTTTTTCGATTTGACTGAGATCTTCAGTTGTCAAAGTCTTTTCAAGATCAATGTCATAATAGAATCCGTCGTCGATAGCGGGACCGATGGCAAGTTTTGCCGCAGGGTAGATGCGCTTGATTGCCTGTGCCATGATATGAGAAGTGGTATGCCAAAAAGCTCTTTTACCCAGCGGGTCGTCAAATTTCAGCAATTCCAGTTTATCGCCCTCTTTTAATTCGGTTCGCAGGTCTTTGCCTTCGCCGTTAATTTTCGCGAGACATACATTGCGGGCAAGACCTTCACTGATAGCCAGCGCGGCATCATAGGCGGTTGATTTTTCTTTCAGTTCCAACGTATTTCCATCGGGTAATTTAATTTCCATAATTTTCTCCTTTTTTATTGCTTCAGGGGTATTGGACAAATAAAAACACCCTTGAGTTATGAATGACCCAAGGGTGCTCTGATACACGGTTCCACCTTGTTTTTAACTTCTTTTATCCTTTACGCAGATTCACGGAACTATTTAGGTATATCTACAAAGAATGTAATTATACGTTCATAGCCGGCTCCGGAGTGGTTTTCATTGAGCTTTCAGCAAAAGACTTACAGCCACGATCTTTATTCTCTGAGCTGAAAGTGTTCAATTACTCGTTCCTTCAACGCTTTTTTTAATTAGCTATCATAGTACAACCACAATCCGGCAACGTCAAGTAAATTCTGCCCGAAGATCCGACAGTGTCAGGACATAAGGCGGACAGCGGTATCATGGGAATTTCCCCGAAAATCGCATGAAAATATGGCTTGCCGCTCGCCGATTTATTTACTTCAGATTGCGGGTGATCTTACAGCGATGTTTTTTTTCATTCTTGCGGGTATACTATCTACATATGATTGACAAAGGAGATTAATTTGTGGAAAATCCGATCCCCCAAAAAGAGCCTGCACAAAGGCCTGTTATTGACTGGATTTTACGTGTTCTGAAAGGTTTTATCATCGGCTTCGGCGCAATCCTGCCGGGGCTATCCGGCGGCGTTTTAGCCGTTATTTTCGGCGTTTATGATAAGATGATGAAATTTCTCGGCAATTTACGCCATGAGTTCAAGAAAAATGTTTTATATTTTATTCCGATCGGCATCGGCGGCATACTTGGCATCTTGTTTTTTGCCGGTGTGGTTGAAGCTGCCTTCGGTACTTATGCCGCCATATTTACGGCTCTCTTTATCGGTTTCGTCGCAGGAACCTTTCCTTCTTTGTTCAGAACAGCCGGACTGCAGGGCAGAGGCATATCCGATTGGCTGACTCTCACGATCGCTGCGGCTTTCGTCTTTATTCTCATGCTTCTGGGCGGAAAATCCTATACGCAGGTAGAGCCTAATTTTCTTGTCTGGTTTTTGAGCGGTCTGACGGTTGCCTTGGGCTTTATTGTGCCGGGACTCAGCCCTTCCAACTTCCTGATCTATTTTGGACTTTATGACAAAATGGCTTCCGGGATCAAGAATCTGGATTTCGCGATGTTGATTCCTTTCCTGATCGGAGCTGTTCTCTGTATTCTTTTAATTGCCAAGCTGGCCAATTACTTGTTCGAGAAATATTACAGCAAAATGTACCATTTTATTCTGGGACTGGTAGTCGGATCGACTTTGGCTATTTTCCCGACTGTAATTTTCCCCGCCTTTACTACCGAAAATCTGCTGCTCATGAAATTATCCTTCGCAGCGGCTCTGCTGATCAGTCTGGGAATGTTCCTGGTCGGTATTGTTATCTCTTATTTATTTAGTAAATTGGAAAAGACTTACAGTCCGCATTAATCGCCCGATTCTGAAATTTCCGGTGTTTCTTCGTCTTCCGGCTCGTCTCCTGCTTCGCTGACGGGCTGAGACGCGTCGGAATTATCAGATGACGGGGATGTCGGTGTTTCTGCAGTATCAGCAGTCGGATTGGTACGCGGAATGACTTTTGATTCAGTGCCTGCCGGCATAAAAGTACCTTCAGGATAAGCGGGATTGGGATTCCACAGAATCCACTCATCGATGCCCGACTCATAAGTTGCCTCGATTTGTTCGCGGATTTCTGAACCGTTATATTCCATAAAAAATCCCTCCGGCAAATAGGCGGCGGTAAAAGCCTGCAAATAAGGCCGGATATGGGCATAGCCCGGCTGATCAATCGCTTCAGAGCCATCGATAATTGCATCGATCACAACATCGTGCGGATGCAGATCCGGCGCTTCATAAAAATTCTCACCGATGAAAGAGCCGACGCCGTTTCCCTGCGCGCCGAGCGAAGCGTTGGCATAGTGCGAGGGATAGATCATGGGGCAGATGTTGTTGATTCCGGTCAGCCCGATCAGATTAAAATTCTGACCGATCGCCAAACCGTCGATTTCACTGGTCATAACAATTGAGAAAAGGTCAGCTCCGACCGGTGTTTGCAAATTGTCCTGAATTTCGATGGCGGCTGTCTGCAAAAAACGATTGATGGCGGAGAACTTTTCGGGTACTTCTTCCGGCACTCCGAAATAGGCGGCCGAACCGTCAGCGGAACCTCCGGACGGAAAACGCACATAGTCGAACTGAATTTCATCAGCGCCCAGCTCAATCACTTCCGTGGCGATATCGATCAAGTATTGCCACACTTCGGGATTATATGGACTCGCGAAAGTGCTGTTGCTTTCCAAAGGGAATTCGATGGGCACACCCTGCTCGTTGCAGATGCAAAGATCCGGCCTTTTCTCAGCCAACGTTGCGTCCTTAAAGCAGACGATTCTGGCTATCACGCGAATGCCTTTCTCGTGGCAGCGCTTGAAGATGCCCTGCAAATTACGCGTATCGATAATTGCCTCCACCTCCTTGGCGAGAGGCACTTTGCTTTCGTATAAAATTCCCCAGCTCTCCTTGACATCAATCACGAAAGCGTTGACTTCCGTGCCTGCGACCGCGTCAAAATAGGCGTCAAGCTGGTTCGGATCATAGACATAAATTCCCCGCACTTTTTCATGCGCTAATTTTGTTTTATTCTGTTTCTCAGGCAAAGGTCCGAAGAATTTATCAACCTTTTCCAATTCTGCAGCCGTAAAGGCGGCATCAGCTAATAAATTGCCTTCGTCGTCAAAGCGCTGAACGCTCGGTTCCGCCGTTGTCTCATAGATGAAGGCATAGGGATCCTCGGTCTCCGTTTCGCTCATAGCGGGTGTTTTAGTCGTATCGGTTTGTTTTGAAACAGCAGGAGTTTCGCCATGATTTTTTTGCGAAACAAGGAGGACGATAATGACCAACAGAATGAGAATGATCCCGCCCAGAATCAGGTAAATTTTTTTATGACCTGATTTGTTTTCGAGTTTGGTAAGTATCGGTTGATAATTAGCAGGTTTATTCGGTTCCATGGTGTTTTCTCTTGTTGTTGCCGGCGGCGTTCTCGATCCCGTACTCCGGAGTCATTTGCTGTTTAATGTTTGCTTTGACCCTGATTATAAGCATTAATCAGTTCTTCCGCAATTTCCAGATCTGAACGAATCGGCACGGGTTTTCCCTCGATTATCTGATAATGCTCCTCGCCTTTGCCGGCGATAAAGAGCAAGCTGGGAGTGACTTGGTCTTGAGCAATAGAGAAGGCTTGGCGAATCGCGTCTTCGCGTACGTCAAAAATATGATAGGGCGGGCTGCCTGCCGGCAGATGAGCAGCCATTTCTCTGCCGATTTCCTGCTGCTTGCGATAACCTGGATCGTCCGGTACAAAATAAATCGAATCGGCAAATTGTCCGGCGATTTGCGGCAGATCTTCAATCCGGTTCAATCCTTTGCTGCCGCTGGCTCCGAAGATAGCGACAATTTTGTATTCCGGAAAATTCTTTTTGATGGTCAAGAAACTTTTTTCAAAGCTGAGCTTATTATGGGCATAGCTGACAAAACAGATAATTTTATGATCGCTGCTGTAAAAAAGATTCTCTCTGCCGGGAATGACTGTTTGGGCCAAAGCGGATCTGATGAATTTCTGAGGGACTTTTAATTGCTCGCTGACGGCAATGGCGCAGAGAGCGTTCTCAACATTATAAAGTCCGATACTTTGCAGTTCATACTGCTGATTGAACAGGTCAAAGCGACAGCGTCCGGCTTTTGTGCTGATCTTCTCGGCAGGATAATCCGCGCCCGGATTTTCGGCGGAAAAGCTGATCTTTTTGAGCTGATTATCGCGGATTCTTTTTTCCGCACGCTCGACAAAATCCATCTCTTTGTTGTAAACGGCAGTTTTCCCGAGATCAAATATTTTTAATTTGCTCTGAATGTAATCTTCGTAATCCGGATGTTCGTTGGGACTGATATGATCTCTGCCTAAATTGAGCAGGCAGACGATTTGAAAATCCAATCCTGCCACGCGCTGATATTTCAGAGCTTGTGAAGAAATTTCAATGACAAAATATTCCAAACCGGATGCGACGGCGTTTGCCAAATGCCCGTAAATATCCAGAGCTTCCGGTGTTGTTAAAGTCGGCTCATAACTTTCGCTTCCGTTATATAAGGCAATTGTGGAAATAATGCCGCAAGGTTTTTTATGAAGACTTGCCAGCCACTGATCCAAAATATTTTTCAGATAGAGTACGGTTGTCGATTTGCCCTTGGAGCCGGTAATGCCGATCAGCTTCAATTTTTGATCGGGATGATCATAAAAGCAGGCGGCGACAGAGGACATGGCTAAGCGAATATCGCTGACAAGCAGGCAGGGCAGATCAATCTCATATTTTGTTTCCGAGATATAAAGCAAAGCCCCCTTGTTTTTTGCCATGATCAAGTATTCGGCTTTGAAATGTTCTCCTTTGCAAAAGAAGATGCCTCCGGACTGAACCTTTCTGGAATCAAAGGTGATGGCTGTGACGGGCGTGGAGAGAATACTCTCAGGGACCGTCGAGAGCGGAGTTTCGACAAGATGATTCGGACTCGAATCATGCGGTGAAACGGATTCGGTTGTCTCTTCAGAGAGCAGTTTTTTCTCTTTTAGAATATCAATAATGTTTTGTACTTTTTTCATAATATGTCTATTTTAATATGCAATCTTTTCAAAAGGCAAGAATTTAGGGTAATATACAATAAGTGCATAAAATGGCGCGAAAAATTAGAGGTTTATCAGAGTTTAGTTAAAGGATATAAAAAATGAAAAAAATATATTTTTGCAATAATTATTCCGGTGAGAATGCACAGGGCCTGAAAGACAGCGTTTATCCGATTCGTGATCGTTTGGGGATCGCGGCTGAAATGATAGAGGAAACAGGCCCGTTCAATCTGGCGGAGTTCGGTTCAGAGCAGTCGGCTCAGTCTGCTGATTTGCCGGGTTTACGCAATTTGTCTCAAGTAACTCAAATCTGCGCAAAATGCCGTCAGTTTGCGGATAGCTTATTAGATGCCGGGGATACGCCGGTACTGATCGCCGGTGATCATAGTATTTCTATGGCTTCAGTTGCCGCTACCTCCGCTCATTTCCCGGAACTCGGCGTGATCTGGATTGACGCTCACGCGGATATCAATACTGAAAAGACGACTCCCTCCGGCAATATTCACGGCATGCCGCTGGCTTCTCTGCTGGGTCTCGGCTCTCCGCAATTGACAAGTATTTCGGGCGGAACGATCGAGCACCCGCTGATCAAACCGGAAAATCTGGTCTATCTCGGTCTGCGTGATCTGGATCCGGGTGAGCTTAAGCTATTGCGCGATTATCCGATTAAGACCTACTGGTATGACGAAATTAAAGAACGCGGCCTGGATGCCGTCCTGCAGGAGCTTAAGGAAATCTGGCAGGTTAAAAATATTCATGTCAGCCTCGATTTCGATTCTCTCGATCCGGAGCTGATGCCGGGTGTTTCGGTACCTGTACCTGAAGGATTCAAGCCGGCTGAAGTCGCGGAAATTTTACATTTTCTGGAAAAAAATTACGATTGCCGCGCTTTTGATTTTGTGGAGTATAACGCTTCCTGTGATATTGAGAATCAGACCTTGGAAAACGCGGTCTTCTTGATTAAAAAAATTTTGTGAGATTTGATTTCGCAGAATTCACATTTGCTCTGTCCGTAAATCCGCATTTTCGGGAACGGAACAATATTTAATTAGCCAAAATAGCATAATTATGTAAAAATAATGTATTATAATTGTAATAATCCATTTAATTCAGGCATCTAATTCAGGTAAGCGTTTTGTGTGCCGACCTTAAAGACCTGAGAAAAATTGAAGGGGTAATTATGTTAATCAGAGATTGCGCAGGCGGAATTGTTTTTTGTGAAGAAAAGGTTCTCCTGATTGAAAATGATAAAGGCGAATGGAGTTTCCCCAAAGGGGTAATCCGCGATGAAGAAGCCGATAAAACGGCCGTTTGGCGCGTTAAAGACGAAACCGGGATCGATGCCAGAATCATCTCGCTCGCCGGAAAAACGAGCTATGAATTTTACTCATTGTCCAGAAAAATGCCGGTGTCAAATCGTATCAAATGGTATCTCATGGTTTGTGATACCGAAACTCCGGTACCCAATACCGAACAGGGCGTGCTTGACGCCAATTTCTTCCCGATCGAGGAGGCGATAGAAAGAGTGACTTATAGTCAGGATAAATCCCTGCTGATGTTGGCGATACAGCAATATAAAGAAATGAACGAATCGAATGCCGAGCAGATTTCTGATTGAACACTGAGATGAGAGAAAATAACGGCAGGAATGATTTAAAGCAATGAACCGGTATCCGGGCAGCAATAACGAGTCACTCATGATAAAAGAATATATTTCCCTAAAGCAAAGAGCCGAAATCGAAATTGAAGAGAAAAAATCGCGTTTTATCGGCGTCGCGCAGCCGTTAAATGAGCCGGATCAGGCGCAGGTATTTTTAGAAGAACAAAAAAATCGTTTTCCCGACGCGAATCATCATGTTTACGCCTGGCGATTGATCAAACCGCAGAAGTTTCAGCGTTATTCCGATGCCGGAGAGCCGCAGGGAACAGCCGGCATGCCGGTCATGGATGTGCTGATCAAGCAGGATATTGTACAGGCGGGTATCATCGTGATTCGCTATTTCGGCGGGATAAAGCTCGGCGCGGGAGGGCTGGTCAGAGCTTACAGCAAAACCGCCGCTCTGGCGGTCGAGAAAGCGAAACCGATTTTTTGGAAAACGCATCGTATTTATGAGTTATCCTCTGATTACAGCAATGCGGAGAAAGTTCGTTACCATTTGGAACAGCTGGGCTATTTGCAAATGCAGCCCGTATATACGGATAAAATATCTTGGCGGACAGCAGTTGAGCCGGAAAGGGAAAATCAATTTATAACTTTGCTGAAAGATTTAACCGGCGATACGATTCAGTATAAAAAAGCGGAATTAAAAGAATTTCCGATTTCAAAATAAAATAATTTCTTAATTGGAGGTTTTATGTCAGGACATTCAAAATGGAACAATATTAAACGCAGAAAAGAAGCTGTCGATCAAAAAAAAGGTAAGGTCTTTACCAAAATAGGCCGGGAAATTCAGGTTGCTGTCAAAGAGGGCGGCCCCAACCCGGATGAGAACAGCGCACTTCAGGCGGCGGTGGCCAGAGCGAGATCCTTTAATATGCCGAATGACAATATCAAAAGAGCGATTGCCAACGCCTCTTCATCCGACATGAGTAATTTTGTCAGAATTAACTATGAGGGCTACGGACCCGCCGGCGTTGCTATTATCGTCAAAGCATTAACCGATAACCGCAATCGAACGGCAGGGGAAGTACGCCATATTTTTGATAAATACGGCGGAAATTTAGGTAAGGACGGCAGTGTTTCATTTCAATTTGAAAACAAGGGTTCGCTGATTCTCGATAAAGAGAAATACGCGGACGAAGATCAAGTCATGCTGGACGCGATGGAAGCGGGCTGTTCGGATTTTACGAGCGATGAAGATTTTTATGAAGTCACGACAACCCCTGAAGATTATAATCAGGTTCTGAAATCGATGAGCGATGCCGGTTATGAATTCGCGGATGTTTCCGTCGGGCCTCAGCCGATTGTCAGTGTCAGCGTTACGGCAGAGGAAGATATCGAAAAACTGGAAAAGCTGCTGGAGCAATTGGAAGAAATCGACGATGTACAAGATGTTTTCCATAATTGGGATAATGAGGAATAGCAACCGTCAGAAATAGGCAAAACAGATGTTTGATTTTTTATTTGGCAAAAGAAGAAAACAAAGAGAGCAGAAGAAATTGGCGGAACTTGCGGAAGCAAGACGTTCTCTGGTTATCCCGAAGCCGGAGAATGACGTGCCTTTGCGCCCGGGTCAGTTAATCTTCAACCCTTTCGGAGTCTTCGTCGAAGCCGTAAAAACAAATGTCACGGAAGCCAAACGGCGGGAACAGATCGAAACCGAGCAAGACGAACGTGATTATTTATCGCAAATTGCCGTTATTGCTTTTATCGGAAAATCCGGTACCGGCAAAAGCACCAGAGCCTTGAGCGTCGCCAGTGAACATAAAATTCATTACATCATCGACGACGGATTGTTAATTCACGGCAGCAGCATCGTAGCCGGAACATCTGCCAAAACCGCTGCGACCCAATTGGAATCAGTGCGGCAGGCCATATTCGCCGATCCGACCAGAGCCGCCAATATGCGCCGAGCCTTGATTCAGGAGAGCCCGCCGATTCTGATGATCTTGGGGACATCTGACCGTATGCTCAGCAAAATTTGTGAGAATCTCTGGCTGAATCAACCTACCATTTTAATTCGTATTGAGGATATTACCACCGAAGAAGAAAGACAGCTTGCCAAAACAACCAGAATGACCGAAGGGACGCATACAATTCCCGTACCCAGTATGGAGATCAAGCATGACTTTTCCGGTTATTTTCTGGAACCCTTGCAGAAGTTGAGACAGCGATTTGACCGTTCATTTGACAGAACGGACTTTGTATCCGGCGGAGAAAAAACGGTAGTCAGACCGACTTTCTCTTCAATCGGGAATTATTCTATATCCGACGAAGCATTGGCGATGCTCGTAGAACAAATTTTACAGCAGGTTGACGGAGTTTCGGAATTATTGGAATTTAGAGTTTATAAACAGACGTATGGGGCGATTTTCAATTTGGGAGTTTCATTGTATTATGGTTACAACGCTCAGAAAGTATTGATAGAGGCCCAGAACAAGTTAAATCATGATATACAGAAATATACGGCCATCAATGTTTTGTCGGTCAATATGAAGGCAATGCGGGTAGGTCATAAGAACGAATCAAAGCAGAATTCAGAAAAATATAGGAGAGCCAATATATGACGGATTATCAATTTGACCCGAATGAAAATGTTTCAGAGCAATATTTAGCAGATCAGAGAACTTCTGAACATTATGCGAGAGCGGCTAAGATGGCAAGCAGAGGTATGCAGATGAACACAGACGGTACGCGTAAAATACAGTTCGAACAGAGAAATGCCGATTCAGCGGACGAAAATTTGATCGAAAAACGTGAAAGGGAATTCCGCAACATAATTTCCGGAGGGAAAAACAAGGATCAACTTGAAAATACGAATCAGTATAACTTAGAAGATCTTGAGCGCAGTGAACGAGCCCCCTCGGGAGATCAGACGCGCCAACGCTCTGTCAAGCGGGTTGAGCCGCAGCCTCAAAGGAATAACCGAAAGCCCAACGTGATGCAGAATATTTTAAGAGAATTACAGCAGGCTTTGCTGCTCCTCTTCTCCAAAAGACCGATGCAGGTTTTTCATCTGAATTTGCACTGGGAAAGCATCGGCATTCTGACTTTTTTGAACATTTTGGTTGTCGGCATTTTTAACAGTATTGTTTTCTCCAAAGGATTAAAAGCGGCTTTTGAAGCTGCGATCAGCAAAGTAGGCACCGGCAAAGTATTCGGCATGTCACTTTTGAGTCAACTACTCTCTCTTGTCTATATAACTGTTATGATTTTTGTTTTGTCCATCATTCTGCAAAGCGAAAAACGACCTTTGAAGCAATTCTTCCAAACAGCCGTATTATCAACAATTCCGTACAGCCTGATTCTGATACCGGCTTTGTTCATTGCGATTTTCTCACCTCTGCTGGGCACCTTAATTGCTTTAGCGGGAAAAATTCATTGTATGATTTATTTGTATGCCGGTTTCCAGAAGGGACATCCAACCAGAAAGAACAGTCCCTATTGGATCTTTTTCCTGCTCATCTTATTACTTGTTTTCCTGCAATATTTGTTAATGCGCTGGACATTGTTTTAGTATTGGCGGTTTTGATTTACTGTGATTCAAAAAACCGCTGTTTACATTTGTGTTGTTTGGACAAAAAATGCGATTTTGCACGATCTCGCAAATACGCACAGACAGCCTGCGACCCTGTATCCATGCAAAACCGTTAAATTTGACCGG
>CAYFVK010000027.1:13722-16555 GCA_964346695.1 uncultured Mageeibacillus sp. | reverse complement strand
GACCGGCTTGAACTCCGGCAACTAAAACCCGAGGCAAAATATCCCGGATTTTCCATGAAAAAGATTTATCGGCAATCAGATTATCGAATTTTGTGAGCTTTTCTTCATCGAAATGATTCGTTGCGTCGTCAATAGGAAACATCCCTGCGGCATCACCCACGCCGAGAACTTTTTCACCGCACAATTTATAATGAACATAACCCGACAATGTTGTCATAAAACGAATTTTATCGACATGCTCTTCATTATTCAAAATCGCGTGGTAGAGGTGGGCAATGCTCCAGCGCTGGGGAATATTAAAGTTGAATTCCTTGATCAGAACCTTAGTGGCATCTTCTGTCATCGTGTTGCGCCAAGTTCTGAAAGGTACGAGCAGCTCATCATTTTCCGAAAAGACAAGGTAACCGTGCATCATGGCGGAAATACCGATCGAGCCGATTTTTGTCAATTCTACTTGATATTTTTCTCTGACATTCTCTGCCAGCGCCTGATAGGCACTGCTGATTCCTGTCCAGACATCTTCCAGAGCATAGGTCCAAATCCCGTCGACCAGATCGTTCTCCCAGTCATAAGCTCCTTGAGCCAGGATATTAGACTGATGATCAATCAAAATCGCTTTGATTCTGGAAGATCCAAGCTCTATTCCCAATGCAGTCTTCCCGCTTTGAATTAAATCCGCATTTTTTTGTATCATAAGTTTTCCCCTTTCCGGCTGTCGTCAATTGAGATGAATATAGAACATTTCGATAAATACTGTTCTTAGCTTATCATAATTATTATTTACTGTATAATAGATTGTATATAAAACTTACAAGGTAATTTATCAGGATAAAAAATTTTTATTTTATTGGCTGTTCTCTTATAAACTCATTTAGAAACAGCTGATTTTGCTATTAACCCGGAGGTATTGACGGATATATGAACAGTTCAAAGGTTTTTTTTACAGATTTCAGAGCAACGGAAAATGAAAATTTATTACAAAAACTGCATCGTCTGCTGCGCACAGCGGGCATTGAGAATATTGATTTTAAAGGGAAATTTGTCGCTTTAAAGTTACATTTCGGCGAACCCGGAAATCTGGGCTATTTAAGACCGAATTATATTAAAGTGGTTGCCGATTATGTTAAAGATCTGAAAGGTATACCTTATCTGACTGATTGCAATACGCTTTATGTAGGTCGCAGGAAAAATGCATTAGAGCATTTGGAGGCAGCTTATGAAAACGGCTTTAATCCCTTTACAACCGGTTGTCACATTTTAATTGGTGACGGACTGAAAGGTCATGACGAAACCTTGGTGCCGATTCATCTGAAGCATGTGCAAGAGGCTAAAATCGGCAGTGCCGTCATGGATGCCAATATTCTGATCTCGATTACTCATTTCAAGGGTCATGAAATGACCGGTTTTGGCGGCGCTCTGAAAAATATCGGCATGGGCTGCGGCTCACGCGGCGGCAAAATGGAAATGCATTATGCCGGAAAGCCCGAGGTTGATCCTGACTATTGCGTCAGTTGCGCTTCCTGCTATCACAATTGTGCTCATGGAGCTATTTCTTTCGTCAATAAAAAAGCTTTCATCGATATTAATAAATGTGTCGGTTGTGGAAGATGCATCGGCAGCTGTAACTATGATGCGATTGCACCGATCAACAATAACAGCAATCAATTGCTTAATGAGAAGATGGCAGAATATGCCTATGCCGTTCTCAAAGATCGACCCCATTTCCATATCACATTGATTACCGATGTATCTCCGGATTGCGATTGTCATGTTGAAAATGATGTTCCGATTGTACCAAACATCGGGATGCTCGCCTCCTTTGATCCGGTAGCTTTAGATCAGGCAAGTGCTGATTTGGTCAATGCGGCACCGATCAATCCGAATAGTATCCTGGCGGAATATGAAGATCGATTCCATGATCATTTCAAAAATTTAGCACCGGAAACAGATTGGGAAGTTTGTTTAAAACACGCTGAAGAAATTGGTCTCGGCACAAGAGCATACGATTTGCTTAAAATTTAATATTTTGTTTGGGCGAATCACCTTTAAATCATTATGATTGAGAGTTCCCGATTCATTCAAAATCTCTCTTCATCCGGTTTTAAGTCCCCCCGATTAATCGGACATGGGTGCGATTCTCCGGAACAGCTCATGCCAATATTTGCAAATAACCGGAAATGATAACAATCAGCCATCTGAAGCGAGAAATTCCTCCACTTCTTTTTTGAGGGGGATGGAAGTGCTGGCACCGGGTCTTGAAACCGCCAAAGTCGATGCCGCCGACGCCATGCGTAAACTCTGATCGGCGTCGCCGTTATTCGAAAATTCAGTGACAAAATAACCGGTAAAAGTATCGCCCGCAGCTGTCGTATCAACTACTTGAATATCAAAGATGCCGTGATGTACCCGTTCTTCTCGGTGTGCATAATAAGCACCACGCGAACCCACCGTCATAACAATATGACTGTCAGGATACGCTCGAACCAAACTGTCAAGCAACTCCGCATCGGCTTTTCCGCCGGCAAGATCCAAATCCGCTAATGCGCTGCCGGCAAAACCGACAAGATGAGCCGCCTCAATTTCATTGAGCATAAAAATCGTGACATACTCCAGCGGGAAAGACTCGATTTTTTTATCGAAAGGCGACGGATTCAAGACAATATTCATACCGCGAGCATGCGCCTGCTCCATAATATAAGGAATTTCATTGATTTCATTTTGTAAAATCAGATAATCGCCGGCTGAAAAATGTGAGAGCGTCTGATCAATATGCGCTCTGGTCTGGCAAACATTGGAACCGCCATAAACCAAAATGCAATTTTGTCCGTTTTTA
>CAYFVK010000027.1:5376-13622 GCA_964346695.1 uncultured Mageeibacillus sp. | reverse complement strand
GGTCTGGCAAACATTGGAACCGCCATAAACCAAAATGCAATTTTGTCCGTTTTTATCAACCTGTATAAAAGTATGACCACTTGGCTGATCGGATAACATATTCAGATAATTTAGATGCACTCCGTTTTGTTCAAGCGCCTGTCTGAGAATCGCTCCATCCGCTTGACCGATCGCTCCGGCATGCCAAATATCCGCACCGGCTCTGGCAAAAGCAACGGATTGATTAAGACCCTTGCCGCCCGGATAAATATTTCTGTCCGTGGCGGATAATGTTTCACCGCCAATCAAAATATGATCAACATTATAAACATAATCGATATTTAATGATCCAAAATTCAAAACCTTCATGCTCGCCTCCATATCGAATTAACTGACACTTAGACTTATCAAAAAAATCCCTATCTGAAATGCTAACCGAATAATTCCGCAAACGCCTTGTCATAAGGGAACTCGCACAAACCCTTTTCCGTGATCATTCCGGTAATCAGAGAATGATCCGTTACATCAAATGCCGGATTATAAATATCAATATTATCCGGTGCCATCGGTTCCTTGTACCACATTTTATCAACTTCATCGGGATCGCGCATCTCAATCGGGATATCTGCCGCATTTTCCGCCTTCATATCAATTGTCGAACTCGGCGCGCAGACATAAAAAGGAATCCCATAATATTTCGCCAGAATCGCAAGACCGCTCGTTCCGATTTTATTGGCCGCGTCACCATTTCTGGCAACTCTGTCGCAACCGACAAAAACTACTTTTATTTTACCGCTCTGCATCAAAATCGAAGCCATATTATCGCATTGCAGCGTCGTATTAATTCCGGCATTTGCCAGCTCAAAAGCTGTTAAACGAGCCCCTTGCAGCAAAGGTCTGGTTTCATCACAATAAACACGCATCGCGTCGCCCGACCAACCCTGCTCCAGTGCGATATACATCGGTGCCGTCGCCGTGCCATATTTTGCGGTCGCCAAAGTACCGGCATTGCAATGGGTTAAGATACCCAATTCCTCACCCGGCACTTTTAATTTTTTCAAGATAGAAAATCCGATTTCTCCAATCTTGCGACTGATTTGTACGTCTTCCTCCCGTATCTGCTCAGCCTCTTCAAATAAAGCCTGTTGAATCTCAGGAATTGATTTTTCAAAATTCTTCTTTAAACAATTCTCCATCCGATCCAATGCCCAAAACAGATTCACAGCCGTCGGTCTCGAAGTGGCAAGATATTCCTTATGCTTGTTAAAAGAAGCCGCAAATTCAGCTTTCAGCAGAGGGCTGCAATCGGCAGCATGTGAATCACCGGATTGCGAACTCTTGAACTGAGAAGCCAGCAAAGCCAAACCATACGCAGCAGCCACGCCAATCGCCGGAGCTCCCCGTACCCGCAGCTTCTTAATCGCCTCCCAAATTTCTTCCGCAGTGCGCAGATCAATTCTTTTAATCGTTCTCGGCAATAAAGTCTGATCAATAATATTGACAGCATCCTTCCGCTCATTCCAACGAACGGAAATCACATCCTCGAAAAACTTTTCAACAGTCATCTGCTCACCTCATCGGACTTTCGAATGGCGAATCAACCTGATTCCCGATTTAGACCGCGTCGTTTTAAGACAAAATATTATAATTATAATAATTCAAGAAGATGTTTTGTCCGAAGGAACAGGCAATCTATCTTGAAACCTTGGCACGCTGCTCATGAAAATAATTCATTACCATGACCAAGAGAAGCACAGCACCCCAAATCAGCGAAATATAATAACTGCTGATCTGCGGAAAGCGGTTAATTCCTGTTTCAAGGAATCTGACCAATAATATCGCCAGCAAAACTCCGGAAATCTTACCACGTCCGCCATTCGGGTTAACGCCGCCCAGGACGACAACCAGAATACTTTGCAGCATATAGTTCGAACCGTATTCCGCTCTTGCCGAGTTGTAATTTGCCAGCATGACCATCCCGCCGAGTGCAGCGGAAATACCGGAAATAAAATACGTCTTGATCAAAATTCTATCAACATTTAAGCCGCTGTAGCGTGCTACATTTTGACTTGTACCTACAAGCAAAATCTTTTTGCCATAAGTCGTTTTAACCAATAAAAAACCGATTACAATGGCGACCACGACAAAAATCATGAACTGTACCGGAATGCCCGCAATGCGATTATTGATGGTATAGGAATACTGTTTCGAAAAATCGCTGATGGCCGCTCCCTTTGTGATTACAATGCCGATTCCGGTAAAGAGATTGCTCGAACCGAGAGTTGCCAAAATAGGCGGAATATTTAATTTTGAAATCAAAATACCGTTAAAAACACCTGCTATTGCACCAATGACTATCGCCATCAGAAAAACAATCACGATCCAGATCGAGGAGATATTGCCTTCAGCGTCTGCCATGCTGCGCATTGTTAAAGCCGCGATAATAGCAGATATATTCGCCACGGCAACCGTTGAAAGGTCGATACCGCCGGTGATCATGCAGACCATCACGCCGAGAGAAAGTAATCCGATTTCGGGGAATTGAGCAAACATCGTCTGAAAGTTCAAGAGCGAATAGAATTTGTTACCGACCGTAATTGCCATAAAGATCAGCCAAACTGCCATAATAAGCAACAAACGATTAATATGTCTGTCGGGCATTAATTGTTTAATATTAAATGATTTTTTCTGCTTACCCATAATTATGCCCCTTTCGCCAATTTCTTATGCTTTTTGGATGATCCGACATGTGTAACCCGATAAGCACTGACTGCAGTACCGGCGATAATCAATAAACCGACAAAAACATCTTTCCAAATAACCGGAACACCAATTAAAATCAGGGAATTCTCAACAATAACCATAAGAAATGTACCAAGCATACAGCCAAGCAGCGTCCCTTTGCCGCCGATCATCGCCGTGCCGCCAAGAACAACACCGGCAATAATATTCATTTCCATGCCGAGCATATTCGTGTGATGCATCTGCTGCATCATAGACGTACGAATCACTCCGGCAAGACTGGCAATTGCCCCGGCGAAAACATAGAGCAAAAATTTAGTCCGTTTAACTTTAAAACCGGCATTATAAGCCGCGCTTTCATTGCCGCCGATCGCGTAAATTCCTCTGCCAAACATGGTATAACGCAAGACAAAGAAAACAATAATGAGTACAACAATCAGAACTAAAAACGCTGTCGGTAAATTTGAAGTCAAACCGCTCGCTTTGTTTTGGGCCGTAAATAATGAACTGGTCCCGAAGTCCTTCATTCCTTTTGGAATAACGGCTAATTGTCTTGACTGTAAAGCACCCTGCATAATACCCTTAAAAACACTGGACGTTCCCAAAGTAACGATCAAGGCAGGCAAATTAAAATAGCCGATAAAAAGGCCATTTAAGGCGCCGAGTACAACACCGATGGCGACTGCCATCAAAATCGGTACCCAAATGCTCCCCTGATAATTTCGATCAAGTAAAAATTTCGTTGTCGAATAAGTAGATAAGGAAGCGAGTGCGGGAAACGATACGTCAATACCACCGGTAAGAATAACCAGAAAAGTACCGATTGCGAAAAGGCCCGGCACGATCAGAGCCGACAACAGGTCAACTATATTATTCGGTGTAAAAAACTGACCGCTTCGCACTTCAATCAGAATAGACAAAGCAACGATAATCAAAAATACATAGGTTTCATTGGTTTGTAATTTTCTTTTCAAACTTTTATTCATTTCTACGTCTCCCTCCCCTACATCATATAGTCCAAAATGGTTTGTTCTTGGAGATCGGAGGTTTCAAGTTCCGCAACAGCTTTGCCGTTTTTCAGAACGATAACTTTAGAACAATTTTCGATCACTTCCGGCAAATCATCGGAAACAATAATAATTGCCATACCTGCATTCGCCAAATTCTGCAAAATCAAATGGATATCATGTTTAGAGCCAATATCAACACCTACGGTAGGCCCATTCAGAATCAAGATATCCGGTGAGCAGGCAAGCCACTTTGACAAAACAACTTTTTGCTGATTCCCGCCGGATAAGGTCATGGCTGCATTTTCCGGATTCGGGGTCGCGATAGAAAATTCTTTCACCCACTTAGCAACCACTTCACGACATTTCGCTTTATCAATAATTTTGCCGGATTTAGTCAGATTATCAATTTCAGAAACCGTAATATTATCAGCAATACTCTGAGGCAGGAATAAACCTTCACTTAAACGATCTTCCGGTACAAATCCGATATCGTTTCGCACAGCTTCCTGCGGAGTTTTCAACTCAACTTTTTTACCTTTAATCAAAATTTCACCGGAATTTGCCGAGCGCAAACCAAAAAGCGCCAGAGCCAACTCTGTTCTGCCGGAGTCCAATAAGCCGGTGATACCGAGAATTTCGCCGCCATGCACTGCAAAATTAATATCATCAAAATGTCCGTCCAGCGATAAATTCTTAACTTCAATGATCGGATCTTGTGAAATCTGTTCCGGAATAAACGTTCTATATTCAAATTCTCTGCCGGTCATGTAATAGGAGAATTTCTTATCATCTAATTCATTTGTATTACCGGTCGCCACCAGTTTTCCATTTCTAAACACCGTGAATCGTTCAGAAATCTCAAAAACTTCATCTAATTTATGGCTGACAAATAAGATAGAAATACCCTCTTTTTTCAGTCTTAAAATAATTCTGAAAAGGGCATCTACTTCTTTTCTGGTCAATGCCGTGGTCGGTTCATCCATGATGATCAGTTTGGCGTTAAAGATCAAAGCGCGGCAGATAGCAACCATCTGTTTTTCTGCAACGGAAAGTACACCCAAAGTTTCATCCAGATCAACTTCAAAGCCGATCTTGGCAATGGCATCTTTGGCAATTTGTCGCATCTCTTTCCAATTGACAAATTTTTTGTTTCCCATCAACTGACTGTTGATAGCAAGATTTTCCATAACAGTCAAATTGGGGAAAATAGAAAAATCCTGATAAATTACTTGTATGCCATTCTGAATAGCTGACATCGGAGTAATCTTATCGAGGACTTCACCGTTAAATTCAATAGTTCCGGAATCCCTTTGATAGACACCGGATATTATTTTAATCAAGGTCGATTTGCCGCAACCATTTTCACCGGCTAAACAATGAATCTCACCGGGCTTAATTTCCAAAGAAACTCCGTCTAACGCCTTTACGCCGGCAAAATATTTTTTTATATCAGCTGCGCGCAGGAGATATTCACCCATTGAGTCTCCTCCTTCAATAACTTTGTATTTAAAAGGGAAGAATGAATTTCATTCCTCCCGGTTTCGTTGATTTTCATAAGGGAAAGATGGCAACCATCTTTCCCTTGTACATTAATAATATCGGAAAAGTTCATCCTTATACAGCTAATTTAAAAGAACTTCCGAAAAGTGGTAAAAACTGTCATCCACCACTTTAGAATCCGAATGAATCAACATTCTCAGCATTGATTACGATTTGTCCGTTACCTTCCAAGATAGAGTCTGAACCCTCTCTCCAAGTAAGTTCGGTATAACCGTCAACACCTAAATCAACAGGAGCGGTAATCTCATCACCATCTAAAACTTTGACAGCTAAGCTGATCATCGCTTTGCCCGCTTGAGCAGGATCCCATAAGGTCAAGGTTTTAATCGTTCCCTCTTTCAACAATTCAGCATTGTCTGCCGGCATGCCGGTACCTGTTGTGAAGGCTTTATCAACCAGACCTAATTCTTTGATCGCACGAGCGACACCCGGAGCATCAAATGAGGAAGTACCCATGATTCCTTTGAGGTCAGGATATTTTTTGAATAATTCTTTAGCGACATTGTAAGCCACATCGCCGTTATCCTCTGACTCAACTCTGGGTTCTTCTTCCAGTAAGGTCATGTTCGGATATTTTTCTTTCTGATGCGCAACACCGGCATCTGCCCATTCGTTATGGGAAGCATTAGTTACATTCGCAACCATGGTGGTATAAAGTCCTTCTTCACCCATCGCCTGAGCTAAGTTGTCCATGATGAACTGACCGTAACCCGCGTTGGAGAAAGCCTCGATATCATAATCGATATTCTCTAAACCGGCACCCTCATGGGCGATAACTACGATACCCGCATCTTTCGCTTCTTTCAAGACCGGCTCCAAGGAAGCAGGATCAACCGGAACAACACAAATAGCATCCACTTTCTGAGCGATCAGGTCTTGAACTAATTGTGCCTGTTTGGTAGCGTCGATAACATCCGTACCTTTTTGATAAGCATTTAAGCCTGTTTCTTTAGCATATTCCTTAACGCCGACATCCATTCTGACAAACCAGGGATTGGAAGCATCTTTAGGTACGACTACGATTTCATAATCTTTCGCTTTTCCGCCTTCTTCGGCAGGAGCTTCCGTTTCTTTCGGTGCATCAGTACCTTCGTCTGCCGGAGGGTCGTCTTTAGCGCCGCAAGCAGCGATTGAAATCAGCATTAATGCAACTAATAAGATCGAAAGTAATTTTTTCATTTTTTTCCTCCTAAAATGTATTACTTTTTATTGAAACAACGAGTTTCCTCATTGATCAAAACAATATTGATAACGCCCGTCATTCTTTGAAAAATCAAAACCGACCGTGATGAAAATCAATTCTCTGAGCTGATTGTTTTTTTATGAAGTCGCTTATTCTGAAAAAGTCTGATTATTCTTCCCTCAGCCCTCACGATTTTAATCATAAAAATTTAATCATTCTTTGTCAGCCAGTCCATCAGCCGCTGCCAAAGTGAATCATAATGCGGCCAGGCAAGGAATTCAGGCGAACCCCAATGCGGCGCGCAGTCTGAAGTAAAAACAGCGGTTCTGCCTTTTTCATATTGCCGGATCGCGAGCAATGGATCGCCGTTAATTCGCACAAGCTCCGTCACTTGATCCAAGTTTTTGAGAACTGTTTTATTATAACCCAAAAACCGCGGCCAATTATTGATTTTTTCAATGACCGGATGGTTTTTTACAGTCTCGGGGCGCACACCCTGCGGAGTTTCGATACGATCATCATATGGCAATATATCTACCGGTAAAATATCATTGATCGCCGTATTTCCGTAATGTGCCTTGGCGTCAATTCCTGAGAAAGAAAGATAGCCGCCAATCATCAAAAAAGCATGACCCGCTGCTACATATTCCTTGATCGCCTCAAGCCGGCTGCCCAAAAACTCACCTTTATAAAAAGTACGAAGTGACAAATCAAATGTATTGGCCCCGACATCTGAAATAATCACACAGTCATAATCCGCAATCTCTTCCGCCTTATAGGGAAACTTTTCCGCGACGAGATGACTCGGCATATGCTCGACCACATAACCCGCCTTCTGCAAAGCCGCCTTCAGCTCAACTGCCGACTCCTCATAAAAAGAAGCATAAAACTGGTCAAAACCCTTGACATGCGTTTCATATCTGAAATAAGACTCACCTGCTAATAAAATTTTCTTTGCCATCTTTCTCCCTTTCCAAAAATTAATATTCTTCTGTCGAAACTCCGACAACCTGCTCCCAAAACAGCCCTACTCCCCCGCCAACCTGAACACAAAAGCAACTACAGGCATTTCGATCAACGGGAATCAATCCGTTACAGTAAGTTCACCATTTGTTAACATCTTCATATAATTATACACTGTTACCCAACATAAAGAAAAGACTTCGATAAATTCAGGCAATTTGCGCATGAAATCATCACAGGTGCAAGATGGTTTATTATTTGTATTTTACAAAAACTTTTTGCAAAACGATATCGCTTAGATAAACAATTAAAGAAATCCCTCCAAAAATCCAAAACAATAATGATCGCAGAAAAAATTCAGGAGAAAGCAGAAAGATAATGAGCGGCATACTGTTAATTGCTGAAAGAATGATCGAGTAGGGTAAATGTCTGATCGAAATCAACCATGCGTTTTGAATGGTTTGCCATACCGTATTCTCAAATTGTGCCTGTAATGGAAGTAAATATAAAACAGGAACTAACATTACGATCCAATAAAATATTATAAGAAGTCTACCCAAAATATGATCTGTTAGACCAATTTGAAAAAGAAACAGAAAATTCAAAATTGAAATGATTGCGATCAGCAATATGAAAGCCAACAGGATTGTTGCTTTTCTGAAATTTGATTGATAAGCTTTCCAAAAATTTTTCCAGATCGCAATTTCGCCCTCTTTTCTAAGCTTTCTTATGCAGTAACAGAGAGAAGTCGTAGACGTACCCAAAGTAAAAATTAATAATGATCCTATCAACCACAAAAAATTTAGGAT
>CAYFVK010000027.1:0-5276 GCA_964346695.1 uncultured Mageeibacillus sp. | reverse complement strand
CTTTTTCAGGCAAATGAAGTACCTTAGACATTTTTTCCATTAAAATACAATCATAATACAAATAACATGTTGTAACAAGCTCCTGCGGATTATTTTTAGGAACAGCATTTTCTCCCCACCCTAAAAGGCACTCTGTCATCGGAGCTGCCCAGTCCCCAAAATATTTTTTATTAATCACTCCTCGTTCATCTCTTTGAGTCAGCTTAAAAGAGATATATTTTTCTAAATTAGAGAAATGCCGGGAAATCATTTTGGAATCTTGATAAAAACTGTATAAAAACCATGGTATGAGAACATAAGCGCTGCTTACATGAAACGCCGGACTTCCTCCATAAAAATAGGGAGCAGTATCAGGTATTGAACCTGTGTGAAGATCTTGAGCGTCCGAGATATCCTGTAACCATTTCTCATAAAACTTAACGGCATCAAAGTTATAAAAACTTTCCTCAGATCTGGCCGTTACGTCATTGATCCACGCCAGTCTTTCATCCCTTTGCGGACAATCAGTAGGTACGCTGTGAATATTATTCTGTTCCGTTTGGATGACTGCTTTATAAATATTATTCAGCAATTCATTGCTGCAATTAAAAGTGCTCGTTCTTCTGAGCAATGAATTTATTTGCCATCCCGTTACATCCGTGATAATCACACCGGGGTCTGTATTGATTTGCACATAGCGGAAGCCATGATAAGTAAAATCAGGCTCATAAGTAATGCTTCCTTCATGACCAATAATAAAAATATCCGTTGCCTTCGCATTGCGCAAATTATCCTGATTTACCGTTTTGTCCTCGCGCAAGTTTTCAGCATATTTTAACGTGATTTTCTGACCCGGTTTTCCTTCTGCTGTAACCTGAGCCCAGCCCGAAATATTAGTACCTAAATCCACTACAACTTCATGCGGATCCGGTCTTTCCGTATAGAAAATTTTTACAGGTTCTAATTTTCTCTGTTTCCCGATAAAAGGCATCTGCTGAGATCTAAGCTTTCCCTTAGGCGCTTTGCCCTCTACTGCCGCAAGCCAACTTGAATCACAAGAATATTCCGGTAATTTCCAGTTGCCCTTTTCTAATCTTGCATCATAAACCATCCCATCATAGATATTGTTTTGCAGAATAGGTCCGGTTGAGACAAGCCATTTTCCATCAGGTTTTGAAGCAATATATTCGTCATCTAACTTCAGCAAACAAATTAGTTTAGGATAATCCAACCAGTCAGGCAGCTTCCCAATGAGTTTGAAGAAACCTGCATGATCATTGCCGTACCATCCTTCTCCCAGAACAAAACTTAAAACATTTTCGCCTTTTCTCAAAAATTTTTCTAATGCAAAAGTTCGATACAATACCGTTTTGTTATAATCCGTCCAGCCCGGGTCTAATAAGCTTCCATCTAAAAGATGTCCATTCAAATATACTTTGGCATATCCCAAACCGCTCAAATATAATCTTGATATATCAGGAATCTCATTTAAAAAGAAATTTCTCCGAAAAAGAGGGGAAACGCCACGTTTAGGGGAAGGATGGGAAAGCCAAACCGCATCCTGCCAATCGCTGCTATTTAATAATCCGGTTTCAAACCAGGCTTCTTCACTCCTGAAAACCTGATCTTCATCTTCTATTTTCACTAAAACAGACCAATAATAGCGGCTCGAACTCTGCAAGCTCGGTCCTTCATAAGTTACAGCGTGACTTTTACGGCTTTTAATTTCTCCGCTATTCCAAATGGTGTTCTGACCGTCGGTAACAAATAACTGATAGCTTCTTTGAATTTTATTCGCCAATCTGCCTTGCCCCCGCCAGCTAAATCTTGGTATCAAGGTATCTAAACCTAAAGGGTTTTCTTCATATTCACATTGTAGAATAAAATTCTTATCTGTTTTCTGATCCATAATTTATTCGTCTACTTTCTAATATTTATACATATAATAATTTGTTTTGTTTATTAATTGAAAATCCCATGCTTTATCGAACAGAGATTTTATTTTCCGTCATTTATTAAAATGAATTTCCTATCAAACCTGTACACTTACCCGTTGATTTTCTCTCAATAAGTTTTAACTGATTTTTATAATAGCCGGTTGAATTGTTGACAATGTTAGAATAGAGGAGATCAAATGCCCTTTTGCCAAAAACAGCTTTGTCTACATTCATAGTCGTAATAGAAGGATCCCAGTACCGGCCAACCTCTATACCGTCAAATCCAACAACAGAAATATCTTCCGGCACTTTCAATCCTTTCTCTTTAAAGTAATTAATCGCACCCATTGCCATCAAGTCATTTCCACAAATAACGGCAGAAAAACCTCTTTTCAGTGCCAGTAACTTTTTGGCAGAATCATATCCGGCTTTTATATTGGTATGGTAAGGAAAATTCCCATCAATCATGATTGACGGATCAAAAGAACCGGTAATACTACTAAGCGCAAGGCGATAACTTTCACAACGCAGGTCAAAAGGCAAATTCTCCCCTAAACCGCTTAAATACGCAATTCTCGTATGTCCTAACCCATACAAATAGGAAATCACATCTTCCATAGCTTTTTTATAATCGTTCTCAATAGAAGAAACTCTTTTTAAATCAACATTAACATTGCCGCTGGTTACAACTTTTAAGCCTTGATCAACCAAGTAGTAGATTTTTTCTTCTTTAAATTGAAAGGGCAGAGCCGCAACAAAAACTCCATCCATTCTCCTCGTAATAAAGCTGTCAAAATAATTGTCTAAATTATGCAATCCGGTACAGATATTAACAAAATAACCTTTTTCATTTGCCGACAATTCAAATTCCCGAATGATTTCTCCGTAATACGGGTTTGAAAGATCCTCCACAACCAGGCCCCATTTGCATAGTGCGATTCGTTCTCATGCTGCGAGCAATCATATCCGGCTTATAATCCAACTGTTCTGCTACTTTTCTTACCAATTCGGCAGTTGTTTTTTTGACCTTATTAGAACCGTTAAAAACATTTGAAACGGTTGCTGTAGAAACCCCTGCTTTTATTGCGACTTCTTTCCTTGTAACCTTCATACTATTCTTCAATTGGTCCATTTTGTTCACTATAAGGCAATGACATGATTAAGCCGAGCCCATCCGCTGTTACTCCTTTACGGCTCCAATCATAATTCCCTTGATAAAATATTTCTGAACGAGAGGATATACGATCATCAAAGGAACCGTTGAAACAACAATGACAGAATATTTTAAAGTCTGAGCAGATTTCATTTTTTCTATTATTTCCTTTAATTGCATACCTCCGGAACTAAAATCAACTTTACCGACAATAAGAATATCTCTTAGAATCGTACAATTTATCCTCATATCTTTTGTTTATTCTATTGATATTAATTTACTCGGGTAAATATATTTTTTGTAGATAATTGATTAATGGTAAACTATAATAAATAAAAAATACTCAGGAGGTTTTGATATGCAATTAATAAAAGATAAAAAAGTATTAGTAGGGGCTGATTTCGCAGGGGCTCCGTTAAAAAATGCCGTGGTGGAGTTTTTAGAAAAACAAGGTTGGGAAGTGACCGATGTCGGTGTCAAAGATGAAAATGATCCGGATCCGATGATGTATCATCGTGTGGGCTTATTGGTGGGTTCAAAGATCGCCAATCGCGAATTTGAAAGAGCTTTGATTTTCTGCGGTACAGGCATGGGTATTCACATTGCAGCCAGCAAATGTCCGCATGTACACGCAGCCGTCTGTGAATCCGTACCCAGCGCTCTGCGCTGCGTCACCGCCAACAATTGCAATGTCCTTGCTATGGGTGCTTTCTACGTACCGCCAAAAATGGGAATCGCTATGGCAGATGCCTTCCTCAATCACAATTTGGGCGACGGTTACGAAGAATGGGACGGTTTCTATGAATACCATAAATTCGGCTACGACGAATGCGAAAACTTTGACTATGAAAAATTCAAAGCAAACGGCTTCAAATTCGACACACCGCAGCCCCATCTCGGAGACCAGCCGGAAGATATGACAATATAAGAGAAAAATCACATAGTCTAAAAATAGCTTAATAATAAAAGGCGGAGTCCTGCAACGGAAATAGATTTGCGGACTCCACCTTTACGTAAATTCTTTTTTATCAATATTTCTATCAACTCAGTCTTTAGAGCAGTAAATAATACAGACCCTAAACATCATACGTTGATGCCGCTGTGTCGCCACCGTGACCGGTCCAGTTCGTATGGAAAAATTCACCTCGCGGACGATCTGTTCTTTCGTAGGTATGCGCACCGAAATAATCACGTTGCGCCTGTAATAAGTTCGCCGGTAAATTTGCCGTACGATAGCCGTCATAATAGGCCAAGGCAGAAGAAATCGCCGGAATCGGAATCCCCGCGAGAGCAGCTTTTGCTACAATATCACGCCAGCCAGGCTGAACCTGATCAATTTCCGAACGGAAATAGTCATCCAATAGCAAATTCTGCAAATCCGGATTCTTGGTAAAAGCCTCCTTAATTTTGCCCAAAAATACACTGCGAATAATGCAGCCGCCCCGCCACATCAGAGCAATATCCCCGTAATGAAGATCCCAATTATAGACCTTGGAATAAGTTCTCATCAGCGAAAAACCTTGCGCATAAGAAATAATCTTTGAAGCATACAGCGCATCGTGCAGATTTTGGAGTATCTCTTTTTTCTCGCCGTTGTATTGAAGATCCGGCCCCTTTAATAACTTCCCGGCTGCGACTCTTTCTTCCTTCATCGCGCTTAAGCAACGAGCAAAAACCGCCTCCACAATCAAAGATAAAGGCACACCTTCCTCCAGTGCGCTGATTCCCGTCCATTTTCCGGTTCCTTTTTGACCGGCAGCATCCAGGATATAATCGATCACGGGCTGATCATTCTCATCTCTATAACCCAGGATATCTGCCGTAATTTCGATCAAATAACTATCGAGTTTACCCTTGTTCCACTCCTTAAACACCGTCTGCATTTCGGCATTCGACATCCGTAAATAATCCCGCATTACCTGATAGACTTCGCAAATCAGCTGCATATCGCCGTATTCAATCCCGTTATGAACCATTTTTACAAAGTGACCGGCACCTGCATTGCCTACCCATTCACAGCAAGGAGAGCCGTCTTCCACTTTGGCGCAGATCGCCTGAAATATGGGTTTCACTAAGGGCCAAGCCTCCGGTGAGCCTCCCGGCATCATCGAAGGTCCTTTAAGAGCTCCTTCTTCGCCGCCTGAAACACCGGTTCCGATATATAACAACCCTTTGCTTTCAACATATTTTGTACGCCGCTCCGTATC
>CAYFVK010000026.1:1428-17462 GCA_964346695.1 uncultured Mageeibacillus sp. | reverse complement strand
CGGCAGGACCTGTTTATCATGTAAAACGGCGGAAAGAATGTGAGCGGGAATTAAGATCTGCCTATCGCAATTCGCTGGAACTTGCTTTGAAATACAATTGTGCAAGCATAGCTTTTCCTTTGATTTCCGGCGGTATATATGGTTATCCTAAAGACGAAGCTCTGCAAGTAGCCGAATCAACGATTCAGAATTTTCTCAAAGAAAAAAACGATCCGCTCGATGTGATATTGATTTTGTTTGAGGGATAGCTGCCTTGGCCCGAAGCCTATGCGAAGCAAGGAAATGGATTATTCAAGTTTCAAATCAAACTCTGAACAATAAGAATCCGATTTATCCAAAGAATAAAATGGATTGATTTTTTTTTGATTCTATACTAAAGTACAAATTGAAATTACTGTTACAGTTCATTGATACGGAGAGAAAACTATGACCACTAAATCTATTCAAATTGATTGGCCGGAAGGTGTTGAGATGAAATCGATCGCCATGCTGATTCAGAAAGCATCGAACTATTCTTCAACAATTCATATCTCAAAAGGTGACCGCCGTGCGAATGCCAAGAGTTTACTCGGTATGATGTCTCTTGGAATCGAAGACGGAGCGGATATAGAGATTAGTGCAGAAGGTTCTGATGAGGAAGAAGCTGTCGCAGCAATCGTTGACTTTTTAGAAAATTTTAATCTTTAGAAAGAAGACAGCCAATCGCTAACCGCCCGAGAGAAGAAAAATTGCGTAAAATGTCGGATAGTCATCACTCGTTTGATGCTCGACTGGAATTAGTTCCCCAAGAACCAGGTGTATACTTGATGAAAGATGCATCCGGTTCTGTTCTTTATGTGGGAAAAGCAATCAATCTGCGCAATCGTCTGCGAAATTATTTTACTCCCAATCCGAATGTGGACAATAAAATCAAAGCCATGATTTCCCATATCGCGGACTTCAACTATATCCTTTGCCGCAATGAGCTGGAGGCTTTGATTCTGGAAAATAATCTGATCAAAGCTCATCGTCCGAAATATAATACATTGCTCAGAGATGATAAGGAATATCCCTATATCAAAGTGACCTTGCATGAAATGTATCCCAGAGTGTTAAAGGCTTATCGCGTTGAACAGGATTATGAACTGGGCGCGAGATATTACGGGCCGTATTTAGCCTGGGATTTACAGAAGGCGCTCAAGGCGATTTATCAGATTTTTCCGGTCATGACCTGCAATCGCAAATTGCCGCGCGATATTGATAAAAAAAGACCCTGTTTGAAATATTATATCAATCGCTGCATCGGTCCCTGTATCGGACAGGTTTCGGCAGCTGATTACCGCGAGAGCGTAGAGGAGATCTGCCGCTTTTTGGATGGTCAATATGACGAGCTTTTAAAGAAAATCCGGCAAAAGATGGAAACGGCTTCCGCTAATTTGGAATTTGAAAAAGCAGCGATCTGGCGCGACCGTTATAGGGATTTGGAACGTCTGACGGCTGCTCAGGTTATCGTTACAAAGAAGCCGGAAGATATTGACGTGCTGGGTATTGCCCGCAACGGCAATGAAATTGCTGTGCAGAAATTGGAAATCAGAAAGGGACGCATGATCGGTTCGGTCAGCTCTTTCACGGAAGACGGCTCCGAATCGGAGACGGAGATTTTGGAGATCTTCCTGAATCAGCATTATCAAAAATCCTCATTCATTCCGAGTTTAATTGTCATTCCCTGCCGGCTCAGTCAGCCGGAATTGTTCAGCAGCTATTTCTCACGGTTAGCCGGTCATAAGGTCAGTTTTCGCAAGGCCGAGCGGGGAGAAAAAAAACGGCTGCTCGAGATGGCGGAGAAGAACGCAAAACAGAATCTGAGACGCTATACATTGATCGGCGGTTCCGCGACGGGACTGTCTATAACGCTGAAAAATCTTGCGGATATTTTTCATATGGATGAGGCTCCGCGCCGCATTGAAGCATATGATATCGCCAATTTAGGAACAGCGGACCGGACCGGCTCGATGGTGGTTTTTACGGAAGGCAAACCGCTGCGTTCGGCATATCGGCATTTTCATATTAAGAGTTTTGAGGGGATTGATGATTATCGAGCGATGCGGGAAGTCTTGGAAAGGCGCCTGAAGCGTTTGTCTGATCCCGCTTTTGCGGAAACTCCGGATTTGATTTTGCTTGACGGCGGCAAAGGTCATGTCAATACTTTAAAGCCGCTCCTTGAAAAAATGGCGCCCGGAATTCCTTTTGCCGGTATCGTTAAAGATGATCGTCATCGCACGAAGGGACTGGTCTTGCCGGACGGTCGATTAATTGAACTGCAAAAGCCCTCAGGTTCTGAACATGAGGAGCAGGAGACGCCGGATCAGCGCAGTCAAAGGCTGGGTCTGCTGCGCCTGATGACTGCCATTCAGAATGAGGCGCATTATTTTGCCGGACGACTGCAGAAGAAGAGCGGTTTTAAAAGAACCGTTAAATACAGTCTGGAAGAAATTCCGGGGGTAGGGCCTGCCAGAAGAAAAGCCCTGCTCAGAGAATTTTCCACTGTCAAAAATATTGCCGAGGCAAGTCTGCAGGAATTGATCGGGGTCAAAGGCTTGCCGGAGGAAACAGCGAAAGCGGTCTATCAGCATTTTCACAAAGAGGGTTAAGATAACGATGTCCGTATATTGCATAGGAGATTTTCATTTAAGTAATCAAGTTGATAAACCGATGCATAAATTTGGCGCGATCTGGTTGGAGCATGATCTGAAGTTAAAGAAAAATATCGACGCTCTGCTGACTGACCGGGATACACTGCTCATTCCCGGAGATATTTCCTGGGCGAATAGCAGAAGCGAAGTGAAAAAAGATTTACAATTTATCGCCGATTTGCCCGGCAGGAAAATTCTTTTGCGCGGAAATCATGATTACTGGTGGTCTACCTTAAATAAAAATTATCAGTTGCTCAAAGAACTCGGTATTGAAAATATAGATTTTTTGCAAAATAACGCTTTCCGTATTGTTGATCCCGATATCGGGCCTCTGCTCGTCGCAGGCAGCAGATGTTGGATTTTTCCGGATGATGCAAAATGGCAGGCCGGGGATCGAAAAATTTATAATCGCGAAATGATTCGCCTTGAGATCTCGCTGAAAAAGGCGGCCGAGCTGCGCCGGGAAGGGGACAGGCTGATCGTTTTAACCCATTTTCCTCCGCTGAATACACATTTGGCCATTTCTTCGTTCACTAAGCTGATGCGCGATTACGGAGCGGAGGCTTGTTTCTTCGGCCATATTCATCATAAGGAAAGCCCTTATCAACTGACCGGGGAAAAGATTAACGGTGTTAAGATGTATTTAACGGCTTGTGATCAGATTGATTTTATGCCGCTAAAGATAGATAATTGTTTGTCAAGCAGTTTGAACGTTCTGTAATAAAAAACAGTTTCATAAAAAAGGGGCAAGTCAGCATGGCGAAAAGTATGACCGGATACGGCAAATTCCTGTTATCCGAAAATAGTTTAGAAGTTTCTGTCGAAATTAAATCGGTAAATAATAAAAACCGGGATATTCGGGTTCGTATTCCCTGCACGTTGAATTCTCTGGAGTTGGATTTTCGCAAAATTCTGGAACGGAAAATAGAGCGCGGTTATGTTGAATTAAATATCGGTTTTCAAGATTTAATCACCGAACCGAGTTTCAGGCTGGATCTCGCCGGCACCAAGGCTTTCCTGAAAATTTATCAGGAGATCGAGGAATTAACCGGTGAGACAAATCTTTCCAAGGCGAATCTATTAGCCAGAAATAATAATGTTTTCGCCAAGGTGGAACAGAGCATTGACAGGGAACGCTATTTGCCGGTTTTTGAAAAAGCTATCAATAATGCGCTTCGGGAATTTGATTTGAGCCGCCTTGTCGAGGGTGAGAACCTGAAGAAGGATTTGAGTTCGCGAATTGACTATTTGTGCGGTTTGGTGGGGAAGATCGAAAGATTAGCGCCATCTGTACCGGAGTTTCAACGCAAAAAATTATTGGAGCGGGTTAATTCCCTGCTGGACGAAAAAGCGGATGAGTTCTATGACGGTCAACGCGTGGCTGCAGAAATTGCGATTTTCGCCGACAAAGCCGACATAACGGAAGAAATTACCCGCTTATACAGCCATTTGGATCAGTTTCAAAGGACTTTGGATAAACAGGGATCGATCGGCAAAAATCTGGATTTCTTAGTGCAGGAGATTTTGCGCGAGACGAATACCATAGGCTCAAAGGCGAATTTTTTGGAAATTACAAAAATAGTTGTGGAGATGAAAACCACGATAGAAAAAATCCGAGAACAAGTGCAAAATATAGAATAATTGTAGATTATCCGATTTTTTGTTATCGTGGTGTTTACCTGCAAAAGTTTAGAGGATCTATGATGGAAAAGACGACTTTTATCCGAATTGGTGATGCCAGCGTGATTTCGCTGGCGCGATTAATTGCGATCGTTGATGCGGACTCATCTCCGATCAGAAGATTGATTCAGGAAGCGAGAGATCGCGGCAGTTTAATCGATACGACTTATGGTAAAAAAACGAAAGCCGTCCTGATTATGGATAGCGATCATGTGATTTTGTCATCACGCAGCATTGAACAATTAAATAAATTGATAGAGGAAACAGAGTGAATAATCAAAACATTAATAATGCGGAAGGTATTGTTTTATGTATTTCCGGCCCGTCAGGCGTCGGCAAGGGAACGGTTATCGAGGCTTTGTTGAAAAAGTTTCCCGAATTTAAATTATCCATCTCACTGACCACAAGAAAACCCAGAGGGCAGGAAAAGGATGGCGTCGAATATTATTTCTGCGACAAAGAGAAATTTGAGCAGCTGATTGACGATAAGGAAATTCTGGAGTTCGATATTTATTCGGATGAGTATTATGGCACACCCCTCGCGCCTATCCGCAGGTATTTGAATGAGCAGCGGGATGTTGTCCTCGATATTACTTTAACCGGTGCGATACAGGTGAAAAAAATCCTGCCGCATGCCGTCATGGTCTTTCTGCTGCCGCCGAATGCGGCGGAACTGGAGCATCGCCTGATCAAAAGACAAACCGAGACGGAAGAGAAGATTCAGGCCAGATTGGAACAGGCTAAAATCGAGATCAGACAGGCGGATAAATTTGAATATGTGCTGATTAATGATAAAATAACCGATACGGTTGATCTTCTGGAAGCAATCATGCTGGCGGAAAAGAGCAAATACAGCAGACAGAAAGAAAATATTTCCAATATTATTGCCGATTTTCATCAATAGATTTATCGATGTTGCTCAATAGCGCTGAATCAGGAAAATAATTATAATAGATGTCTACATCAGAAGAGTGAAGGGAAGTTGAGATAATGTTAATCAAACCTACAATTGAGAGTCTTTTACCGAAAACCGAGAATCGCTACGTTCTTTCCATGCTTACCGCGAAACGGGCAAGACAATTGGTTGACGGCGCGCAGCCGATGATTCAATCCAAAACCGAGAACATGGTATCTTTAGCCGCGGAAGAGATTGATGCCGATATGGTAAAAGCGGTGAACGGGAAAGTAGATGTGAAAATTCCGTTAAGGCCGGAAGTGGAAGTGGAACGCATTACGGCGGAACTGGAAGCTGAAGCGAAGCGCAGAGAGAACAGACAGGGCGATTTGCATCGCGGCAATGAGAGGCCGGTCAATGAAAACGCCTTTGATCTGGCGCAGAATGTGACGGCTGATGAAGCATTTAAGAAGGTTATGGCTGAACATTTATTAAATTCGGATGAGTAATATATTCTGAGGATGATGGGGGAGCAGATGAGAGCAGAAGATAAATCAATGGACACGATCGTCAGTCTGGCATTTAACCGGGGTTTTGTTTATCCCGGTTCGGATATTTACGGAGGTTTAGCCAATACCTGGGATTATGGTCCTTATGGAGTGGAATTAAAAAATAATATCAAACGCTATTGGTGGCGGAAATTTGTTCTCGAAAATCCGCTGAATGTCGGTATTGACGCCGCCATTCTGATGAACCCCAGAACCTGGGAAGCGTCCGGGCATGTGGGCGGCTTTTCCGATCCGATGATTGATTGTAAGGAATGCCGCAATCGCTATCGGGCGGACAATCTGATTGAAGATTTCAATAAAGAACATAATCTTAATGTATCCGTTGAAGGCTGGAGTAATGAAGAATTAAGCCGGTATATTATGGATCATGAAATCAAATGCCCGAACTGCGGCAAACTCGATTATACGAATGTCCGTCAGTTTAATTTGATGTTTAAAACCTTTCAGGGTGTCACGGAAGACAGTAAATCCGAGCTTTATTTAAGACCGGAAACGGCGCAGGGTATTTTTGTCAATTTCAAAAATGTGCAGAGAACTTCCCGCAAACAAATTCCCTTCGGCATCTGCCAAATCGGAAAATCTTTCAGAAATGAGATTACGCCGGGCAATTTTGTTTTCCGCACACGTGAATTCGAACAGATGGAATTAGAATTTTTCTGTGAACCGGGCACGGATTTGGAGTGGTTCAATTATTGGCGTCAATTCTGTCTGGACTGGCTTCTCAGTCTCGGCATCAAAGAAGAGGATTTGCGTCTGCGTGATCACAGCCCCGAAGAATTATCATTCTATTCCAAGGCGACGACGGATTTTGAATTCAAATTCCCCTTCGGCTGGGGTGAATTATGGGGAATTGCTGATCGTACCGATTATGATCTGAAACAACATATTGAATTCAGCAAAAAGAATCTGTATTATCGTGATCCTCATACTAATGAAGAATATATTCCCTATGTGGTCGAGCCTTCCTTAGGTGCGGACAGAATGTTCCTGGTCGCTTTATGCAATGCTTATGATGAGGAAGAATTACCTGACGGTTCGATGCGCACGGTGCTCCATTTGCATCCGGCGATTGCGCCCGTCAAGGTGGCGATCTTGCCGCTCTCCGGGAAATTATCGAAGGAAGCGGAACAGGTATATCTTGATCTTTGCAAGAAATTTGCCTGCGAATTCGATGATCGTCAATCAATCGGCAAGCGGTATCGCCGTCATGATGAAATCGGCACTCCGTACTGCGTAACCTTTGATTTTGATTCGCTTAATGATCAGCAAGTCACGATCAGAGAAAGGGACAGCATGGAGCAGGTCAGAATTCCGATTGCCGAGTTGGAGGACTACTTTACCGGTAAATTTGATTTATAAGATTCGCTCGCCGAAGCCTCGAGAGAGAGGTTCGTTTTAAAGAAGATAAAATTTTCAGCCCCGATCGCCGCCTCTTAAAGTTTTATTTGACTAAAGATGCGATCAATGCTAATCTTTCTGTGAATATTTAAGAAGAAGCGGATAAATCTTTTTATCTGCCAGTGGATTAGATGATAGGAAGAATTTTAAAAACGATTAGAGGACTTAATTTCGCTGAAGGGATATGAAGGCCCTACTATGTTATAGGCATAGTATGGCTTTTTTTATGCGCAGAAAGCGGCGGATCGGAAATTGTTTTTAATTCAGCAGGAGCGGAGTTTTTTGATCATAAATAAGAGCAAGTTGAAATAGTAGAATTTCGCGAGAATGTTGAGTATATTTGAAAAAGTAATAAATGTGGAGGTTAAAAGAATGCACAAGTACGTTTATATGTTTGAAGAAGGTAATGCGAAGATGCGTGAGCTGCTTGGCGGTAAAGGAGCCAATCTGGCTGAGATGACCAATTTAGGTCTGCCTGTGCCGAGTGGTTTTACGGTTACTTCAGAAGCTTGTACAAGATACTATGAGGATGGCAGACAAATTGCCCCTGAAATCGAAGCGGAAATTAAAGAGAAATTAGCTCAGTTAGAAGAAAAAAGCGGTAAGAAATTTGGAGATCCGAATAATACATTACTCGTTTCAGTGCGTTCCGGATCCAGAGCTTCCATGCCGGGCATGATGGATACAGTCTTAAATCTCGGACTTAATGATGAAGTCGTTGAGGGTCTTGCCAAAGTTAGAAATAACAGACGTTTTGCCTTAGACAGTTACCGTCGCTTTATTATGATGTTCAGCGATGTGGTCATGGAAATCGAAAAAGGTCACTTTGACCGCATTTTTGATGCGAAAAAAGCGGAGCGAGGCATTTCGCTGGACACCGAATTAACCGCCGAGGATTTGGCTGATATCGTTGTCGATTTTAAAAAGCTGTACAAAGAAGAAAAGGGTACCGATTTCCCGTCAGATCCGGTTGAGCAGCTGCTGCTTGCGGTGCGCGCTGTTTTCCGTTCATGGAATAATGAGAGAGCGATCTATTATCGCCGCATGAACAATATTCCGAGTTCTTGGGGAACCGCGGTCAATGTTCAGGAAATGGTTTTCGGCAACATTGACAATACCTGCGGTACGGGCGTCGCCTTTACCAGAAATCCGGCGACAGGCGAGAATGAGCTGTACGGCGAATACCTGATGAATGCTCAAGGTGAAGACGTGGTTGCCGGTGTCAGAACACCTTCCCCGATCTCTCATCTGGAAGAGCAGGACATTGATTTATTCAATCAGTTCCACGATATCGGCCAAAAATTGGAACAGCATTACGGAGATATGCAGGATCTGGAATTCACTATTGAAAAGAGCAAATTATTTATTCTCCAGACCAGAAACGGCAAACGTACCGCTCAGGCTGCTTTAAAGATTGCGGTTGAGATGGTGGAAGAAGGGATCATCGACAAGAAAAAAGCTCTGATGAGCATTGATCCCAATCAATTAAATACCTTATTGCATCCGCAATTCAATGAAGAGAAATTGAAAGAAATTACCCCGATCGCCAAGGGATTACCGGCTTCTCCGGGCGCCGCGACAGGCAATATTGTGTTCACTGCTGCCGAAGCGAAAGAAGAAACAGAAAATGGCAAAATGGTCATTTTAGTAAGAAACGAAACCTCGGCAGAAGATATTGAAGGTATGCATGCGGCGGAAGGTATTCTGACCGTCCATGGCGGCATGACCTCTCACGCGGCGGTTGTCGCACGCGGTATGGGTACTTGCTGCGTCGCCGGATGTTCCAGCGTCGTGATCGACGAAGAAGCGGATACGATGAGAATTGGTGATCAGGTCTTCAACAAAGGCGATAAAATTTCGATCGACGGTTCTACCGGTAATGTTTATGCCGGCGAGATTGAAACAGTAAAAGCAAAGATTTCAGATCATATGAAAACCATTATGGAGTGGGTTGATGAAATTCGTGTGCTCGGCGTCAGAACCAACGCGGATTCACCGGAAGACGCTCAAAACGCGATCGATCTGGGTGCCGAGGGTATCGGTTTAACCCGTACAGAGCATATGTTCTTCGCCCCCGACCGTATCCTGCCTTTCCGTAAAATGATTGTCGCGGATGACGAACGTGAAAGAAGAGAAGCTCTGGCGCAGATTCTGCCGATCCAGAAAAAAGACTTCGAAGGAATTTTTGAAGTCATGCATGGCAAGCCGGTAACCATTCGTTTACTCGATCCGCCTTTACATGAATTCCTGCCTACCGCTGAAACTGAAGTAAATCATTTAGCCGAGGAATTACATATGTCGGTTGAGAAACTCGTTGCCAAAATGAAATCTCTGGAAGAAATCAATCCGATGCTCGGTCATAGAGGCTGCCGTCTGGCCATTTCTTATCCGGAAATTGTCGAGATGCAGACAGCCGCTATCATCGGCGCCGCTTTAGAGAAGACCACGGAAGAAAGTCCGATTGTTCCTGAAATTATGGTACCGTTGATCGGCGACGTGAAAGAATTGGAATTCCTGAAAGAGCGCATTGTTGAAACCGCAGATCGTTTAATCGCAGAAAGCGGTAAGAAATTAGATTATCTCGTGGGTACCATGATTGAGATTCCGCGTGCCGCGTTAACTTCGGCAAAAATTGCCAAGGTTGCTGATTTCTTCAGCTACGGCACAAATGATTTAACCCAGATGACCTATGGTTTATCCAGAGATGATGCCGGTAAGATCTTGGATAATTATTTTGACAATAATATCTATGAGAGCGATCCGACAGCAAAACTGGATATTGAAGGCGTCGGCCGCCTGATGAAGATTTCCTCAGAGGAAGGTCGCGCTGCCAAGCCGGGTCTGAAGCTCGGTATCTGCGGTGAGCATGGCGGCGATCCGAGTGCGGTTGAATACTGTCACGATTTAGGATTCAATTATGTATCCTGTTCGCCTTTCCGCGTACCTATCGCTAAATTAGCGGCAGCTCAGGCTCAGATCAAAAATCCGAGATAAAAATATTAATAAACAATCAGCATTCTATGAGGCACTCATCGGCAGTGCCTCATTTTTTCTGATAGAAAGCAGAACAACAGGGTTATTCCCTTTCTTGAAATAGGAAGTCATGCGAATCATTTGTCACAATCATCAGGAAATACAGAGTATCGGCGATATCCTGCGGCTATATTTTGACCAGCCGGAATTTTTTGACGAGGCTTCGTCTTTGCCGGATTTATTGAATGGGCAAGACGGGACCGCGTTGATCATAATCAAGGATGACAGCCCTTTAAATACGGCGTATACAATTCACGTCGCTGTTGATCAGACGGTTACTCTGGCTCAGATCAGAAATCCTGACGATCAGACTGCAATCAAAATTACGAGTTATGTCGAAGCAACAACTTTGCGTATAGAGACTGTTGTTATTCCTTCAGACCTGCGGCGGGAAATCAAAAGGCAGGTCTATTATCTGCTCAGCCGTTTGCTGGGGATCGAGTATCCCTGGGGTTCTTTGACCGGAATTCGGCCGACTCAAATCGCCTATCGCTGTTATATAAAAAATAACGGGAATTTTTTAGCCGCTAAGAATGATCTTGTTCAAAACTGGTTTGTCAGTTCTGAAAAGGCGGATATTGCTTTGGATACGGCCATAGCGGAAATGAAAATTATTGAGCATTGCGACAAGTCGTCGCCCATGCTTTATATCGGCATACCTTTTTGCCGTACCCGCTGCGCTTATTGCAGCTTTATTACCAGAGATGCCACGGCGCAGAAAGCAAATCTTTCTCTCTATATTGCGTCCTTGATTCGGGAAATCAAAGGTTTTTCAGAATTTATGAATCAACAGGGCAAGACTTTTCAGGCGATATATGTTGGAGGAGGTACACCGACCGCTTTGCCGGAAAAAGAATTTTCCTTACTCATGCAAACGATCAAAGCAGTCATTCCTGCAGCGGATAATTGCGAATATACGGTAGAAGCGGGCAGACCCGACTCGATCAATCGGGAAAAATTGGCGGCGATACAAATTCTGCCCGATGTACGCATCTGCATCAATCCGCAAACCATGCACGATCGGACACTCGAACTGATCGGACGCGACCACACGGTCGATCAGGTAGTTGAAGCCTATAAGCTGGCTGAAAAAATGGGTTTCGGATCGATCAATATGGACTTAATCCTCGGCTTGCCCGGCGAGAACGGTCAAGATTTTCTCGATTCGCTTCAGCGGATTTTTGAACTGGATCCGCAAAGCATCACGATTCACAGCATGGCGCTCAAACGCTCGGCATATCTGGAAGAGAAGTATCAGCAAAAATATCGTCAATTACGCTTTCCTGATCAGGAATTAGCCGAAACCTTTGCGGCTGCGATCCGTCAGTTAGAGGATAAAGGCTATTTGCCCTATTATATGTACCGCCAGAAAAATGTGCGGGCAGGGCTTGAAAATATCGGTTTTGCCAAAGCCGGTCATGCCTGCAGATATAATGTCGGCATGATGAGCGATTTAATTTCGGTGGCAGGCCTGGGCAGCGGTTCCAGCACGAAAATCGTTCGGGGAAGCCGCGTTGAACGTTTGGTCAATCCCAAAGATTTAATGGTTTATGCCGATCGCATTGATGAGATTACGCAAAAGAAAATTGCCTTTTTTAAGTCGTAGGACCTGATTCTGATTTGTCTTTATTTTGATTTACTGCGCCTAAACGCAAATTTTCAGTTCCGACATTCTGATTAATTTTCTGAATCAAACTCTCTAATTTTTGTTTTTTGCGAAACTCCGATTTTTCCTGAGCCGCGACTTTGCTGTAATCCGTCAAAGAGATTTGTGTATAAGCGGACGCTTTATCCTGTAAATTATTCGCGGAAATTCCGAGCAGGCGAACGGGCGTTTCATGATCCCATAATTCGCTGAGGAGCTGTTTGGCGAGATGATATATTTCGAACTCGTTCTGTACCGGATCAGGTACGGTAATCTGTTTTGAGTTCAGCTGAAAATTAAAATACTTAATCTGAACCTGGATGACAAAAGCCACCTTGCCGGCCTTTTGCAGGCGCTCGCCGACTTCTTCAGCCAGAGGTCTGATCCCTGAGAGAATTTCGGAAAAGGTTCTCAAATCCTCTGAAAAAGTACTGCTGCTGCCGATGGATTTGGCTTCCTCAAGCTCTGTAAAACGCGGTACGGGACTTTGATCTTCGCCCCGGGCATAACGGCTCATGGCAAGACCCTGTTTCCCGAAATGCTGCCTGAGAAAATCCGGATTCATGCGGGCGATATCGCCGATAGTCTGAATATTCAGCTCCCGCAATTTTTCCGCTGTGACGCGACCTACATAAAGCATACGGGAAATATCTAAAGGCCAAACGCTTTTTTCCAGATCTTGCGGCATAATCACCGTTGTTGCGTCCGGTTTTTTCAGATCACTCGCCAGCTTGGCCAGGACTTTATTGTAAGAAACTCCGACCGAGATGGTTATACCGATTTCCCGGCGTATTCGCCCGCGAATCATATCTGCCAGGGAACGCGGAGTTTCGCCAAAAAAACGCCAGCTATCAGTGAGATCGAGATAGCTTTCGTCAATACTGAAGGGCTCGACAAATTCGGTGTACTGTAAATAAATCTGATTGATTTTTTGGGAATATTTCCGATAAAGTTGATGATGAGGGCTTACACAGACCAGATCCGGACATTTTCGCCTTGCCTCATTGATCGTTTCCGCCGTGACAACGCCCGCTTTTTTTGCCAGTTCGTTTTTGGCAAGGATGATACCGTGACGGTTTTCCGGATTGCCGGCGACCGCCATGGGAATTAGCTTTAATTCCGGTCGGAGCAGTGTTTCGACCGAAGCGAAATAAGCATTGCAATCACAATGGAAAATAATTCTCATCGCCATCTAAAACCTCTTTTTCATCATAGCATAATCCGGACAGCGGGAGGAATGATCAAAGCCGCTCTATTTTGCAATTTGTTGAATTACATTCAGATATGTTTTTGCTATACTATTCGTACATATTGTAAATTCGCTAAGGGTTTTGAATAGGCTGTTTTACTGTTTGAGACTATTGAAATTCACTTGCATTAATTAAGGAGACAGGTATGAGAAAGTGTATAACCCATATTTTGCTTATCGCGATTTTTCTAAGTTTTATGCAAATTTCAGTTTCGGCACAGGTGTTAATACCCGAAACGGAGATGTCGGCTAACAGCGGGCAGCCGGAACTTGTTCCGGATGAAGCGTCTGAACAGGCAGCTTCCGAATCGGAATTTGGTTTGGCGATTCATGACGAGACGCAGTTATCAGAAACTGAACCTTGGCCCGGGGAGACTGATATGGCGCCAACATCAGATACGGGATTTTCCGAGAATGAAGGAACAAGGAACGAGGAAACGGCCCCCGGTGAGACTGATGAGAGTCCGTCTGAGATGGAACCGACTGTTTCGTCCGAAATTGAAACAACAGAGCCATCTGTGGAGGAAACGATTCTGCCGCAAGAAACTGAAACATCAGAAGATCCGTCGGAATCGGAATTGATTGATCCGGATAGAGCCCTTCCGGAATCGACTGAAGCAGGTGAAGAGAGGGAAAGCTCACCTGACCTGTCTGACGGGCAGGAAAAAAGAGATGGAACAGCAAATGACCCGAACAAGATGATGAGGTCGAATACCTATTCCTATCAAATTATTCCGCTAGTTGAAAATATCGGCTATTTGGTCTATGTCAAAACGAATGATCCGGATCCGTATAGCTTCCGCTTTATTGATAAGGACAGCATATATGGTCAAGATTCGCTTTATCAGCTTAAGGAACATTTATTTGTGGATGTTCAGTATGAAAATAAAAGCGTCTATCGCGTCAGCGGAGGCTATATCTTTGAATATGAAAATTCAATGCCGGATGGCGGCAAACTGACTTTGCAGAAGAAAAACGGCGCCGGAGCTTTTGTGGATACCAATCAAACCGTGACTGTTCCGCGATTGGTCAATTATATAGATTATTTGCTTGATACCTATACCGACTCATCCATGTCCGGATATGAAAAATTAGATGCGGTTCAGAACGCTTTGGATCGTTTGGCAGTCTATCCAAATGAATTTCACGATAAGAGTCAGTCTACCGGCAGATACCCTTTTTTATTGGCTTCTGGATACAAAGAAATTGGTATCATGCAAGAATATAATTATTTGTACAAGACTGCGGCTAATCATAATTTCGCTTATTATATTTATCCTTATATTCTGGATTCGAGTTCTTTCCCGGGCACTATGATTAGTGTGGCACGCAAAATCAATCCGGCTGCAGAGTATGAGCTAACCGATTATCATTGGTTAGTTAAAATTAAATTATCACCGGCGGATGAAGGGAAAATTTATGGAGGGGCCGGAGAAGGTGAAAATAATTCAGTTGATGTTTCCTATCTGGCTGCAACTTTTAATTTTTCTAAAACGGAATCCGCTCTGAAAAATGATTTTTCTTTAGAAAAGCTATATTCTAATCTTCGCTCAATCAAACAGCGAGCAGATCAGGATGTCGCGCAATATGAGGACATACTGAGCGGCGATACGTTTAAGGCAACTGTTGGGACTTCGTCATGGATTGTACTAAATATGGATGGCGCATGGATAGTAGATGGACTTCCTCAGTATTCAACAGGGCTTGCCTATGCGCATAAGGCCTACGGACAATCTTATCATTATGCCTCTGATGCCTGGGTTGATGGTCATTATGTTAATGCCTGGGAATGTTTGGAGTTAGGGGCGACTTTCGCCGAATATCCCAATGCCGATATTATTGTACAAGATATGGAATATACGGATATTAACGGCAAATATCATAAGAATGATGTCGTATTCAGTTATGAACAGAAAACAGATACTTGGCGTGCACCAAATTATTATAATAATGCCGGTTGGTATAATGTTAATATGGTTTTACCGGAAGAGTTTATATTGACCAGAGCAGAGGTTTTGGCTATGAACCCGGACAGGAACAGCAATAGAATTCCCGTGCAAGGTTTATACTATGATTATACCCATAAGCCCGGAACTCCGTTCACACGTGTTCCGGTTACAGGGATAAAGCTTACAAACAACGAAATCACTGTACAACGGGATAATGATGAATGCGAAATTCCGTTAACGGTTGTTCCTGCCGATGCTTCCGAGAAGCGAATAACTTTTTCTTCGGACAATGCGGATATTGCCTATGCTGCTTATGATGTTCAATTGGATAAGTGTATTGTCGTAGGAGTTGAAACAGGTGAAACCTATATTACCGCAAAAACGATGGATGGTGCTTATTCTATACGCATTAAAGTCAAAGTAGTAGATGATAGAGATTGTTACTATGTGAAGCATACGGAATCGGTTTATCGTGGTACTTGGGGATATGAACAAGTTGATACAAAATATACCGGAGAATGCCTCTGGGGGAAAATAAAAGATGGCTATTTGGTGTTTGAAGAAAATGATCAATCCTATAGAATTGATCAGGAGGCAGTAACACTGACGCCTATGACGGGTACAGCCTATGCGAATGGTCAGATTAATATTCGAAACGCGGCAACAGGCAATATTATCGCAAGCACAAAGATCGGTCAGGAGATCAGAGGAATTCAGAAAGCAGACGGCTATATCTATTTTGAATATAGTGGTCAAAAGGCGAAAATCTGGGCTGCGTATCTGACCTATGCTGAGCCTGCTGATTTCTATGTGAAGGGCGGCAGCAATATCAGAAATCAGAATTTCAGCATAGTTGCGCGCAAGTACCGCGGTGATTGTATTCGGGGCATACCTTTGGAGGGGACAGAATATATTCGGTTTTACGAAAATCGATCTGTCAGATT
>CAYFVK010000026.1:0-1328 GCA_964346695.1 uncultured Mageeibacillus sp. | reverse complement strand
GATCTGTCAGATTAATTCACCAGAGTGTGGTAACGACGAGCCCTGTTATCAGAACGGGATATGCTAAAGGAACTGTTAATGTCAGAAGCGCTTCTACCGGTGAAGTTATCGGCAAATTATCTAAAGGCAATACGGTCAAAGGCATTCAAAAACCGGATGGCTACATTTATATTACTTATAAAAATCAATCTGCCAAGTTGTGGGCGGAATATGTGAGCTCTGTCAGATAGTACATGTCGGAGTTTTGACAATAAATTAGGAGAAGATTATGAACAGTTATGATTTTATCAGTTTGGGAGAGGTGTTGATTGATTTTATTCCGACCGGTAGACCGAGGGAGCTGAGCATTAATTTTGGCGGCGCACCGGCGAATTGCGCTGTGGCGGTTGCTCGCAATGGGCTTAAAACGGCTTTCTGCGGCATGGTCGGAGATGATGATTTCGGACAACTGATCGCCGATACTTTTGCCCGCGAAAAGATTGATTTTCTCTGCCCCGATTTTACAAAAGAGGCAACGACGACTCTGGCTTTTGTCCAACTGAACGAGCAGGGCGACCGCAGTTTTACCTTTGCCCGAAAACCCGGCGCGGATATGTTTTTGAGCAAAGAGCAGATTAGCCCCGGACAGATTTCGCGCACCCGAATGCTCAATGCGGGTACGCTGTCAATGGTTGCAGGCGCGGCGAAAGAGACAACGATTTACGCCTTAAAGGAGGCCCATGCACAGGGGAAATTAGTTACGCTTGATCTCAATTATCGTGATCAGTTATGGGATTATAACGCTGCTGCTTGCGCCGATGCGACGCATCATGTATTGCCCTGTGTCGACCTTTTGAAGATATCTGAAGAAGAAGCGCCGATGCTTCGTATGTCAATTCCTGATGCTATGCGAAAATACGATCTGACAGCGGTTATTGAAACACTTGGTGCTGCCGGCTCAAGAGTTTATCTTGCGGATCAGATAATTGAACAGCCGGGTATTCCGGCCGAAGTAGTTGATACAACCGGTGCGGGCGATGCTTTCTGGGGCGCTTTTCTTGCCGAAATTCTGCGAACGGGAAAAACGCTGGCGTCTGATCTGACCGTCGCCGATTTCCGAAAAGCCCTTAAAATGGGTGCTGTATCAGGATATTATTGCGTGCAGAAAAAAGGTGCGATTGAATCTCTTCCTGACTATGAGGAAATCCTGAAAACCAAAGAAGAACTGGATTTATAGCGAGAAATTTATTGCGCAGTTTAGGGTCATCACGCCGGTTTTGTCCAGAGGATGCTCAAAACTGGCGGTTTTGTGTGGGTTAGGTTTGCCCGAAGCGTGAGCGGATTCTGTG
>CAYFVK010000025.1:13469-18222 GCA_964346695.1 uncultured Mageeibacillus sp. | reverse complement strand
CCTTTTGCCATTGTCTTATCTTAATCTTTTATCGGCTGTTCGACAAATATTCCGACTGCGGAGGAATGAACATTATTTTTTGCCGCTTTTTTGATAGAATACTGTTTGAAAAGAGAACGATTTTACAAATTTCAATTATCAACAAATCAAAGAATTGGTTTAAACACAAGGGAGTTCGAGCTATGGTATATCGCGTTTATTCGGAAAAAAAGAAAGAATTGGCCCATCAGGCGGCAGCTTTGGCAAATGAGCTTCGCCTGTTGTTAAAAATTGAGGGTTTGGAAAATTTGCGCATTATCAATCGCTATGATCTGGAAAATATTTCAGAAGAACTGTTTGAAACCGTCAAAACGACCGTGTTGTCGGAACCGCCGCTTGATCTGATCTATCCGGAACTGCCTCTTTCAGAGAATGAGCAGGCCTTTGCCGTAGAATTTTTGCCGGGACAGTTTGATCAGCGAGCCGATTCCGCCGCCCAGTGCATCCAACTGATTTCACAAGCCGAAAAACCGCTCGTACGCTATGCCAAAGTCTATATTCTACAGGGTGATCTTTCCGACCGGGAAATTCAGCGCATCAAAAATTATGTCATCAATCCGGTAGAAGCCCGCGAAGCAACTCTCGAAACTTACGCCACGCTTCAAACGCCGCGCCAGACACCTCCGGATATTCCGATCATTGACGGGTTCCGGGATTTTTCAGAGGAAGATTTAGAGACTTTTGCCAAAACCCGGGGACTTGCTATGGATACGGACGATCTGCTGTTCTGCCGGGAATATTTCAAAAAAGAAAAACGGGATCCTTCCCTGACCGAAATCCGCGTGATCGATACCTACTGGTCTGATCATTGCCGTCATACTACCTTTTTAACAACCATCGATGAAGTTCATTTCAACGATCCGCTGCTGGAAAAAACATATCAGGAATATCTCGAAACGAGAGCGTCCTTGAATCGAACCAAACCGATTAATTTAATGGATATCGCGACCATTGCCGCCAAATCCCTCAAACAGCAGGGTCTGCTTGAGCGGCTGGACGAGTCGGAGGAAATCAATGCCTGCACCGTCAAAATCGATGTTTCGGGCACCGCGGCAGACGGCAGCAAAATTGACCGGGAAAAATGGCTTTTACTCTTTAAAAATGAAACTCACAATCACCCTACGGAAATCGAACCGTTCGGCGGCGCAGCCACCTGTATCGGCGGAGCGATCCGCGATCCTTTATCCGGCAGAGGTTATGTCTACGCAGCCATGCGGGTAACAGGCGCAGCAGATCCTCTGGATATGGAAAATACGCTGCCCGGCAAATTGCCGCAGCGCAAGATCACAACCACCGCAGCAGATGGCTACAGCTCCTATGGCAATCAAATCGGACTGGCGACCGGAGAAGTCGCGGAATTATATCATCCGGGATATGTTGCCAAACGGATGGAGATCGGCGCGGTAATCGCCGCGACGCCGGCCAAAAACGTGCGCCGTGAAGTACCTCTGCCGGGCGACATTGTGATTCTATTGGGCGGACGCACGGGACGCGACGGCTGCGGCGGCGCTACAGGCTCCTCCAAATCACATACGCTCGAATCGGTTGAAGAAAGCGGCGCGGAAGTGCAAAAGGGCAATGCTCCGGAAGAGAGAAAATTGCAGCGTCTCTTCCGCAATCCGGAAGCCGCTCGCCTGATCAAACGCTGCAATGACTTCGGCGCGGGCGGCGTTTCCGTCGCGGTCGGCGAATTGGCAGACGGCTTATCAATCAATCTCGACGCCGTGCCCAAAAAATACGAGGGTCTTGACGGCACCGAGCTGGCGATCAGCGAATCTCAGGAGAGAATGGCTGTCGTATTAGCGCCGCAGGATGAACAAAAATTTATCGCTCTGGCGGATGCCGAAAATCTGCAGGCAACAAAAATAGCCGAGGTAACAGCGGAGCCGCGACTGACCATGCACTGGCGCGATCAGACTATCGTCGATCTGACACGGGAATTTTTAAATTCCAACGGCGCAGAAAAACATATCGTGATCACGCCTCAGAATCCGCAGGAATTCGGCAAACAGATACCCCAAGGCACCTTGAAAGAAAAGCTGCAAGGTCTGGTCTGCGATCTGAACGTCTGTTCCCGGCGCGGTCTGTCCGAACAATTTGACTCTACGATCGGCAGCGGCACGATCCTGATGCCTTTCGGCGGCAAATATCAGGAGACGCCGATTCAGGCGATGGCTCATTTAATTTCCATGGAAAAAGCCGAAAGTGATATTTGCTCGCTCATGGCTTGGGGCTTCAACCCCTATATCTCCGAAAAAAGTCCTTATCACGGCGCTTATCTGGCGGTGGTCGAATCAGTCGCCAAGCTGATCGCCGCAGGGGCTTCGCCTAAAGAAATCTATTTAACTTTTCAGGAGTATTTTGAAAAGCCCCTCAGGGACGGCAGTCGTTGGGGCAAGCCTCTTTCTGCGCTCTTAGGAGCTTTCAGGGCACAGCTGGATCTGAAAATCGCCTCTATCGGCGGCAAGGATTCGATGAGCGGCTCTTTTGAAAATTTGGACGTGCCGCCGACCCTGGTATCCTTCGCAGTCACCGCCGATCCGGCAGAACAAATCATCTCCCCGGAATTGAAAGCGGCGGATCATCGATTGGTACAGCTCCTGCCGCAATACGATCAAAACGGATTGCCGGAAAAAGAATCGCTGCTTTATCTGTTTGATTTTGTGCATGAACTGATTTTGAGCAAAAAAGCCCTATCCGTTTACACGCCCGGCTATGGCGGAGTCATGGAAGCACTGTTCAAAATGTCGCTCGGCAATCGGATCGGCCTTACCCTGAACGACCACGTGAGCGATCAGGAATTATTCGCCTACTCCTATGGCTCGTTCGTCCTCGAGTTGGCGGACGATGTCGAAATTCCGCTCACGCTCAGCCAAATCACGCTCGGTCAAACCGGCCCCCGCTTTGAGCTGATCCGTGGTGCTGAAAAGATTGATTTGTTTGAATTGAAAAAGCTCTATGAGCAAAAACTGGAAAGCGTATTCCATTATCAAGTCCGGGAGAGCACTGATAAAATTCCGAATATTCATCATGAGGTCAGGACACCTTATATTTCTCGTACAAAGGCTGCTGAACCAAGAGTTCTCATTCCGGTATTTCCCGGCACAAACTGCGAATATGATACTGCCAAAGCCTTCAGCAGAGCCGGAGCGGATCCGGAAATTTTCGTGATTCGGAATTTAACCGGTCAGGCGATCAAAGATTCTGTCGCAGCTTTTTCCAAGGAAATTCGCCGTTCCAACATCATCTTTATTCCGGGCGGTTTTTCCGGCGGTGATGAGCCGGAAGGTTCCGGCAAATTTATCACTTCTTTCTTCCGCAATGAGCAGATCCGCAAGGCGGTCGAAGAACTGCTGGAACAGAGAGACGGTCTGATGGGCGGGATCTGCAACGGTTTTCAGGCCTTGATCAAACTCGGACTTTTACCCTATGGAAAAATCAAGGACAGCGATTCAAAATCGCCGACCCTCACCTTTAATACAATCAGCCGTCATCAATCGAAAATCGTGCGGACGAAACTGATTTCCAATAAATCGCCATGGCTGACGGAAGCGGAGTTGAACGCGATTTACGCTGTGCCGATTTCGCATGGCGAAGGCCGTTTTTTAGCTGATCAGGACACTTTGAATCAATTAATTCAAAACGGACAGATCATCACCCAATACGTGGATTTGGAAGGAAAGCCGAGCTATCAAATCGACTTTAATCCGAACGGATCCGTTTACGCTGTTGAGGGCATCGTTTCGCCCGATGGGAAAATACTCGGAAAAATGGGCCACAGCGAAAGAACCGGCAGACATTTGTATAAAAACGTTCCGGGCAATTATGATCTTGGTCTCTTCCGCTCCGCCGTCAAGTATTTCAAGGGCTGAGCGCATCCTGCCGTCAATTCACGTCGGTCCATATTGAAGCGTCTGACTATTGGCCCGAAACGAGCGGCAAAAACTAAATTTAGCACTATTAAAAAGAGGGGATTCTTTCAAATTCGGAATCCCCGCTTTTAATATAATCTTATATGACCTATATGACCTACGAATCAGCCTGCTCGCTGTTCAAAACTTTACCAAACCTCGTTCAGTTGAGAAATCAGCCATTTGCCATCTATTTTAATTAATTCAACTTGAAAATCCTCCACATCTTGTGAATAATCCAAACCTTGATATTGCAAGAGTGATTTCAACTCGCCATCAGCTTCGATTCGCAAATTGCCTGTGACTGTCGCTGTATCATCTACCATTTCCACACTTTTCTGATCGAACTTGAAATGAATATTTCCGTATACTTCCCTTGCTGCCTCAATCTCTTCCTCATCCATGAAAAAGTCTTGATATTCAGAAGAATCCGGATCAAACAATTCAGCCATTTTCTGATATTCGCCCTTCTCGAAATAATCGAAAAATTTATTCACAGTCGCACCAGGTCCGCTGCTGCCGCCGAGCGTAAAGATTAAGATCAAAGCGACCGCGATGATCAGAACACCGCCGGTTATCGAGAGGATAACAGCGGCCTTTTTTGATTTTTTCTGCTTAGGATATTGCATGCCGGATTGCTGCGGAGCACCATACTGCGGCTGTGCTCCATATTGCTGCTGCGTGCCATATCGGGGTTGAGTTCCATACGGGGATTGAGCACCGTAATTTTGCTGAGCGGTATACGGGGGCTGAGCGCCATACTGCTGTTGACCTCCATATGAGGCCTGACCGCCATATGGCGG
>CAYFVK010000025.1:0-13369 GCA_964346695.1 uncultured Mageeibacillus sp. | reverse complement strand
GCTGAGCGCCATACTGCTGTTGACCTCCATATGAGGCCTGACCGCCATATGGCGGCTGAGCGCCGGGGAACGGACCCGTAGGACCCGTAGGGTTATTATGTCTCCGTTCATTATGATCTGTCTTAGCGGACGGCATTGATGGTTGACCGGCATTGATCTGTTCCGGCTGTATCTCGTCAGACTGCCGGTCGGATTCCTGATCCGGCGAGAAGCCGGCGCTCTCTGCATGACTTCCTACATTCATCGGTCCGCCGCAAGCGGGACAAAACTTCGCTCCTTCATTAACTTCACTACCACAATTCGGACAAAACATAGTGCACCTCTTCTCATCAATCATTTTTCAAGAAAAGCATTTCCCATAATAGGTCACAGGATTACATTGAATTAATTAATTTAATTATAAAGTATTTCCATAAAAATTTTTAGTACCTTTTCTGACCGGCGAACCGGCGGAGGCAAAACAAACGAAAATTTCAGAATTATCCATTTAAATCGGCTGCTTGCATCTCGACTTTTTTCGGATCACACATCAATTCAGCTGCGGACAAACCCGCCACCTCCATAACAGGCACAGCGAAAATCGTGATGATATGACTATCTTCTTTTTCTGACGCTTCGAGCAGCGTACGCATCACCAAATCGGTAATTTCAGAATCGACCAATAGCCAGATCATTTCTTTTTCCGTTTCCAGGCTCATCGAAGCGCTGAGCCAGGTTCCCGAACGAGCATCGCGCCCTTGCATAATTGTCGCTCCGCCGGAACCGACCGATCTGGCAAGACGGACTACATCTTCCGAATAACCTCGCTCAATCAAGCAGGAAATCAGCTCATAGCGAATCTGATCATCTTGCGGTTTGGGAATTGCACATAAAATAGATTTTGGAGTCCGATCAACCTGTTTTTTGCCCATCTCTGAACGTAATACTTCTATTTTATTAATAGCGCCTAAGATCATAATGCTTAAAATAGGCGTCATCGCAATCATGGCGATAATGCCAAAGCCGTCTTTTAAGACATCCGCGCCGGGAATACTATCGGCAACACCCTGAGCAAAAGCTAAAATAAAGGTTGCCGCCATCGGACCTGAAGCAACACCGCCGGCATCAAAAGCAATACCGACAAAAACAGGATCCACAAAAAAGGACAGAGCAATGGCAATGGCAAAACCCGGTAGAAGGAAAAACCATAATTTCACTTCCGGAATCATAATACGAACCATCGACAGAGCAATTGCCAAACCAACACCGATGGATAAAGTCATTCTCAGCAAACCATTCTGAATATTTCCCGACGTTACGTTTTCCACCTGTTCACCCAGCACATGAACCGCCGGCTCGGCTAAAACTACGAGCATACCGAGCAACAAACCGAGGATGGGCAGGAACGGTAAATATTCATCTGCTAAGCCATAGCCAAGTACGCGGCCCATATCCATGAAACCGGTATGCGCTCCGACCAAAAATAAAGTTAAACCGATCAGCGTATAAACTAAACCTCGAATAATGCTGATCAATTCCGATTTTTTAACTTTAAATTTGAAACCGTTAAAGATAAAAAACAAAACGGTAATCGGTAAGAGCGCAATGAGAGAGTCCACAAAAGTTCCCTTAAAATCCGCCAGAATCGGTGCAAAAACAGAATCTGAAGTAACGAAAGGCTCTGCTTCGCCCTGTATGCCGGACTGTCCGGATAAAACCGAAATCAGCATCACTGCTAGAATGGGGCCTGCACTCATCGCACCGACGATACCAAAAGAATCTTCCTCTGCCGTTTTACCGCCTTTAGTGCGTGATAAGCCGATGGAGATTGCCAAAACAAAAGGTGTGGTCAAAGCGCCGGTGGTCGCACCGGAAGAATCAAAAGAAATAGCCAGAAATTCTTCAGACACGTTCAATGCTAAGAGGAGAATAATCGCATATACTATCAGCATTAGAACATTATAACGAAAATCTGTTAATACTCGGATCGAAGCAATCGAAATCAATACACCTACTCCGATTGAAACCATGCGGACCAGGAAAGCCGCATTCAAAGTGCCGCCGGATGCGCTCTCTACCTGTCCGGAGAGGATCAAAATATCCGGTTCCGCAATGGTAATCAAAAAACCTAATAAAAAGCTGAGCACGATCGTTTTAAGCAAAACTTTTGATGTCGCAATCTCATGCGCCATATGATAACCGATCGGTTCCATGCTTTGATCAACACCCCAAAGAAAGATGGACAATCCGACAAAGACCAATACTGAACCGATAAAAAACCGCTGGACAATCGGAAAATCAATGCGTACAAAAGCCATGGACAAAATGCCGACAAAAATAACAATGGGAATAATCGACTGCGCTACTTCCTTAATTCTCACTTGTAATGAATTCATCTATTTCCCCTGTTCCTGAAAACTGCCTGTGACCCGTGAAACCGGCAAAGTAAAGATGATCCCTTTACCGGGCAAATCAAGTTCCATTGCTTTGAATAAATGCTTTTGCAATTCGGCTGTTTTTTCCGTACGGGCTAAAATCATCAGCAAATCCTTTTGCGGTTCAACATTAAACGGAAAATAGGCGTCTGACGGAACACCCGCGCCTCTGCCATGAATGATCGTACCGCCTGATTGTCCCAATTCCTGAGCGAAACGCATCGCTTCTTTGCCCATGCCCTCATCCACGACGACAAAAAGGCATTGATATTCAAAACAATCGGGATCAAAAATTTCATTTTCTGCTAAAATACTCTCCCTTTGCAGCTTACTTAAGGGAATCGAAAAAATGAAACCTGTTCTTTTTTTATCAACCCGAAAATTTTCCAGCATCATCTCATGAATCGCGTTTTCATATTTATCCTCTATCGGAGGTAAAAAAATGATCTCCTTTTGTGTTTTATCTAAACCTAAAATTTTCAGCAGCCGGCTTCGCGCTGTTCCCTCACCGAGAACAACAATGCCGCCTTTCAATCCGAAAACACGCATTTCGTTAAGAAAATCTTCCGCTTTTCCCCGATTGAAAACCGTGATGAATAAACTTTGATTATTCATGGTTACCCCTTTAATCTTAAAAGATATTCTGAAATATAATGAACGGATACAAATAGCAAATTCCACCGTACCCGTTAATTATAATTGAATTGGATTGCAAAAGACAAACCGGAATTTTACCAGTTCGTAATCCTTTTGCGCCTGCTGTAAGACTGCACTTTGCCGTGCCTTGAAGCCAATTTTTCTTTCACATCGAGCAAAGTTAAACCGCTTTGGTTGAGGAGCAAAATGAAATGATAGAGGAGATCAGCCGCCTCATTTATAATTTCTTCCGGATCCTGATTTTTGCAGGCAATCACGGTTTCCGTCATCTCTTCACCACATTTTTTGAGAATTTTATCGAGTCCCTGTTCAATTAAATATTTCGTATAAGAACCCTCGGGCGGATTCGCCATACGGCTTTGAATTGTCTTTTCCAGAATTTCCAAATTAAAAAAATCATCCCCGAAGCAGCTCTGACTGCCTAAATGGCAGGTCGGTCCTTGCGGTATCACTTCCACCAGCAAAGCATCCTGATCGCAATCGAGCTTCAGGTCGACTACTTTCTGCAGATGACCGCTGCTTTCCCCTTTCTTCCAGAGGCGCTGTTTGGAGCGCGAATAGAACCAGACCACGCCCTGCTCCAGCGTCAGCTCATAAGCTTCTTCGTTCATATAGCCGTTCATCAACACCTGTTTGGTATCAAAATCCTGCAAAATCACCGATAGTAATCCGTTATTTTTAGAAAAATCCGGTTTCATAAACCCCTCACTTTTTTATCGAAATTCGTCTTGCCTAAAGCCGAACAGAAATAGCGTTCTCGCTCAAAAGTTTTTTCAATTTCGCTATATCTATTATATTCTGATGAAAAACCGACGCCGCCAAACCATATTCCACTGTGGTTTCCGCGAACAATCGAACAAAATCTTCCATCGAACCGGCGCCGCCGCTGGCAATCAAAGTTTTTCGGGTCACTTGCTCCGCCTTTTGAAAAAAAGGAATGTCAAAACCGTTTTTCGCCCCGTCAAAACCGATTCCCGTAATCAGAAAAGTGCCGGCACCCAGTTGATCGAATTTTCGGATCGCCTGAAATACTTCCTGATCCGTCTTTCGGGTGCCGCCATGCGTATAAATATAGTATTCTCCATTTTGATCAGCCGCGATATCAAAAGCCACGATAATCTTGTCCGAACCGAAATTTTCCGCCGCCGACCGGATCAAAGACGGATTCTCTAAAGCCGCCGAAGCGATACTGACCTTCGCCGCACCGGCTTGTAAAATCCTCTCGATGTCATTAAGCGAGGCGATGCCGCCGCCGACCGTTAAAGGAATACGAATTTGCGCCGTCATATCGCGGATCAGGTCAAGATGGAATTGATGCCCTTCCACGGTTTTTGAAATATCGAGCATCGCCAGCTCATCAGCTCCGGCAGCTTCATATTTCCGGGCCAACGCAAGCGGATCCCCCATCTCCTTAAGATCTACAAAATGAACACCTTTCACGACCTTCCCGTCCTTTAAATCCAGACAAGGCATAATTTTTCTGATTTTTTCTTCCATCTTTTTTCCCCTTTTTCAATCTGATCTATCTCAAATCGATCTCTGTCCTAATGAGCAGCGAATATTTGCTAATGAATTTCTCGCCAGAACGCTTCCCTGTCGCAGGCCTTGCCGACAATCGCTTCGCTTATGCCCATAGCTTCCAGGCGTTTTAGATCTCCGACATGACGAATACCGCCGCTGGCAACAACAGGATGCCGAGTCAGCCTATTGAGCCGAGCCGTCAGCTCGAAATTCGGTCCCTCCTCCATGCCGTCTTTGGCGATATCCGTATAAATAATTCCCGCCAGATCCAGCCCCTCGATTCGCGGCAAATAATCCTCAATCAGCAACCCAGAATCCTCAGTCCAACCGTTGACGAATATCCGCTGTTCTCTGGCATCGATTCCCACAAAAATCCGACCGGGATAGCACTCGCTCATGGTCTTGAGCCAGTTCGGCTCAAGGATCGCCCTGCTGCCTAAAATAAAATAATCGATGCCTTGCTCCGCATAGCTGTCGATCGTTTCCTGATCGCGTAACCCGCCTCCGATTTCCAGCGGCAAATCGGTCAGATTTCCGAGTCGGGAAATCAAGTCACTTTCTCGTGCTTGCCGCGCCTTAGCGCCAAGCAAATCCACAATATGAATTCTTTTTACCTGAGAAAAACCGCTGTAAAAACGAATCGCTTCTTCCGGTGTACGCCGCATCCTTGTCTGTTTTTCATAATCACCTTGTTGCAAACGCACATTTTGTCCATCGATTAAGTCAAGCGCCGGAATGATCGAGATCATGCAAGGACTCCTTTCGAGGAAGGAACATCTCCCTCAGTTTCCTGAAGAGCGATTCTGAGACTGTGTCCGAAAGCTTTGAAAATTGCCTCTATCTCATGATGCGTGTTGCCGGTTTTCAGGAGATCGATATGTAAGGTCATCTTGGCGTTCATCGCCAGCGCGTTGAAAAATTCTTTTATCAGCTCCGTATCAAATTCTCCCACTTTTTCTTTGGAAAAATCAGCCGAAAAATAAAGCCCCGGTCTGCCTGATAAATCAAGAGCCACACGGACTAACGCCTCATCCATGGGCAAATAGAAAAAGCCGTAACGGGCGAAGGATTTTTTGCTGTGATATAGTTGATAAATCAATTCGCCCAAGACGATTCCAATATCTTCCACGGTATGATGCCCGTCAACCTGCAAATCTCCCTCTGCTTCTATGCGCAGAAAAAGTCCTGCATGAAAGGCGAACAAAGTCAGCATATGATCAAGAAAGCCGATACCGGTATTGATTTGATTCTGCTCGAAACCATCATTCTTTCGCTCCGAAAAATCCGGAAAATCAATCTTTTTTTCCGCTAAGGCAATTGTCACTTTCGTCTCCCGAGTTTCTCTCGTTTTGTTAAACATACTGTTCTCTCCAATCTGAAATCGCTTGATTCAAAGCTTGATAATCCTCCAATCGAATGATCGAATAGCGAGCTGTATCAGCCAAATTTTCAGCTTCATATAATCGCGGCAGAAAACCTCGACTGATTAAATGGCGAGCTAAATCGACCGCTTTTTCGCCATAGCTGAAAAGATAATTCGCATATGATTTTTTGATCTCGATCAGCCCCGCCAATCCTGCAAAAGTTTGCTCCAAACGGCGTTTGCTCTCCAATTGATAAGCCTTGAACTGAGCCAGCTTTCGCCGATCGGAAAAGAGTTCTGTCGCCAAATTCAAGGAAAGTGAATTGACCGGATAAGGATGATTGATTCGCTTTAAGCGTTGCATTATTTCGGGAGGAGCAATCGCCATGCCGATACGCAGTCCCGCCATACCGTAGACCTTGCTCAAAGTGCGTAAAATGATGATATTGTCTGCGGCAGGTCTTTTACAGTTTCCGGCAAAATCAATATAGCACTCATCTAAGGCCAGCACGCCGTCAACCTCCGCCAGCGCATCCGCAAGGCGCTGCAAATCATCAGCCGCAAACAGAGTACCGGTGGGATTATGCGGATTGGAAATAAAAAACAAAGACGGTTTTTCTTTGAGAACGGCACGGACAACACGATCGAACTGAAAGTCATAATTCCGATCACAAGCAACTTTTTTAATCGCCGGATAAAATTGTCCCGTATAAGTGGCATACATGATAAAATCCGGATCCAATGTCATGACACCGCGCTGACCATAGGTGATGATCAACTTTTGAATCCATTCATCGGAACCGTTTGCCACTTCGATTTGCGCCGGATTCAGGTCGAAATAATCGGCGTATAATTGGATAAATCGCGCCCGTTCCTGATCCGGATATTGATTAAACTCGGTTTCCTCGACCACCTTGATGATCTGTTCTTTGCTCAAGGGCTTGATCGGGCTGGTATTTCTATTCATGATAATCATGAGATTCCTCTTTTTCTAAAGCATGTTTTCAAACATTTGCTCTAATTTTCTCGAATTTATCATTTACTTTGCCCATCATGTTCAGCTTCCGGCAATCTCGTCTGTAAACTGGCAGCATGGGCAAATAAACCCTCTTCTTCAGCGATCCGGATCCCCGGCTCAGCAATTTCCCGAAATTCCTTTTCAGCAATCCTGATGACAGCATGACTAGTCATGAAATCATTGACATTCAAACCATGACTGAAACGGGCATTCCGATTAGTCGGTAAAACATGTGACGGTCCCGCCACATAGTCGCCGATCGCTTCCGGTGCAAACCCGCCCTCAAAAACAGCTCCGGCATAACGGATCTGCGGGACAATCTCCGCCTCCGCTTCATGCTGCACGGATACATGTTCGGGAGCGATCTCATTGATCAGATCAATCAGCTCTGATCTTTCTCCGACAATCGAAAAGTGTCGCTCACTCAAAGACCGGCCGATAATCTCAGATCTGGGCTGATCTTGATATTCCTGAATGACCATCCGGCGTATTGTTTTGATCAGAGAGAGATCCTCAGACAATAAAAAAGTCTTGGCTTGGACATCATGCTCCGCCTGAGCGAATAAATCCAGGACAACGGATTTCGGGTTCGCCGATCGATCGACATAGAGCAGAATCTCACTGGGTCCGGCGATGGAATCGATCCCCACATCACCAAAGACCAACTTTTTAGCCAGCGCCACATAACTGTTGCCTGGACCGACAATTTTATCAACCTTGGGAATGCTCTCTGTGCCATAAGCAAGAGCAGCAATCGCCTGCGCTCCACCCGCACGATAAACATTGCGCACACCGCATAAATAGAGCGTGGCAAACGTAATATTATGATCACTGTAGGTCGGAGTCAGCGCATAAATTTCAGGAACACCCGCTACTTTAGCGGCTACAATGCTCATCAATACTGTAGAGGGATAAAGGGCTTTCCCTCCCGGTACATAAAATCCGACCCTTTCTATTGGCGAATATTGATAGGCTATGCCGCCCAAATCCCGATTCTCATATTTAATTTGTTTTTCATAAGCAAGAATACGATCTTTGACAAATTTCAAGGCCTCCTTCAGTTCAGGTTCAAGACCTTGGAAACTTTCTTCCAGCAAATTCTCCGGCACTTTAAAATCGCTAATCTCTTGTCCGTCAAATTTTTTGGCATAATTTCTTAAAGCTTGATCTTTATTCTTGCGTACCTCATTAATAATCTGCATTACCTGCGCCACCTGTGCACTGTCATCCGGCAGACTTCGGCTGTTAAAGATTTCTTTAAATAATTCAACTGAATAAATTTCTTTTAATATCATAGTGTAAAAACTCCTGTTTTTTTGAAGAAAGAAAATAGTTCATCTTCTTTCGTATAAATTGTTTGACGATTAGCAATCAAACAAGCTTCAATATCCATAATTTTTTCATATTCAACCAGACCGTTTGCCTTTAAGGTATCGCCGGTCTGTACAATATCGACAATCCCGTCCGCAATGTTGAGCAAGGGGGCAAGTTCAACCGATCCGTGCAAATGAATGAGTCTGACCTGCCGCCGATTTTTCTTAAAATAGCTGAAAGCGACATTGCTAAAGCTGGTCGCGACCGTTTTGAATTGCTTGATGCCGGGCAAGCCGCAAAGCGAAAAATGACATTGTCCAAAAGGTAATTGGCTGATTTGCAGCAAATCATATTTTTGCTCCGCTAAAATATCGCTGCCGATGAAACCGGCATCCGCCGCACCAAGCTCCACATAGACCGGAATATCCTGATTTTTGGCAAAGATAAAACGAATATCATCAATGGTCACAAACAGGGAGCGGCTGTTCGCGGAGAGTTTATCTGCATAATTCTGCAGTCCGCAGCTTTTAAAATATAAAATGACTTCCTCCAATAATCTTCCCTTGGGCAAGGCAACTGTTATCATAAGGGTTCTCCTCTCCTCTGCCGTAAAATCCTCTTTGCCGCTTTCCGCTCTTGAAATGAGTTGAGCATCGTCATAGAAGTCCTCCCTCCTCAATATCGAGAGCGATGCCGAAAGCCCGCTCACCATATTCCCCGCCGCTTAATAACGGTTTATGATAATTTAAAAAGACTTGAAAATATAAGCCGTTATAATAAGTTTGCGGTGAACGGAAAGATAAATCGAGCAGACAATCAAGACTTCTCTGTTCAGCAATCTCTTTTATTTGTTCCAAAATAACGATCTCGTTCGGAAATTGATTGTTTTTCTGATTCGCCCGTGTATTGGAGCAGCTCAAATCTTCCGTCTTTGCTCTTAACTTTGTTCCCCGGAACTCAGCCTTTAAGATGGCGAATTGCTCCGTCGGACGGGCGGAGAGGATCCTGAGCAGCGGATGCGCGGAGCGGAGTTTCGATTTTAATAAAGAGAGATTTTTATCATAAATCAGAGGTCTGATGCTTTGATCTAATTGGTATTTTTTAATGTACAGATCAATCAGCCGATCGTGATTCATAACGATTGACCGCAGTTGATCTCCTTTTTGCTCTGCCTCATCACGAATGAAATCGAGATGGATCTCCAAGCTTTGCAGAATTTCAGCTGAAGCAGGCTGATAAAGTTCAACACCCGCCTGATAGAAAGAGCGATAGTCACGAATGACGGGGCCGAAATAACAGAATTTTCTGGCATCTAAAAAGTAGGACTCATTGTAATTCAGAAGAGAACGAGTCCAGTCGCTGCGAATAGCGTACATATCCTGATTGAGATCGAAGATTAATGAGCTTGGCTGATACTTTTTATCCTCAAGCCGAAACGGCTCAATCATATTGAGATCAATCAGCTGACAGCCTTGCTCGGCCATCTGCCGCATATATCTTCCTGCCAACTCCCATTTTCTTAATATTTTATCGTTGTTCATCTGTCCCCTGCCGTTTGCTTAGCTTTTTCTCTGTTGTTTTTTTACAACCTAACGTTTGCTTTTCTTTTTCCTGTTGTTTTTTTGCAGTCAGCCGTTTGCTTATCTTTTTCCTATTATTTACTCTGCACCAATCGGCTTATTCTGCCTTACTTGTATAATCGCAATGTTTCTAATATAATAACTTCAATAATTTAGTTGTTTAGTTATTCATTGCTTTATCTCGCTAAAGTAATGAATGAATCATAACAAACCTTTACCTAAGATGCAAGTATTATTTGTCTAAAAATCAGAAAATATATCCCGAGCTGCTGTTAAGCAAAAAAAAACCGGCAAAAATCGACAATACGCTTAAACGATCAAAGAGAGGAGACTTTATGAATATTGAACCGCTTATAGATCAAAATTTAGAAAAACTTATGCAGGCAGTACTCAGCTTAAAAACTGTTGAGGAATGTTATGCCTTTTTTGACGATATATGTACCATCAACGAAATCATCGCACTGAAACAGCGCTTCGAGGTGGCGTTATTAATTAAAGATGGAAAAACATACCATGAGATCGCAGAAGCAACAGGCGCATCCTCCGCCACCATCTCCCGTGTCCGCCGAGCCATAGAATACGGCAGTAACGGTTACAACACGGTCATTCCGAGAATCAAAGAAACGTGTTGATCTGTCTTTGAGCTGTTCTCTGTTGAATTATTGCACGGGATGCCGCTCAGGGAGAACATCGATCGATTTCCCGTTTTTTCCGATAAACGTATTGTATTATGAAAGTTTTTTACAATATCTGTCTAAAGGGCAGCCGTCGCAATTCTTTATCTTTTTGCAACGCAGCTTGCCGTTTTGGACAATCAGGGCATGGAATTGATTATAGACTTCGGCGTTGCCTTGGAGTTCACGTTCACAGTAGTTCTTCACTTCCATATAGGTTTTTCCGGCATAAATCGACAAACGCGAAAATAATCTCATTGTATACGCGTCGACCACAAAAGTCGGAAAATCAAAGGCATAGAGCAGAATCGAATCCGCCGTTTCATTACCTACGCCCCGAACCCGCAAAAGCTCATCTCGAATCTCCCGCAGCGGTCGGCTCTTGATCAAATCGATCCTCCCACCATAACTCATAAACCATGCGCTGACAGCTTTAAGATAAAGGGCTTTTTGCTTGTAAAAACCCGCAGGGCGGATAATTGTCTGAAGTTCCTCGACAGGCAGATCAAGAATCCTCGAAGCCGATAGATCATCTCCGAATCTCGCAATCGCTTTCTCCACATTAGACCATGCGGTATTTTGCGTAAGAATCGCCCCGATGATTACCTCAAACGGCGTTTTGGCAGGCCACCAATAAAGATCACCATAATGATCGAATAAAATTCGGTAGATTTTTTCTAATTTTTGCATTTCCAGACTCATCGGGACAAAATCGGATTAAAAACCGGGATTTGTCAGCATCCCATAAATCCGCCACAGACAACTTCAGCATAAAGCCGTCGAATTTCATCTTCTTTGAAAATATTGTACTATTTGATACTGTCCCCGCAAATTCTAATCTGAACGGAACCGATACGCTAAAGTCTATCTCCTATCCGCCATATTCGATGCTTGTGTCAAGAATCTCGTATCAATCCCCGATCAATTCAATAGCGAGATCAACAATTTTATCGATGCTGTACGACTTATTCAAACGTTCCATATTGTTAACCATTTCCATATAAATTTCCGGATGGTCAATCAGTTTTTTCAAGTACGCTCCAAGCTGCGAGATATCCTTGACATCAATCGCCATATTATATTCCACGAGAAACTCGGCATTCTCTTTTTCCTGTCCCGGAATGACAAAGGGAATAATCATCGGAATGCATTTGTTGATCGCTTCGCTTGACGTCAGTCCTCCCGGTTTTGTAATGATCAGATCGCATGTTTCCATGAGCTCCGCCATATTCTCGACAAAACCATAAACGATCATTTTTCCCTCTTGAATATAATCCTTAAATTCATTATTGAATTTCTCGCAAAGCTCTTTATTCTTCCCGCAGACAACACTTAACCTGAGTTTTTCTGAAAAATCAAGGGAAACAAGCTCATCGATCACCTGTTCCATGACGCTCAACCCCATACTCCCGGCAACGACCAAAAGATGAAGCGGTTTTTCAGGTAAGAAAAGGCGTGCTGAAATTTTGTAGAACTCTTCTTTAACCGGAATTCCATAGACATAAATTTTATCTTTTTCAATGCCGCTCCCGATCAAAGTATCCCGCGTATAATGACTTGCTACGATATAAGCATCCACCTCTTTATGCTTGTAAATATCATGCACTTTAAAATCTGTAACAATCTGCATAAAAGGCGCCTTGAGACGACCTTGCTGCTTCAAATTACCAATTAGTTGCGCACCGATCGGATGCAATGAGACTACGAGATCCGGTTCAAGTTCCTGAAATAACCAGCTGAGTCGGAAAGTTGTCTGAATAAAAAAAGATTGGATGAGCAATTTATTAACGCCCTTGAGTTTGAAAAAATCATAGAGCGCACCATAGGTTTTGGGCATTTTCTCCGCAAGCAAATGGTATCCGTTTGTCATGATCGAGCTCACGGCCTTGCTCGTAACCTTAAACATATCGATCACCTGAGCATAGATTCCGCGTTCTTCAAAACTCTTTTTAAGGTTGCCGGCGGCACTGTTATGTCCGCCGCCCGTAGACGCGGTGACGATCATAATATGTTTCACGCAGCAGTACCTCCCCATTTAGTCTAATTTCTCCATCCCGGCAATCAGCACATGCTTGATTATATTTTTTATGCTGACTCTATTGCGGAATCTCACGGATAGATGTCCGCCCCAAACCGCTTGAATATTCTGTCCAAAATTGCGTTAGCTCAATATTCTAAAAGCTCATATATAACTTTTTCGGGGTTATAACTCATTTCTTTTGTCAGCAACACAAAAATGAATGTGAATTCATTCAACTGTCCATCAACTAACTTCCACCCTTGTTAAACTACATCTATTTTATATGCTACAAATGAATAATTCCATAAAAAGACTTATTTTAATTAACATACTAACTACAAATTAAACTAAAATTAATTTTGTACAATGTTCTTCATTATCATCAGGCAGCTTCTGATAAAATTTTCGGCATTGCCTTCTCCCAATCGGCTAAGATCGTCGAAAATTCATGTGTCAAGCAAATAAAGAATCAGGAGTAATGCAAAATCGAAAAAATTGTCCACCACATGGTCAAAAATGACGGTTTTGCTCGATTTCACAATAGCAATTCCCGGTATTCATTATTTACCAGAGCAACCAAACTATTTACACCGATCCGACCGTAAAAATCTCCGCCATCTTGTTTTATTTAAAGCATCAATCTTCAAGTGCGTTGTTTTTATGATTAACTGAATCTGCGATATAAAAAAAGCATCATATTCTATCAAAATATGATGCTTCTTGTGGCTTGTCCTTCCAAAAAAGATACACATCGATTTTTAAGAAAAACAGCATAAAATAAGGCTTTCCCAATGTTTTTTGAAAAAAT
>CAYFVK010000024.1:7311-18279 GCA_964346695.1 uncultured Mageeibacillus sp. | reverse complement strand
ACTTAAGCAAAACCGAAAAATTTGTCCACCTGCCCGTTAAATCAAACGGTTTTGCAATCGAAAACTCATCGGTAAAGCTCAGCACCCGTCAGACCTTAGATAGCGACCCGAAAGTCCGAAATCTCTGTTCAATTTTTCTTCATAATTCTTCGTTTTCAATCAGTTGACAGTGACATTATGCAATGCTAAAGTGGTTTTGGCACTCAAAAGGGATGAGTGCTAAAGGAGCGAAAATTGTTAACAGAACGCAAGCAAAAGATCTTAAAAGCAATTATCGATGATTATGTAGAAACTGCAGAGCCGGTCGGCTCCAAAGCTCTGGTAGAAAAGCATCATCTACAGATCAGTCCGGCCACGGTTCGCAATGAAATGAGCGAGCTGGAAAATCTCGGATACCTTGAAAAAACTCACACATCTTCCGGCAGAGTCCCTTCCGATAAAGGCTATCGTGCCTATATCGATCAGATGCTGCATCTGAAGCCGGTTTCGCAAAAAGATAAAGATAAAATAGAAAGTTTTTTTGAAAATCATTTTTCGGAAGTGAACGACTTGGTACGTCAATCCGCCAATGCTTTATCAGAGCAAACCAATTATCCTTCGATGGTCATTTCACCGCGTTATAGCGATACTAGTCTTGAGCAAATAAAGCTTTTGATGATTGAACCCGGCAAAGTGCTGGTTGTGGTTGTTTTGTCTCCGGGCATTGTCAAAGATCGTTTGGTACGAATTCCCAATACGATCGATCAGCAAGAACTTGCGCTGATCAGCCGTATGATCGAAAAAAATTTGTCCGGCAAAAGTCTGGATCAAATCACGCTGATTGCTGTTTCCTCAGCGGCGGAACATGTACCCATTCCGGACAATATCTTGAATCAAATTCTATTTGAAGCCTATATTTCCATTAAGCAGGCGGAAAATGTCGAATACTATATGGAAGGAAGCCATAAGCTTCTGATCCAGCCGGAATTTCAGGAAATAGATACCGCTCGAAGATTCATGAATACCATTCATCAAAAGGGTCTTGTGGCAGGCTATATGAGCGAATGGCAGGACGCGCCTGCGGACGATGAGCAAAATCAACATAGCGAAGCATCTTATATGGTCCGCGTCGGTCAGGAAATCGCACTGGAAGGCTTGGAAGAATGCAGTTTTATCACGACAACTTATAAAATCTCAAATAAAATAACCGGTCGTATCGGCGTCGTCGGTCCCAGAAGAATGGCCTATGATCAGATCATTTCGCAAATTAATTTTGTGAATTATACATTGGGCAAACAAATACTGGAATTGGCAGCGGGATATGACGCAGAGGAGGATTTGCATGGCAAAGAACAAAAATAAAAAACCAGCTAAAGAGGACAAATTAAATGATGTCGAAACTCCGGTATCCGAGCCGGAAGAGCTGCTGCCGGCGTCAGAGCCCGAAGCAGAGGTATCAGACTCGGACGCTGAATCCGAAAAAACTGAGGAAATGGTTACAGCACAGGAGTTTGCTGATTTACAAAATAAATACATACGATTAGTCGCAGAATACGATAATTTCAGAAAAAGAACCCAAAAAGAAAAGCTGGAACTCTATTCTTCTTCCGTTGCCGATGTAGTCAAGAACTGGCTGCCGGTATTAGATAATTTAGATAGAGCCGTAGCATCCGCAGAGAGTTATCAGAATGAAGAGAGCAAAAGGATCCTGGAAGGGATTGAGATGGTGCGCAAACAGGCGATTGAGGTGATGAAACAATTAGGAGTTGAAGAAATTGATTGCCTCGGCAAACAATTTAATCCTGAATATCATGACGCTCTTGCGCATATTGAAAATCCGGAATATGGGGAAAATCAGATTTTTGAAGTGATTAAAAAAGGTTATATCAAAGGCGATCAGGTCTTAAGACACAGTCAGGTCTGCGTAGCCAATTAGATATCGCAGTTAACGGCGGGAAGGCGTGAAACTCACGGGAAAAGAGAGATCGGAGTTTCGGCATAAAAAAATAAATTAGGTGGAATGATTATCGTTCAGGAAACCATTAAATAAATTTTAATTAATAATTGGAGGGACAATATGTCTAGAATAATAGGAATTGATTTAGGAACTACAAATTCATGCGTGGCGGTTTTAGAGGGCGGCGAGCCTATCGTTATTCCGAATCCGGAAGGTTCAAGAACGACACCGTCCGTCGTTGCTTTTGCCAAAGACGGTGAACGTCTGATCGGCGCGATTGCCAAACGCCAGGCTACCAGCAATCCGGATCGTACCATCACTTCGATCAAAAGAGAAATGGGTTCGGATTTTCGTGTGGAGATTGATGGCAAGAAGTATACACCGCAGGAAATTTCAGCCATGATTTTAGGCAAGCTCAAAGCGGACGCTGAAGCCTATTTAGGCGAAAAGGTGGATCAGGCTGTGATTACCGTGCCGGCATATTTCAGTGACTCGCAAAGAAAAGCGACGACCGATGCCGGTAAAATTGCCGGTTTGAATGTGCTGCGTATTATCAATGAGCCGACGGCAGCTTCACTGGCCTATGGTCTTGATAAAGAACATGATCAGAAAATCGTGGTGTTCGACTTGGGCGGCGGTACTTTCGATGTGTCCGTCATGGAAATCGGCGACGGTGTTTTCGAAGTTTTGGCGACGTCCGGGAATAACCGTTTGGGCGGCGATGATTTTGATAAGCGTATTGTCGACTATCTGATCACGGAAATGAAGCGCGATCAGGGTATTGATCTGAGCAAAGACAGACTGGCGATGCAGAGATTAAAAGAAGCGGCGGAAAAAGCGAAGATTGAGCTTTCCGGCGTAGCTTCTACCAATATTAATTTACCTTATATCACAGCGGGCGCGGATGGTCCGAAACATTTAGACGTTAATTTGACCAGAGCGAAATTCAATGAGCTGACCGACGATTTGGTAGATAAGACGATGGGACCTTTGAAACAGGCTATGCAGGATGCGGGCTTATCAGCGAATGATATCAGTAAAATTTTACTGGTCGGCGGTTCGACACGTATCCCGGCAGTTCAGGAAAGAGTAGCTGCTTATTTCGGCAAAGAACCGTTCAAGGGCATTAACCCGGATGAATGTGTGGCGATCGGCGCGGCGATTCAGGCCGGCGTACTCTCAGGTGATGTCAAAGATCTTCTCTTGCTTGACGTTACTCCGCTTTCCCTCGGTATTGAAACCTTAGGCGGTGTGATGACCAGAATAATCGATCGCAACACGACGATTCCGACCAAAAAGAGTCAGGTTTTCTCGACTGCGCAGGATGGACAAACTCAGGTAGAAGTTCATGTCTTGCAGGGCGAACGTGAATTTGCCAAGGACAACAAATCGTTGGGCAGATTTATTTTGGACGGCATTGCCCCAGCTCCCAGAGGTATTCCGCAAATTGAAGTTACTTTCGATATCGACGCCAACGGTATCGTCAATGTTTCAGCTGTTGATAAGGGAACTAACAGAGAACAGAAAATTACGATCACGGCATCTTCCAATTTAAGTGACGCGGAAATTGATGAAGCGGTTAAGAATGCTGAAAAATTCGCTGCTGAAGATAAGGCGAGAAAAGAAAAAGTCGAAGTCAAAAATCAGGCGGACAGCACGGTTTATCAGACTGAAAAAACCTTAAAAGATCTGGGCGATAAATTAGACGCGGCGGAAAAAGAATCCATTGAAAGCGAAATTAAAAAATTAAAAGACGCTATCGCCAAAGATGATACAGAAGAGATGAAAAAAGAAATGGAAGCCGTACAACAGGCGTTCTATAAAGTCTCCGAAAAATTGTATCAGCAGTCCGGACAAAATCAGGGTGCTCCCGGTCAGGATCCGAATGCAGGAGCCGGTTCAAACGGCCAGGCGGGTCAAGGCGGGCAAGGCGGACAAGGCGGCACCTATAATGCTGATTTCAAGGACGTCGGCTCTGATGATGAGTAAGATTGATTATTCATGCAGCTCAGCCCTGTCTCAGGAGGATGGCAGCAGACTGAATGAAAGATGCGTTTTCAGAAAAAAGCAAACAATGATAGAATAAGAACTTGAAGTGTAATTATGCGTTCCGCTCCCTCTTAAGGGGGAGCGGGATTTGTCAGTTTTAAGCAAGGAGGCTTCAGCCTGTGCCCGAAAAACGTGATTATTATGAAGTTTTGGGTGTTCCCAGAGATGCGGATGACAATCAAATAAAGAAAGCCTTTTGGAAATTAGCGAAAAAATATCATCCTGATGTTAATCCGGATGATCTGGAGGCTGAAAAGAAATTCAAAGAAGCCAATGAGGCTTATGAAGTTTTAAGCGATAAGGAAAAACGCCAGCGTTATGATCAGTTTGGCCATGCCGGCCTTGATGGCCAGGGCTTTGGCGGCGGCGGTTTCGGTTTTGATTTTGATTTAAGTGATATTTTTGAACATATTTTCGGCGGCTTCGGCATGGGTGGATTCGGTACACGATCCGGCAGACAAGGTCCGATTCCGGGAGCCAATTTGCGTTACCGGATGAATCTTGATTTTATGGAAGCCGCTTTCGGCACGGAACGTGAGATCAGAATTCGCAAGGAGGATATTTGCCGCAAATGTCATGGCCACGGAACAGCTGACGGCAAAGAAGCGCCTATTTGCCCGAATTGTCATGGCTCCGGCCAGGTCATCGGTGTACAAAGAACACTCTTGGGACAAATGCGTACCAGCCAGACATGCCCGGTCTGTCACGGCAGCGGCAAGGAAATTAAAAATCCCTGTACTGATTGCGGCGGCTCCGGCCGCACAATGGTCAATAAACGATTAAATGTAAAAGTGCCTGCCGGCATCAATGAACGAGAGATGCTGACCCTCAAGGGGGAAGGGGAACCCGGTACACTGGGAGCTCCTTATGGCGATCTCTATATTGAAATTCATATTCGTCAGCATCCGGTTTTCACCAGACAAGGCAATACCACTTTTTGCGCGGTTCCGGTAACTTTTGCGCAGGCGGCTTTAGGCCTTGAAATCACCGTGCCGACGATTGACGGCAACATGCAGTTCAAACTGCACCCGGGTACTCAGCCGGGTGATATCGTCACGATACGGGACAAGGGGATTCCCTATATTGATCAACCCAATATACGCGGCGATCATAAATTCAGAGTTGATTTGGAAGTACCGCAAAACCTTAACAAGGAACAACAGGATTTACTGCAAAAATTTGAAGCAAGCGTCAAAGATGAGAATTATAAAAAGCGCAGCGGCTTCTTTGACCGGCTGAAAAATCTCTTTAAAGAGAATGAGAAAAAGAATCAAAATGACAAATGATTGGCTCGTCTTTGAATTTCTGACTACGCATGAGGCCGCATTCCCGATCAGTCATTTTTTGGAGGAGGCCGGATCTTGCGGTATTGTCACGATCGATAAAACCGATTTTCTTAAATCCTTTCAGGAACAGCAAACGCCTGATGCGATTATCGGTGAGTTTTTAGAAGAATTAAGCTTCGATGTTAAATTAGAAGCTTATTTTTCGTTTACCGAAAATAAAATTTTTATCAAAAATCTGGAAAATCAAATTCACGCCGCTTTAGCGCGTATCGCCGAATTCTGTGAGATCGGCAAAGGCTATCTTGGTTATCATTTAGTCAAAGAGGAAGATTGGGCGAATAATTGGAAAGCATTTTATCAAACGATCAAAATCAATCAAATTGTGATCAATCCGAGCTGGATTCCTTACCAGGCGAAGGATAATGAAATTGTGATCCGGCTTGACCCGGGCTCGGCGTTCGGTACGGGCAGCCATGAAACAACCGCGCTCATCCTGGAGCTTCTAACCGATATGACCTCGTTGAATCCGCAAACGCTTCTTGATTTGGGTACGGGGAGCGGAATTCTCGCCATCGCGGCTAAAAAACTCTTTCCCGACAGCGAAATTACGGCCGTCGATATTGATGAAAATGCTATCTTGACCGCCCGCGAGAATGCTTCAAATAACCTCGCCGACATTGATTTCAAAGTAGCTGAACTGAAAGATTGTCAGACTGAATATGATTTGATTCTCGCCAACCTGATCGCGAAGATTCATCTCGATTTGGCTGAACTTTATCCTGAAAAACTAAGTCCGGAAGGTATTTTGCTGGTTTCCGGCATCATCGCCGATCGGGCGGAGGAAGTCAGACAAAAACTCTGTTCCGCCGGCTTTTTGATTGAAGCGGAACAGCAAAAAAATGACTGGATTGCTTTGCGCTGCCGTAAAAGCGGGCATTGATTTATCTTGCAACAGTCGGTTTATTTTGTTTTTTCAGTTTTTTCTTGGGCAGTAATTCGTATTTTTTATCTATCTCATGAACCAGATTATTTACCCGCTCTAATATACTTTTTCTTGTGATGATGCCCTGAAAGACCTGATCTTCGTCGACAATACAGACATAATTATGATCGATCAGGAGATTCAGAATTTCTTCAATACTCGCGTCTTTGTGAGCTACGGAATAATCATCGCAAACGATATCTTCTACGCGCTTTTCGCTTAATTGATCCCAATTATAGGTAATCTGATCGTTAATACCCTCTATAATTTTAGGCATTGTGATAATGCCGACCAAATGATGCTGATTATCTAAAACCGGTATAGAACTGTAACCGACATTGGATAAAATCATGGTGGCGTGCAACAGGGTATTTTCGACTCGAACATTAGCGACACTTTCGGATGGAATCATAATCTTGCTTTTATCTTTCAAAAGCAATTTTTCAATTTTTCTATTAATCATACGAAACGATCTCCCGTTAATTTAGAATTTCATTAACCTCATTTATATTAGCCGGAAATTCAGAAATTAAAAAGGCAAAAATATTACAGAATAGCAAATATTTCATATAGATTTCATAGTGATATGCGTTTCATCAGATAAATTCGGGTAAATATAAAATAGAAAAGATCCTTTATCAAAAATATGGAAAAATCGTCCGGTTTAAAGATATAAACCGGACGATCATTCATTCCAAGAACAGCAGAAATTCTACAGATCCCGTTTGACAAAGGAGTCGCGGGCGGTCCATATCAAAGCGGCGGCTAATAAAAGCCAGTAGATAAATGGAAACCAGACCGGAGTTTCGAAAATAAATTTATCCATGCCTAAATTTCCTAAGATTGTGTTGTTTTGCAGACCCGGAATTTGCGGAATCAGATAATCACTCAAATTCAAATATTCCATCGGCAGAAAAGCTAAAACAGCATGGGTAAAAATGGTATTTAATTTGAGGATACTGTAAACCGAGAGCAACCCGTATTGTATGATCATCGAAACACCGACCGCGATGGAGGTATTGCGAATTACGGCGGATAATGCCAGAGAGATGAATCCTGTCATAAATAAGCCGCTGAGGTTACCGAACACGAGCCCTGCCAAATAAGTCGGAAAGTTCACTTTGAGAAAAGGCAAATACAAAGCGGCGTCGAAGAACAGCAGGGAAACCGCTAAAGTGCTGAGATAAACGATCATCAGACTGACAATACCCAGCAGCATCAAATTGATCAGCTTGGCGAAAAAGATCTTATAGCGCTTGACAGGGGCAATAATCAACCCCTTGATGGAACCGGTGGAAATCTCCTGAGAGATAGCGCTGCCGCCCAAAATGATCATAATAAAAAGCGCTAATTGCAGGCCGTAAGAAATGACTAAATTGAGCGTCTGAAAAGAATCTGTCTTTATCATGGCCGGATTATCATAACTTTTTTCCAGATAATCTGACACAGCGTTAAGGGTCTTCTCATGTTGGGCAAGTTCCTTTGCACTTAAAATACCAAAATTAGAGTCATAACCGTTCTTTAAGGCAAAATAGCTTTCATCACGCTGATATTGCCAGTTTGCTATTTGGCTGGAACCATCGTAGTAGGATAATCCGTTGGGATTAAGTTTTAACTCCAGCTGCAAATCTGAAATGGCAAATTCTTTTTGCGTTTCATCAAGCGCTTGATCCTGCTTAACCATCTCAATTTGCAGATTAATATATTCAGCGTAATCTCTGACTCTGAGGATATGTTTAATCTGTTCTTTTTTCTCTATGATTTCCTGATCTGTTAAATAGTAAAATGTGCCATAAGGTGCTGAGCCCCTCTCTCGTATATATTCCAAATCAATGTTTGAGATGTCCTTTTCTTTGCTATAGACATTATCGGTTAAGGGGCTATTCTCCAGATCGCGATTTTGCTGCGCGATTGTCAGATCCCGGTACTCATAAAGCAAATTAGATAAATAATTGTTGCCGTATAAATTCACTTCATATTCAATCGCGAGTTGATGCAGCAGCATATCATCTCTGACATAAAAATACTCATTCGTATAAGACATCAATTCGCCGGGGTCACTGATATTTTCAATTGTTTCTTTTAATGACTCGGTTTGCTGCTGCAGAGCCGCATAATCTGCTTTCAAATCATTTTCCGCTTCGCTATAGGCTGCGAAGTCTCTGCTCGGCAATTCGGTTTGATTATTAAAGACTTTATATAAAATTCCGATTCCGAAAATTCCGAGAATCATTAGGGCATAGACGATATATATAAAAATCCGATGTGTGTTCCTGGTTATTTCATTTCTGATTAAAGCCCAAAATTTATTCAATGGTAACACCTCCTCCGACAACAGAAAGATAAACATCTTCCAGATTGGTTTGTTGAGGATAGACAGAGAGCAGAGGAATATGTGCCTGACTCAATTTGAAAATAATTTCGGGAATATCCTGCTCCAGCATAGCCATGACGAGGCTTTGTCCGTCGACAGGTCGATTGATTTGTCCGGATTCCAGATTCAGCAATTCCAACGCGGTGTCTCTCGCTTTTTGATCTGCAAAACGAAAAACGATAAACTGACGGTCATTTTGTTTGATCATGTTATTAATCGGTTGATTGTCTATCAATCTCCCCTGATCGATAATAATCACCCGATCACAAATTTTTTGAATTTCTGATAATTGATGACTTGAGATCAAAACAGCGATCCCTTCCTCATGCGCCAGATGAATCAATAAATCCCGCAATTCATGAATCCCGGAGGGATCGAGGCCGTTAGTCGGCTCATCCAGAATCAGCACCTTCGGTTTATGCAGCAAGGCCTGAGCGATACACATTCTCTGTTTCATGCCGAGAGAATAGCGTTTTACCTTTTCATCAGCCCGTTTTTCCATATGCAATAGGGAAATTACTTCGTCAATCCGTTCTTTGGGAACGCCGGGATGCAGACGGCGGTACATCTCAAGATTCAATCGGCCTGACAAATTAAAATACATCTCCGGGTTCTCGACAATCCCGCCGATCGAACTCATGGCGGCTTCATAGTCTTTCTGGCGGTCCTTGCCCAAAATCGTAATTTCTCCATGATCGACTGACAAGAAACCCATTATCATTTTGATAGTTGTACTCTTTCCGGCTCCGTTCGGTCCCAGAAAACCGAGCACTTCGCCGCCGTACAAGTCAAACGACAAATCGTGAATAACCTCCCGTTTGCCAAAAAATTTATGTAGGTTTCTCACTGAAAGATAAACTTCTTTGCCCATATTCACTCGCTCCTGCCTTAATAGTACCGATTGTCCCAAGCCAGAAAAAGATTCGGCGTGACGGGCTCAGCTTTATAGATTTTCCATTCTCCATCTACTTTTTTCCAAAATACAGAAACTCTGGAATATTCCAAATTCGGATTGAAGGAAGAAACAGGCGATAGCCTCTGATAGGTAAAGGTAATCTCGCAAGGCAGAGCGATTTGTACTTCTTGCAGCATGTTCCATTTATACGTAAATTGTTGATCATACTTGGGCTGAAAATCAGTCAGCAGCTGATTCTCCAGAATCCCGTTTTCTAAAATAGCGGCAAAAGATTTGCTGCCGCGCTCGCTGAAATCCTGATCAATCAAATCATCGCCGATCTTTTCTGTGATCTGCTGCCATTGTTTCGCGGCAATTTCCGCGGATAGCTCTTTGAGCACAGACTCGTCACTATCCCGCAAATCCTCGATCGCCTTTACGTCTGCGGAATTCAAAATATAACCCTCAATAATCGCTTCCTGATATGCTTTCGTCTTTTGAATGAGTTCATCTTTGACAAGCGTCATTCGGCTCGCCATGATCACAAAATAAATGAGTACTATTAAGGAAAAAGCAATCCCGAAAAGAAAGCCATAATTGATTTTCTTCTTTGCTTTCATTCTTCCTCCTTGTTATGTCGAAATTCCGGGCGTGAAGATTGTTATATTGATTTCTTCTCAGCCAGATTTTTCTTAAGTATAGCAAGAAATGAAAAAGACAAATCTTATGATTTGATTAAAATAAACGGAAAAATCACGAAAAAAGAGCGGAATTCTGACCGTTCTGCATTGCTTGATTCAACTCTGTGCGTGAGCTTTAAATATGCAGGTGGAGACAAAAATCCGCTCTGATTGAGCTTCCCCCAATTATTTTTCTGATTCTTCATCAGCCTCGCCGTTTAGAATATTTTTAGCCGGTATGCCCACGGCAGTGGCATAATCCGGGACATCTCTGGTTACCACTGCGCCGGCGCCGACCTTGGCGTGATTGCCGATTTTTATCGGGCCGAGCATTGTTGAGCCTGCTCCCAAAATTGCGTAATCGCCGACTGTCGGATGGCGTTTGCAATTCTTTTCTTTTCCGGTTCCTCCTAAAGTGACCCCGTGAAAAATGGTGACATTGTCACCGATGATGGTTGATTCTCCGATCACGATACCCATGCCGTGATCGATAAAAAGGTTCTTGCCGATTGTCGCGCCGGGATGAATTTCAATTCCGGTTTTCTTGCGGCTCCTTTGTGAAATCCAGCGCGCCAGCGTTTTGTGACCTTTAAGATATAATTTATGAGCAATTGCGTGACTGTTCAGAGCATGCACCATGGGGTACATGAACATCGCCTCAAAAAGTGTTTTGCAGGCGGGATCTTCACGCAAGATTAATTTACCCATTTCTCTTCGACGTTTAAACATTCTTATTCCTCAAGCTGATAAGTTTTTATTTCTATTT
>CAYFVK010000024.1:2442-7211 GCA_964346695.1 uncultured Mageeibacillus sp. | reverse complement strand
TCTTCGACGTTTAAACATTCTTATTCCTCAAGCTGATAAGTTTTTATTTCTATTTTATTTCTATTTATATAGCGTTTTTATTTTTATTTGTAGTGTTATTATTTCGTCGCCATGCCAGGCTGTTGAAAATTCTTTACCTAAAATTTGTTCGTTTATTTTTTTATTCCCTGACTGCTTTCTAATCTTCAAATAAGGCGGTTGAGAGATAACGTTCCGCAGTATCGGGCAAAACCGTTACAATCTTCCCTTTCACTTGTTCAGACATATTAATCGCTGCCGCCACGTTCGCACCGGAAGAAATCCCGACCAATAAGCCTTCTTCTTTGCCAAGTCTTTTAGCCATCTCAAGGGCTTCTGACGTTTTTACGGTGATCGTTTTGTCAATTATTTCAAGGTTCAGATTTTTCGGGATAAAATTAGCGCCGATGCCCTGAATTCCATGGGAACCTGACTCGCCTTTCGTGATAACCGGAGATTCCGCCGGCTCCATTGCCCAGACCACAACCTGATCATTATATGATTTTAAGGCTTTTCCGATGCCGGAAACCGTACCGCCTGTTCCGACTCCGGCGACAAATCCCGCTACGTCAGGCAAAGCGTCTATGATTTCAAGACCTGTACCCAGTTCGTGACTCAGAGGATTGGCGGGGTTGGAGAATTGATCAGGCATATAATAATCTCCTGTTTCGGCTAATTCTTTCGCTTTTTCCGCAGATCCTTTCATGCCGTCCGCGGCCGGTGTCAACAGCAATTCAGCTCCATAGGCTTTGATCAGATTTCTCCGTTCGCGGCTCATGCTTTCCGGCATGACCAAAAGAACTTTATAACCCAATTGTGATCCGAGCATGGCAAGAGCAATACCGGTATTGCCGCTGGTCGGTTCGACAATCGCCATGCCGGGCTGTAATTCGCCGTCTTCAATGGCTTTTTTCAGCATGAAATAAGCGGGACGATCTTTAATGCTTCCGGCGGGATTTGTTTTTTCTACTTTGACATAAATTCGTCCGTCGCCAATTTTTTGTAATTGTACCAAGGGACTTTTACCAATCGTATCAATTAAAGTTCTTTGCATGATTTTCCCATCCTCTACTCGTTCTTTAATTCCAAAATCTTGTCTGAAACTAATAAAAGATTTTAACATATAAATGTCAGCAAAATTATATTAAAGTTAACAAAACAACAAATTCAACAAATAACAGGAAACGTTGCTTAATATATCGGGTTAATTGCAAAGGTTAATTGTGAGGTTAGCCGCAGAGTTAATTACAAAGGTTTAAAGGTTTATCAGTTTGACATTTTATTTTACAAGATGCTATCATACAAAAACGACCGCTCTTAGACGGGTTATTTGAAATGCCGAAATGCTGACCTGAGCAGCAGAAGTTTGCTGATAGCAGCTTGAAAGACTATATCAGAAAGCTGAAAAAAGCAAAAGCCAACCGATTGAGGCTGGTCAGAAAGCTAATAGGAAAGCAGCGGCTGCCCGCAAAGGCGAGACTGATTACAGGGAGGAAAAGAAATGTACGCTATTATTAAAACAGGCGGCAAACAATACAAAGTCTCTGAAGGCGACGAGATCTTTGTTGAAAAATTGGAAGGCGGAGCAGGTGACAAGGTCACATTTGATCAGGTCCTGGCTATTTCCGACGATGAGGGAATTCAGGTTGGCAATCCGTTATTGGAAAATGCTAAAGTAGAGGCAGAGATTGTCAAACATGGTAAAGGTAAAAAAGTTGTGATCTTCAAATACAGATCAAAGAAAACATATCGCAACAAAACCGGCCATCGCCAACCATATACGAAAGTAAAAATTACAAGTCTGTAAAAGGTGCAAAATGATTGTCGCGAGTTTTGTCTTTGATCAGCAAAACAGAGTAAAATCATTTTTGGTATCAGGACATGCGGACTATGCTGAAACGGGAAAAGATATTTATTGCAGTGCGGTGACCGCCATCTGTCAGACAGTAATAGGAACATTGACAGAAATTATAAAAGCAGGCGAAGATTTTATTTATTCATTGGCTGACGGAGAAATCGAATGTATAATTCTTGATTATGATCGGCTTGGACAGAAAAATAAAATCAGCACGGAAGCTTTGATGTTTTCAGCTTATATAGGATTAAAACAAATCGAAATGATAGAAGGGCAAGAGTACTTGTCTGTTGTGAAAGAAGAGGAAAGCTCATGATTAAAGTAAATTTACAATTATTAGCCAGTAAAAAAGGTGTTGGCAGCACAAAAAACGGTCGTGATTCTGAAGCGAAACGCTTAGGCGCGAAACTGGGTGACGGACAGCATTGTTTAGCGGGCAATATTATTTATCGTCAGCGCGGCACAAAAATTCATCCGGGTACAAATGTCGGCAAGGGCAAAGATGATACTTTGTTTGCTTTGATTGACGGCAAAGTCAAATACGAAAGAATGGGTCGCTTACGCACAAAAGTTAGCGTTTATCCGATTTCGGAATAATCCGGATATTGATAATCTGTATGCTGCTCATCCATAGTTGGCAGCAGCGGGATTATCTGACAGCGGAATAAACCCTAAGTTTTTAGGCAATAAATAACCCGGCTTTTAGTCGGGTTTTTTAGTCAGGGAGTAGGTTATTTGTTTTTTGATCAAGTTATAATCGAAATTAAAGCCGGTAATGGCGGTGATGGAGCCGTTTCATTTCGCCGGGAAAAGTATGTTCCTGAAGGCGGGCCTGACGGCGGCGATGGCGGCCGCGGCGGGGATGTTATTCTGCGTGTCAATTTACAAGACAATACCTTGCAAAAATACCGCTTTAAAAGAGACTTCAAAGCGGAGTCCGGTGAAAACGGCGGCAGTCAGTTGCGTTATGGCAAATCCGCCGGGAATCTATATTTGGACGTTCCGATCGGCACCTTGGTTTATAATCATGAAACAGGTGAATTGATAGCAGATCTCACGCATGAAAATGAGGAACTGATCGTCGCCAGAGGCGGACAGGGCGGTCTTGGCAATAATCATTTTAAAACTTCGGTCCGACAAGCACCGAGATTTGCCAGAGCCGGAGCCAAAGGTGAAGAAATCACTTTGCGTTTGGAATTAAAACTGATTGCCGACGTCGGTTTAATAGGCTTCCCCAATGTCGGTAAATCAACTTTACTCTCGATTATGACGGCGGCCAAACCGAAAATTGCCAATTATCCTTTTACCACCTTAATCCCGCAGCTGGGTGTGGTCAATTACGATGACATTTCCTTTGTTTTAGCGGATATGCCGGGCTTGATCGAAGGGGCGTCTGAAGGCGTGGGGCTGGGACATGATTTTCTCAGACATATTGAGCGTACCAGAATGTTTCTGCATGTTCTGGATCCGTCTGTCGGCGAAACGGAAGACGTTCTTGAACAATTTGAATTGATCGAAGAAGAACTGGCTAAGTATCAGGCGGATCTGCTCGAACGCAAGCGTCTGGTTGTAATCAATAAAATAGACATAGCAGATCCTGAAGTCGTGGCTGCAGTCAAAGCCGAATTAATTAAGCGGGGGTTTGAAGTCTTTGAAATCAGCGCGGCGACCAGACAAAATGTTGATGCGTTAACCGCCAAAACAGCGGAATATGTTTCGGTCTTACCTCCGGTCAAAACGTTCAAATCGGCCCAAGATAAATTTACTCAATATCGCTTTAAGCCTGAAAAACCGTTTACGATTGATTTTGACGGAGAGTTTTATGTTGTCTCCGGAGAATGGATAGAACGGGTTGTCCGTTCGATCAATTTTTCCGATAATGAATCCCTGTACTATTTTCAACGCTTGATCCGAAGAAAAGGACTGGCGGACGCTTTAGCAGAGGCGGGCGTGGAAGATGGAGATTGGGTGCGCATCGGCGACATGGAATTTCAATGGTATAACGACGAATTATAAAAATAGACTTGCCATGAATCATTTTGTCTCATATAATACGTATTGCAATTCGAAAATCGAGGTGTAGCGCAGTTGGTAGCGTGCCTGCTTCGGGAGTAGGAAGTCGCAGGTTCAAGTCCTGTCACCTCGACCATCGTGAAACCCCTGGTACATTAACGTTTCAGGGGTTTTGTTTTTAAGAAAATATGTTCGTTTTATAAATTTTGTGCTACTTTTTGTGTTGATTCGTTCGGTTTTTATTTTTCAGCTATTATTAAAAACGCAAAAAGTACCGGTATGACCACATATTTATGCAATTCAGTAGCAACACTTCTTGCTTTACAGGGATACTATGACTTTTGACAAGCTAAGCAGGGCTCCCGGAAGTGGAAATATAATAGGCCCTCACTTTAACCGGTGAAGGCCATTTTATTTGTGTATTTAATTGCTTATTATTTATTATTGTTACTTCCACTATGATTGCAATATTATTCTCAAATTATCAACTACATATTTTTTCATGCTGTTATCTTTTAGGGCTTGCAGACTTTGCATGGTTTATATCCCCGAGCTAACGCAGAATCTTTGCTGATTGGAATCTTACTGTTCTTTAAATATCTACAACCTTCCCGATGATATTGACCTCCTGTATTCGTAACAAATACTTCATAATTCTGGGGCTCTTCTGTTGTTCCCGTTGTGGGATTTGAAATGTTTAAGTCATAAACCCATCTATTCGGTCCGATAGCAATCCAATTACTACCGCTCTTTTTTATACCTTCTACTTTTCCCAAAGCATTAATGCTGCCGACAATTTCACCATTCGGCTTATTGCGCACATTGATTTTACTCGGTGATCTTCCGTTTATGTATTCACCATCAACCAGGCCAAAATCGTAGA
>CAYFVK010000024.1:0-2342 GCA_964346695.1 uncultured Mageeibacillus sp. | reverse complement strand
TTACTCGGTGATCTTCCGTTTATGTATTCACCATCAACCAGGCCAAAATCGTAGAAGTATACGTTGTTATTAAAGTTAACAATATAATTTCCTACTTTGCGCCAATCTTCAACATAAGTAAATTTGTTATATTTATCTACAATCTTTCCACTATCTAAGCCCCTAACATTGACTGAAGCCAGAGTAAAGCCGGAAACATTTGGCGGATTTGAAATGTTTAAGTCATAAACCCATCTATTCGGTCCGATAGCAATCCAATTACTACCGCTCTTTTTTATACCTTCTACTTTTCCCAAAGCATTAATGCTGCCGACAATTTCACCATTCGGCTTATTGCGCACATTGATTTTACTCGGTGATCTTCCGTTTATGTATTCACCATCAACCAGGCCAAAATCGTAGATATATCCGTCTTCTACCTGTATCCAATTTCCTTCTTTATACCCATCAACATAGGTGAAGGCTTTCAATCTACCGAGATTATTACTATTTGAACTTGGCCGTTCTCTGATCACGCAACTGGTAACTGTATAGCCAAAAACATAATCATTTTTTGCCTTCACTACGAAACTAAAACTTGAAATTATTAGTAAAGCTACTAAGCCTAAAACAAAAACTTGAAAATATTTCTTCACAACAATTCCCCTCCTGACTAATAATATTAATTTATTCTAATACACTTTGTTCATTATAACATTTAGACGGCTGGAGCATTCAAGGGCGAAAAGACCGACTAAACGCACTCATTCGTGACTGGGTGAATTACTTCAAGTTAGCCAAGATGAAAATTTCCATTCCCAACAAGCTGTTGGACAAGGCAGGCTATCTAACGCTGACAGGTTGTTATGCAAGAATGAAGTAAAGTTTGGAACCGCTGTATGCAGACCCATATGTATGGTGATGTGAGAGGACGGCTGCCCGAATAAGGGTCAGTCTCCTACTTGATATCCGTGAATTCCAGCAGCTTTAACTTTTCAAAATTTGTTTTTTTTGTATGATTATTACAATAAAAATAATGTTCGGATATTTTGCGTTTGGATTATTTTGATCAGCTATAATTAACAGGAGGAACGGCTATGGTCAAAAGGGGAAAATATATTTTTATTGCGGTTGTTCTGATTGTTTTGATTCTCTTTGGTGTTCTGTATTTTTCCATGCCTGACGTTCCTATCAGAGATGTTCAAAGATTTGAAGTCACGACTGTATATCGAGTTGTCGATACAAAGTTAGTCGAGATAACGGATCAAATTGATACGGATACGCTGAGAACATGTTTGCCGATGCTTCGGGCAAAGAAAACATCTTCGGTTTATTTCCCGGTAGAGATGGCGGATGAATTATATGAGATCAATGGGCTCTATGGCGGTAAACCGCGTCATATTATTTTGGGGACGGATGAAATCAGTTCCATATATGAAGATGCGAGCAAAAGTGCGCAAAGAATTGAAAATCCCGATGTCTGGATAAAGTTAATGAAGTTGTTGACTGAGCATGGAAACAAATAGATTACTGCGGCAACATTGAATCTGAGGATTTAAAATTAAATCAGCTAACAGATAAAATCAACAGATTTTTGCTGGTAACTTGCTTAAACTTGTTCGCCCAATCCTATCTATCGCTTCGTGTGATAATTCATGTTTTTCTTCTTCGGGTTCTTTCTTTATTGCTTCCTGTTTTTATCTATTTGTAATTTTAACTGCTATTTTTTGATATATTTAGCTTTCAATTAACATGCAATTAACGCAGGTTACATGAATGATGAAAAATTTGCTGTTTTAGAGTTGGCATGATAAACTTTTTCAAGATAAGCTTTTCGCTTAGAAAAACAAGGAGGAAATGATTATATGCGTTCATACGTTTGTGATGTTTGTGGTTATATTTATGATCCCGCAGAAGGAGATCCGGACAACGGTGTAAAACCGGGTACAGCCTTTGAAGATCTTCCGGCTGATTGGGTATGCCCATTATGCGGAGTTCCTAAAGAAGATTTTTCGCCCGCAGACTAACTCAAGATAATTAAGAAACCAAAAGGACCGACTTGTTATGAATTAGCAGCCGGTCTTTTTCTTTTTGTTTAAAAGCTAATTTTTTTAATAACCTTTGCGATTTGAATGCGATTATGCAAAACCGTCGTTTTTGACCAGTGGGTGGACAATTTTTTCGGTTTTGCACGGATGACCGTTAGCACACTAAGTATGAGCCGCCCCTGAATTATGCAAAACCGTCGTTTTTGACCAGCGGGTGGACAATTTTTTCAGTTTTGCACGGATGACCGTTAGCACACTGAGTATGGGCCGCCCCTGAATTATGCAAAACCGTCGTTTTTGACCAGCGGGTGGACA
>CAYFVK010000023.1:0-18571 GCA_964346695.1 uncultured Mageeibacillus sp. | reverse complement strand
AAGAAAGGCTGCAAAAATATTGTTTGATAGAATAGATAATCCTGATAAAATAAAAATTGAATCTGTTAAGATGGAACAAAATTTGATTGTTCGAGAATCAACTGTTATCGATTGATAATGTAAAGACATCAAAACTTTATATTCGTTACAACACCTAAATATTTTAGTTTTACGAATTCGATAAAATGAATAATTTACCGAAAATCCGATGAAAAACCGACGGCTTTACTTCCGTCGGTTTTTGGGTTTTCTCTTATTTTACAGATGTTTCTCGTCTATTTTGAATCGTTCTCTGTGCTTTCTTCTTTTATTATTATGAACGTAATGTTTCAGTGTCAAAACTGCTATCTTCGAGTTATTCTATCTTCTTCTGTGATTTCCCGAATCACCCGGCAGGGATTGCCGACCGCGACAACATTATCCGGAATATCTCGGGTAACTACACTGCCGGCTCCGATGACAACATTGCTGCCGATGGTCACTCCCGGCAGTACAACTGTATTTCCGCCAATCCAAACATCATTGCCGACGCTAATCGGTCTGGCATATTCAAGCAATTGATTTCTTAATTCTTTATCAATCGGATGATGAGCTGTATAAAATTGACAGGACGGTGCCAAAAAAACATTATCGCCGAAAATAATTTTTCCCGGATCGACAAAATTACAATTGTTATTGGCATAGAAATTGTCGCCAACTTCAATATTAAATCCGAAGCCGCAAAAAATATGCGGCTCCACATAAACATTCTTCCCTACTTTGCCGAACAGCTTACGTATAAGCTCATCCCGCTTTTTCATATCGGACGGTCTGGTATGATTATACTCAAAACACAATTCCAAAGCTTTTAGATGGGCTTCTTCACGTCCGGCAAATGTTGTGTCATATAAAAGACCTTGTCTGCACTTTTCTAATTCAGTCATATTATTATTTTGCCAAGTTAAATTTTCCTGTTCATTATGCTTCATGGTAACCCGGTGTCGTGTAAAAGGCCAAATTTGTCTGGCGATTGTCTAATCGACCATATTGGGCGATAACCGGTTCATCGGCATGAAGCGAAATGGCATATTGTGTTTCTAACGGTATCTTATGTCCGCCCATCTGCTCCGGCACATTTGTTCTCAAGCAGCAGACCGACTCAGCTTCTACCATTGTCTCAAATTCAAAGGGCTTTTCCGGAAATACAAAATAACATTTGATTCGTACCTTGGCAGGGTTTTGATTAGGATTTAATATGATAATGGATTCATGACCCTTCATCATTCCCTCGCCCTCAGGCGGCAATTCCGCATCCGGAAAAAACCAATTTTTTACACCGTATTTTTTATCTGACATTTCATTCCTCCAGACTATTATCCGTCAGTTCATTTATAAATTTATGGATTGTGAGTTTCTTTTTTCAGTTTTGAGGACGAGGATATAGCTCAACCGTATCCCGTGCTGTGACAAACTTCGCTCCTCTATCCAGCAAGTTATCCATTACTTTTTCCCATTCGGCCAGGGCCGCATCTCCGCAATTCTTTGTAATAAACTCAAACGGAATCACGGTTGTTTCGCCAAAGCTGTATTCGGATTCCATAGGATGGAATTCCCAGGGATGAATGTAGAAACACAAGAATTTTCCATAACCGTTTTCATCACAAAACGCCAAATAATTATCTATCTTTTCGATTAACGCTTCAGCTCCTTCCGTTCGGAAAAGCGGCCACTGATCACGATCTCGCTCTAAGCCGGGATCATGACTTTCCATCGTCATATCTGCAAAATTGGGGATTTCCAAAATCGGGGAATCGCCTTTCTTTGTCCAATCCTCGCGATCGGGATAATAAGGCTCAAATTGCTCCCGATAATAATACATCGGATAGGAAGCATCTACTTTGAATCCGAGGTTTTCCAGCGCTTTGATGACGGCGGTTGACCCCATCAAACGCGGCGAGCGGAAAGATACCGGTTTTTCTCCCGTAATATTCTCCAAAATTTCCGCATTCAGTTTAAGACGGGGTTCTACTTCATGCGGCAGCAGAGGATTATCTCCCGGCAAATCGAAGAGCGGATCGCCTACCGTTTCATGTAACAGAGAATGTGCCCCGACTTCATTACCGGAGTCGAAAATCCGCTTGATCATTTCCGGATTCTTGCGTGCGCAATCGCCCGTCACGAAGAAAGTCGCCTTGACTCCTTTTCTTTCAAATAAATCTAATAGCTTGGGTGTACCGTGTTTTACGCCTTCATAAAATGGGGTGTTGCTGCCAACATCCGTTTCCGTATCCACACCAATTAATACATAAATCTGATCTTTGCTCATTTTGAACCTCTTTCTCTTTTTCAAACAAAAATCCCTTGAATTACTCTTTTGTGCTACCAAGTAAATAAGTCATAATTTCTTCATGATCAAAATTCCGGCGTTCCGTCTTCATTTTGATTTCGCCCTCATACATGACATAAATGGTATGACAAAGTCCCATCAATTCCTCCAGTTCAGGCGAAACAAGAATAACGGATTTGCCTTCTGAAACCAATCCTTGAATCAGCTCGTAGATTTCATACTTGGATCCTACGTCAATACCCCGGGTCGGTTCATCCATCAGAAAAATATCCGTTTCCGCGATGATCCATTTTCCGATTACAACTTTTTGCTGATTGCCGCCCGATAAAGTATTAATGTTCTGCTTTAAAGAGGAATATTTCAATCTCAACTGAGACATGACGCGCGCAGTATCTTCCGCTTCGGCTTTCTGATTCATAAGCAAATGTTTTTGATATTTTCTCAGATTCGCCAATGTCGCGTTTCTTTGTACGCTGAAAACTTTATTTAATCCCAAGCGTCTGCGCTCATCCGGAATTAAACCGAAACCTACTTTAATCGCCTGCTTCGGAGATTTAATGTGTAACACTTTTCCATTCAGTATCAGCTCACCGGTATGATGTTTTTGATTGCCGAAAATCGAGTTGAGCAGCTCCGTTTTACCGGCTCCGACTAATCCCGCCAAACCGACAACCTCACCTCGATGTACTTGCATATTGATATGCTGAAAGCCTTGTCCGGAATAATCTTTTAATTCCAAAACAACCTCGTCCTTTACGGAATCCGCGACCGGCGGATAAACTTTCGTTAATTCTTTTCCCGATATAAGCTGGATCAAGCGATTTTTGGTAAGATTTTCCACACGGCCGGTTTCGATATGTCTTCCGTCCGTCAGAACCGTATAGGAATCGCAAACGTCAAATATTTCATCTAAACGATGAGAGATATAAATGATTCCAATGCCTTTCGATTTTAGCAATTTAATGATTCTATAAATATTTTTGATATCCGCTTCAGGTAAAACTGCTGTCAATTCATCAAAAATAATTATCTCGCAGTTCAGAGCTAATGCTCTCGCCAGCTGGATAATTTGCTTATCCGCTGTACGCAGAAGATATACCGGAATTGTATAATCAATATCACTTTCTAAGAAATCAAATAATTCCTTGGCTTTTTTATTCAAAGCCTTCCAATCTACAAATGGTCCCTTTTTTACATAATGACCTACATAAATATTTTCCAGACCTGTCATCTCATCCATTAGCTGGAATTCTTGATGGACGATGCCTATTTTCCTTTTTTGCGATTCTCTGATACTGTACTCCGATGTATCAATCTTTTCGCCGGATACGTATAATTCTCCCGCATTCATCTGATATTCGCCGGTAATACATTTTGCCAATGTGGATTTACCTGCCCCATTCTCGCCAACCAATGCGTGACATTCACCCGGCATAAGCGTAAAACTTACGTCATCAAGGGCTACCGTCGCAGGAAATAATTTACGACAACCCTTTAATTCAATTAATGGAGTTACTGTATTGTTTCCGTTTTTCATCTAATCACCTTCTACTGAACGGCTATTATCAAGCCATAGCCAGCCCAGAGCTTCAATGCCGGAGCAAATAATTGCCTCATCTTGATTTTCCGGATTCTTAATATTATGAATAATTCTCTTTAATTCATGATATGGAATCATGCAACTCTTCACACCTGTTTGCGATACCGGATTAATATCAAAGAACATTTCCTTGACAATATTAAAATCCAGCTCATTGTAGAACGAAATTTCATCTAACAACTTATCTTTTTGTTTCGGATCCTTAGCCAGGTCATAATCAATAGAGGTCAACATCATATTATAAATAATCAAATTTCTGCGATGCGCGTTTTCTATCTTTTTGAAATGTAAGGCATAGTGTTTTAATTTCTTGTTAAAAGATAATGTTTTAATAATCGTATGTAAATCATCCAGCAAAGCTTGATGTTCGCTGATCGCTTGTTCAATTCTTGGCCGGTCTTCTTTTTTCACGATATTAGATTGGAAAGGAAACGGCGTGCTATATAATTTCATCTGACTTTCATGGATTGTCAGAATATTTTTCAGAGTATGCAGAACGAGTGCACCTAAAGTTTCTCCAAATTCAGAAATACAGGCTTTCCTGAAAAATTCTTCAGAACCCATCTCGGAACCCCAGCCATAATTACCATGTGCCCATTGATGCATAAAGTAACCATACCATTCAAACATGTAACCGTTTATGCCATGAACCTGTTCTGCTACTGAACCTTTATGCTGTTCAATATCTCGCTCGATAACTTGAACATTCGCTTCATCCGGATAACGCAATACGTTGGACTCAAATATGCGATACAAACGTCCCATCGTAGACGTAATGGAATTTGATTCCGTATCTCTCGCCCAAATACGCTCCTTGCCAAAAGCATGAATCCATTTTTTGAACTCCGATGCAGGCACATATAATCCCGGTGCCCAGAACAAAACGACATCATCTGCAATACTGTTGACACACTCCTCCAAAAACGCCGGATCTTTTTCTAACGGCGGCTGGCGGAAAGCGCGAATTCCGACAATAACATCAGGATTAATTTTTCGCACAGCTTTATAAATTTTATCTAAAAGCCAGAAATTCGCCTTATGTTTTGCTTCACCGGCTGATTGGGATATGCTATGCCATTTTTCGGTACATTTATCACAATTGCAAAACCAGAATCCTTCCTCACTTTCTTCCAGAGCAAAACCATCGAAACCCAATTCTGTAATTCTTTCCATGCTTCTGACAATGTAATTCACATTGTCTTCATCCGATAAGCAAATCGAATCGAAATCATTCAGGAAATCACTTCCCTCAGGCGGAATCATTCTCTTTTCCGGATGAGCAATACTATATCCGCCGTTATAGGAATTTAATCCTACATAGGCAACGATCTTGACACCCAATTGATGCGCCTTGGCAATAAATTTTGATAAAAAATCATCTTCTATATTAGGATGAGTATATTTCATCTTAATAAAACGTTCATTCTCGGCATTCCAGATTTCTATCGGTACATCTTTATAAATTGTTTCCGGATATTCCGGAAACAGGAAAGGCCAATAGCCGTACATGACCATATTAAATTGATTGATTTTTTGATCTACACACTGGCGTAAATATTCCAGCCATTCTTCATATCCCCAAAGTTGCATATCAAAGCCTAAACGACCATAGCCTGAATACCAGCTGAAAGTCGGGGCTACTGCTCTGGTTTCTACCGATGGATAATCTGTTATTTCACATATCGGTAATTCGAACATCGTGTTCTCTATGCGATCATCTAATTGCAGCAAACGCTGATAGCCCTCTCTGTTACCTTCGACATCTGAATAATCAAACCAAATATCCTGCTCGGAAAGATATGAAGTGATCAGTTTTTTCAAAGTGACTAAGCCGTACACAAAACCTGCTCTGTTTTCATATGAAAAGTAAATGGCCTGATCATGGATAGAAAGAGAATAACCCTGTTGATGGTAAAGATATGCTTCATGATCTGTAACTTCGATTTTCGGCAATTCGGTTTTGCAAATCACCTTGACCGTTTTTTTGTTTGAATCATCAGCTATCAACTCCGGATAATCCCAAAAACATTCTTCTGCTATCTCCCGCATTTCTTCTGCAGAAACATCTTTTAAAGGTGCCAAGCTCAAGCTGATTCTCTGAAAGGTCAATTTATCTTTACTCAAATTCTCTAAATGCTTTATTTGGGGAAAAATATTCATATCTACTCCTAATTCTATCTATAATAGTTTTATGTTTATTCTTTCTTGGAATTTGAATCAATCAAAACAACGGCAATCAAAATCAAACCTTTAACAACCCATTGGCTGTATGCATTGATTCCTAAAATAACCATAATATTTGTAATTACTTGTATAAATAATGCCCCGATAACAACTCCTATTATTCTTCCTCGTCCACCTGATAAAGAGGTTCCGCCGAGAACGCAGATTGTCATAACATCAAAAAGGACGTTATCACCAATTGTTACATTACCTGATAATGTTTTGGAAGTAAGTCCAAGGGCACCAATTGCTGACAGCACAGCTGATAAAACAAAAGCTAAAATCACAATATATTTTGTGTTAAGACCTGATAAGTGGGAAGCTTCAATATTGCCGCCGACAGCGAAGAATGATCTGCCGAGTGCTGTTTTCTCGGTAAATATATATAAAATAATAGCGATAATAAACATCAGGATAACAGCATAGGGAACAAAACCTAACTTGCCTAAAGCCAATTGTGTAAATCCATCCGGCAATCCGGGTATCGGCAATCCTCCTGAATAAATATAACTGATTCCCTTTAAAATGTTCATCACGACCAAAGTACCGATAAAGGAAGGTACATGACCGTAAACCACGATAATCCCGTTAATGATCCCGATAACAATAGACATAATGATTACTGCTACTAGGGATAACCCGAGCGGCAAACCGTTTTTGACGATCAGGCCGGCAAACAAAATGGATACCATATTGATGGTTGAAGTAATAGACATATCCATTTGAGATACCAATATGACAAAGAATTCTCCCATCGCGATAATGGCAATAAAAGATGCTTGCCGCAATATATTCATAATATTATTTGTAGTTCTGAAGTTTGGATGAAGACAACATAAAAGAAAAACTATGATAAATAGAAATACTATCATCCATTCGCTAAACATAGCTTTTATATTATGAGACTTTTTCATGGAGGCTTTATTTAGATTATTCATTTTCTCTCCTCTTTTTCATGTTCATTGATTTTTTCATAGGTGCAATTTGATGCACCTATGAAAATCATTTTTTATTCTCAGCCTAACCAGCCCCAATTTTCCCAATCATACTCGGAAATATTTTCCGGTGTGATAGCTTCCGGTTCCGGTAAATCATAGTTTTCCGGCAAATCTTCACCTTTTGCTAAAACTCTATACATAGCATCCGTTGCCTGATAACCTAACACAGTCGGATCTTGTAAGACTTCCGCCAACCATTGTTCATTGCCTTGGGACAACCAGGTTAAAACATCAATATCACCGGCGATACCGATGAAACGAATCTCATTTCTGCCTTCAGCGACGGCTGCGTTATAAGCGCCGACTACTGCGGCGTCATTGTGACCGCAAACAACATCGATGTTCTTTTCACGTTGTAAAACATTTTCTGTCAAGGTTTGAGATGAATCACGGCTGTTTCCATTTGTATCGCCTTCCTCAATGATCTTCGCATTCGGGAATGCTGCTAAAACTGTTTCTGAGAAACCATCAAAACGATCTTTGGAAACTTGACCGGAGGTCGGAACTGTAATGAATAAGCAGGTCGGATCATCTTTTCCTAAAGTTTTCAAATATTCAACCGCTACTTCACCGGCTTTCACGCCTAACGCTTTCATATCGTGTCCGACGAAAGTAGACCAAACCATATCAGCTTCTGAACTGGCATCCTGCTTATAGTCACCTATAACAAACGGGACACCTTCTGCTGTATATTGTTTCATCAAAGGAATCGCGGAGGAAGCATCTGCCGGGAATAAAATAATTCCGTCTGAGCCCGCAGCTACCATGTTTTCAATATTTGTTAACATAGTCTGTACATCTGATATTGAATCTTCAAATGTAAATTCCATATTGACGCCATTGGCTTCTCCATTTTCAGCCTGCCATCTATTGCAGCCATCAATGACTCCCTGGAACCATGTATAAGCTGTTAACTCCATGATGGACACACCGATTTTATAATTCTTTACTTCTGTGTTTGCTTCTGTCTCCGCCGGAGCTTCTGTCTCAGCGGGTTTTTCCGTTTCCGCCGGGGCTTCTGTCTCTGCGGGTTTCTCTGTTTCGGCAGGTTTTTCTGTCTCTGTCGGTTTTTCACTCTGTCCGCAAGCTACTAATCCTAATAGCATCACCGCGACTAAAAAGATCGTTAAAATTCTTTTCATATTTACTTTACCCTTCCTTTAAAATATTTGTTGAACTATTGTGTGACAAAAGTTCTAACAATCAATCTCATAGATGGTGCCGATCTCGGGCGATAAGAGTTCGATACCGTTTTCTCTTACCACAATCGGTTTTTCCCATCTGCAACCAAAGTCTGATCCAATACCGAATGTATCAATTTGGAAAGTCATGTTTGACGCCAAGTTGTAGGTTGAATTGGTTTCAATCCAGGGATATTCCACTTCAATCATCCCTGTACTGTGGCATGGTCCATAGACATAAGCAGCTTCTCTATGATGGTCTTTGAAGAACTGCTCATAGCCGATAGCTAAATCTTTTGCCGGTAATCCCGCTCCTTCTGACAATTTGTTTTCTGTCCATTTATGAGCTTCCCATAAGAATTCGACAATTTCTCTCTTTTCACCCGTTAATGGTCCCATTGAAACCGGGATACCGATTGCTGAACTATAACCGTCAACCTTGGCTGAAAAATTCAACTGAACGATATCACCTTTTTTGATCTTCTCATAACCGGAACGGGAGATCGCATGCTGCGTACTTTTTTGGCTGAAACAATAAATCGGCAAGCCTTCCGCTTCAGCCCCTTCTCGATAAAATACTTCATGTGCAATACCGACCAATTGCAGCTCGGTCATGCCTGGTTTAATCGCTTTTATTACTTCCTGAATCGCGATATCGGAAATTCGCGCTCCTTCTCTTAAGCAGGCTATTTCATTTTCTGATTTAATGGAACGCAAGGTGTTCATAATATCGGACGCATCAACGATTTCAGCTTCCGGATATGTATTTCTCAGACCATCATACATAACCATCGTCGTATCAACCGGAGAAGCTATACCGACTTTGATCTTCTTATCTGTCACCCCAAGAAAATGGAAAACATCCTGATAGGTTTGCATCTTATCTTTCAAATGAGGATATTCCGGACTGGCGCTTTCAATATATTCACGCATCATGAAAATATCTTTAATCACTGCCTTGTCAGCCGCAAAAATGGGAGATTCCGGACCTACCATCAAAGCAGTTTCACCATTCGCGTTAATCGCGACACCGGAACGTTCAAAAACCGGCCAGAATCCGCTGAAATATCTGGGATTCGCATAGTCAGACTCTGTCCCGTTAACTACCAGAACATCAAGTCCTTTCGCTTTGATTAATTCACCTGCTCTTTTTGCTCTGGCAAAATATTCTTCCTTTGGAATCATTACTCTGGTCATTTGTACCCTCTCTTTCAATCTTTAATACCTATACTTTTTTTTGACAATTTTTATTTAAAAATCCGGGATTCTTAGTCATATAGTAACGGTGCTATTTCCGGATCATCCATATTGGAAGCATCGTACCAAGTACAGCCTGTATCTATTTCCTTATCAACTGCTTCGCCTTTATATAATTTATATGCGCTTTCCACTGCTAAATAACCCATTTTTACCGGGTCTTGAGTTATAGCTCCCTCAATTTCGCCGCTTCTGATAGCCTCTTTCATAGCCGCTGAGGAATCAAAACCGATTAGCATAACATTGTCAATTAATCCCGCTTCTTTTAAACCATTATATGTACCAACGCACGCGCCTTCGTTTGAGGTATAGATTAACTGTATATCAGGATTTGCCTGCATCATGCCTTTCGCGACATCTGCCGATTTCAGGTGATCGCCTTCACCATACTGTATATCAAGAATTTCTATATCAGGATAATCTTTTTCGATCGTTTCTTTGAATCCTTCAACTCTTGCCACGGCATCGACAACGGTTTGCGAATGTCCAACAATTCCAACTTTTCCTTTATTATCCAATAATCTCGCCGCGTTTTTAGCTGCCAAAGCTCCTGCTGCATAGCTATCAGTTGTTGCTGTGGCATCAGCCAAATCTCCAACACCCGCGTCAAAGCCAACTACTTTCACACCTTTGTCCTTAGCTGCTTGAATATCTTGTCTTACCGCTTCAATATCAATCGCGGCTACGCATATCGCAACAGGATCTTTCGCCAGAGCCGTTTTTATCATATCTACCTGTTTATCGACCATCGTTTCTTGTTCAGGACCTTCAAATGTAATTTCTACTCCATAATCCGCAGCAGCCTGATCCGCACCCTGTTTAACAGCCTGCCAGAACTGATGACCATAACCAAGTGCAACCACAGGAATATAAACCTTTTCTTCCGCATCGGCGTCTGTATTTTCTACTTTTCCATTTTCCGCCGGGGAATCAGTTCCTTTTGAATCATTTGAATTTCCACATCCTGCTAAGCCTACAAGCAAGGCTAGCACTAACAACATACATAAGACTGTTTTTTTCATTTTTTTTCTCCTTCAATCTTTCTTCTTTTTATTTTGTAACTGATCAATAAATAGAGCTAATGCAAGAACAATACCTATTAATACAGTTTGCCATTCAGTAGCAACAGCCATCGATCGTAATCCATTTGTCAAGGTCGAAACAATAAAAGCGCCCAGGACTGATCCCCATATACTTGCTTTCCCGCCACTCATAGATGTTCCACCTATTACAGTCGCAGCAATCGCTTCGGTTTCATAGCCTGCGCCTAATTGAGGTTGCGCTGAATTTAATCTTGCGCTCATTACCAAACCTGCAATAGCAGCAAAAACGCCACAAATTACGTACACTGATATTTTCCATCTGTCTGTTCGAATTCCGGAAAGTCTTGTCGCATTCTCATTGCTGCCAATTGACTTGGCATATCTTCCTAAAATCGTTCTGTTATAGATATAAGATGCGATCAGAGCTATTAAGAAATAGATAACAATCGCATTATAAAAACCTTTTATACCCAGAAAATCTCCAAGAGCAATGGCCTGATAATTTTTTGCATTGCTGAAATAAACCGGTTTAATACCTGAAACAATTAAATTAAGACCCTTGGTTATCATCATCATGCACATCGTTGCAATAAATGGAGGTAAATGCATTTTGGTAACTGCAATTCCATTAATAAAGCCACACATGGCACCGGTTAAGAGCCCAATAATGATACATATCCAGATCGGGAGTCCCAATTTATTAAAAACCGTACCGGAAATGATGGCGGAGAACGTCATTACTGTACCGATTGATAAATCAATCCCTCCAGTTAAAATAACAAATGTAACTCCTAATGACAGAATTCCATTAATACAAGTCGCTAATGTTATAGTCATGATATTCCCATAACTCGCAAATGTTGGATTCTGAATAGTAAAAAAGATGAATATCAGAACCAATGCACCAAAAATGATTAACTTCTGTCTAATAGTTTTATTGTTTCTAATCTTTTCCATATGTTCTCCTCTAATTTTTCCGATCTACTGCTAATGTCATTATCTTTTCCTGTGAAATACTATCACTATGCAGTTCACCCGAAATCCGACCTTCGGACATCACGTATACGCGATTGCATAGTCTAATTATTTCCTGCATTTCTGATGAAACTACAATAATTGCGTGTCCCTCATCAGCAAGCTGTTCAACTAAATCATAAATTTGGTCTTTGGCGCCAACATCTATACCTCTTGTAGGTTCATCAAAAATAATAATTTTACTGTTACTTGATAACCATTTTGCAATGACAACTTTTTGTTGATTTCCTCCCGAAAGATATTGCACTAATAATCTCGATGAAGGTGTTTTGATACCGAGGAGTTTAATCATTTCATCGGCATTGACTAATTCTCTATTGATATCGAGAAGGATTTTCTTTTTTGTAAATTTACTCATTTTGGGAAGACTGATATTTTCAAAGATTGGTTGTGTCGTAATAATCCCCTCAGTTTTTCTATCTTCTGATAAATAAGCCAAATTCAATTCAACGGCGTCACTGGGCTGCTTAATACTAACTTCTTGTCCATCAATTTTTATGGTACCGGAGTCTTTCTTATAAGCACCAAAAACTGTCTTCATCGTTTCTGATCTGCCGGAACCTACCAAACCCGCGAAACCTACAATTTCCCCATAACGTACGGAAAAATTAACATCTTTAACTACATTCGAAAAATTTAGACCGGAAACTTCCAAGGCCGTTTCCCCATATTTTGATTCATCAAATACCGGTGGCTCAATGGTAATTTCCCGTCCAACCATTTTCTTAATAATTGAACGCTCATCCAGTTCTTGTATCGGGGAAGTACTAATCATTTTTCCATCACGCATGACAGAAACTCGATCCGCAATTACAAATAATTCTTCCAGCCGATGAGAAATATAAATTATTCCCTTATTTTTTTGTTTGAGTTTTTTTATAATTTCAAACAGATCATCAATTTCTTCAAGCGTCAGGGAAGCCGTAGGCTCGTCCATTATGATGATATCTGCGTCCGAGCTGACCGCTTTAACAATCTCCACCATTTGTTGTTTCGCAACCGATAACTGGCTTACTACAGTATCTGGTTCAGCCTGAATGCCTATATCCTCAAAATACTCTTCTGCTCTTTTATTGATTTCTGTATCATTAAGAAAAAGCGAATTGCCAAACTCGGCTTCTCTACCAATAAAAATATTTTGAGCGATGGTCAGATGTTCAATAAGGTTTAACTCCTGATGAATCATGGCAATACCCAAATTCATAGAATCCCGAACATTCGAAATATTTTCTTCTTTTCCCCTGATGACGGTTGAACCGGAATCTTTTGAATAGATTCCCGTTAAAATTTTCATCAAAGTAGATTTTCCGGCACCATTTTCACCCACGAGAGCATGCACTTCACCGGGATATAAATCAAAAGAAACATCGTCCAGTGCCTTTACGCCAAAAAAGGCTTTACTGATATTATTTAATTCAACTAAAAATTGTTCCATTTTTTCTCCGTTTGAAAAGCTATGCCTAAATGATCAATTCAGTATCATGAAGATTGATCCGCTAATTTACCGTTTTACTTTTCTTTTTATTCAACTACTCATCAGTCTTATCTCACATCAATTGATCACTTTCAGTAGTGTTTTTTCTTTGAGCAAACGTTTGCTCATGCTAAAATCAGCTGATTTTTTTGTTTTTTCTAAATTTTTCTGTTGCTAAATTGTTTCCCCCGTAATATATCTGTGATTCAAGGTAATAACTCGAGGTTCGTAGTTTTTCAGATTTGTATTAATCTTATTGATTAATACTTCGGCAGCTATTTTCCCTATTTCTTCTACCGGTTGCATCATATTGGAAAACTTCGGTTCCATAAATCCGTAAACATCGATATGATCAAAACAGGCAATGCCCATATCTTTCGGCACTTCTATACCATACTTGTTCGCTACTCTTAATGCGGCATATGCCGTCACATTATTATGAGCTAATATCGCTTCCGGAACATTTCCTCTTTCAAACTGTCCGGCTATCTTATTAAAAGCATCTTCATACATGAAATTGGTTTCAATAATATTATTCTCATAATCTAATCCCGCTTCCAGCATCGCTTTTTCAAAACCGATCAAGCGCTCTCTGGCGGATGATTCTTTGTTCGGTCCTGTTACAGTCATAATCCGACTGTAGCCTTTATTGAGCATCTTTTTTGTTAGACGATAAGCAGAGATTTCATTATCACAACCGATAAAATCAATCTCCCGATCATTGACCAAAGGCTTATTATCAACAAAAACCACCTTATTTAATACTTCGTCTTCCAACACAGACCATATTTTACTGCCATGCGTGGCGACAATGAGTCCGTCTACATAAGAATTTTGTAATTGTGACGCAAATTCATCTTCCTGATTAATCGTATTGTCACTATTGAAAAGAATCGTTGTATAGCCGTTACGTCCGGCAAATTTTTCTATGGCACTGAAGATAATTCCGTAGTAAATATTCGTAACATCCGGCACAACTAATCCGATCGACTTTGACTCCTGAAACTTTAAACTTTTCGCAATAGAATTAGGAGTATAATTTACCTCTTTGGCATAGGCTAACACTTTTTCTCTCAACTCATCAGTTACTCTCCCTTTTCCATTTAAAATTCTGGAAACTGTCGAAACAGAAATTTGAAATTCATTAGCTATGTCCTGTAATTTAACCATTTATCTAAAAAATACTTTTCTCTGAACTTATGTTGATAGTAATTTGTATATTTTTGCATGTCAAGCTTTACAAATTAGTCTTTTGTTTTGGAGTAATTATTTGTACATATTGTCATATAACAATACACTTTTTTTGACTGTTTCGCTAATAAAATCGTTTGAGCAAACGATTGTTTCCTATGTTTACGGATAATTTGTTAATTTGATCATAAAGACATATGCAATATGTGGGAAGGAGTCCATCATGCAAATCAATTTAAGGAAAAAATATTTTAGTAAAAAGCAAAATTTATTATTAGAGTTTGGAAAATTAAAAGCTTATCTGTTTAAATACGATAGCGGAGTAGAAGCCATAAAATTAGAAAATGAACTCGGTCATATTGTTGTTTTACCCTATCTTGGGCAAGTTATTTGGGATGCCGTTTTTTATGATCGTTCACTCAAAATGCAAACCTCATTTCCGGAACCCACGCCGACAAATATTTTCGGACATACTTACGGTTGTTATCTCATGCATTGCGGCATGACCTCCATGGGCGTTCCTAAAGAGAGCGATCATCACCCGACACATGGCGATTTGCCTTTTGCTGAGATGAAAGAAGCCCGGATCGAATTCGGAAAAGATGACAAAGGTGCTTATCTTCAAATCAAAAGTCTTTATGAACGCAACATTGCATTTGATGAACACTATATAGCCATCCCCTCAGTGAAATTATACGAATCTTCAAGCATTTTAGAAGTACATATTCACGCCCAAAATCTGTCACGTTTAAAAATGAATTTGATGTATCTGTGCCATATTAATAATAAAATTATACCGAACGCTAAAATATACCAGACCCTGGACTGGGATAAGCAACATATGGGGATTCAGGCATTACCGGCAAATCCGTCCGCAGAGCTATCGGCTTTACATGCCAAAATTAAAGAAAATCCCGCCTTATCCAATCCCATAACAGAGGGCAATTATTATGATCCGGAAATTTGTTTTTTCCTAAGAGAAATGAAGAAAGATGAACATAATTTTTCCCATTTTCTTCATCTGCTGCCTAACGGGGAGGCAGATTATACCTACTTTGACAGCACTATCTTAGAGCATGGTGTTCGCTGGATCGCCTATCATGAAAACTGCTGCTCCATGGGTATGGTGCTTCCGGGCACAGCCGAATCGGAAGGTTATACGGCTGAATTAAAGAAAAATAATATGCGTTATCTTGAACCCGGGCAAACCTTTGATGCCACAACTTATTGCGGTGCCTTAACTGCAAAAGAAGCAAAAGAGATCAAGAAAAAAATTGAAAAGATCAATCAAGTATAAAAATAATCCTATCAGCTATGCCATTATAAGGACAATAAAATATGTTATCATGGTTCATTGAAGTTTATGATGACAAAACTTTAATGAATTTAATAAATCAAGGAGATCTAAGAAATGAAAACATATAATCCATATGATAATGTCGTAGCGACTATTACAAAAGCAGCCAATATCTTAGGACTTGAAGAGAAAGATTATATCACCACGCTCTATCCTGAACGAGAACTCAAAGTCACCTTTCCGGTAAAAATGGATGACGGCAGTGTAAGAATGTTTGAAGGGTACCGTGTACAGCATTCCAGTTCCAGAGGTCCCTGTAAAGGCGGTCTGCGCTATCATCAGGATGTGAATATCAATGAAGTCAAAGCACTTGCCGCCTGGATGACCTTCAAATGCGCAGTAGTCGGCATTCCTTTCGGCGGAGCGAAAGGCGGAATCAAAATCAATCCGAACGAATTTTCCAAAGCCGAGTTGGAACGCTTGACTCGCCGCTATACGGCGATGATTTTGCCTTTAATCGGACCGGAACAGGATATCCCTGCGCCTGATGTTAACACAAATGGCGAAGTTATGGCTTGGATGATGGACACTTACAGCATATTCAAAGGTTATACTGTCCCGGGCGTCGTCACCGGCAAACCTCTGGAAATCGGCGGATCATTGGGACGTCCCGAAGCCACAGGACGCGGAGTCATGATCACTACCCAAAAAATTCTGGAAAAGATGGGCAAAAAAATGGATGAGGTTACTGTCGCCGTCCAGGGGCTGGGCAATGTCGGCAGCGTTTCGCTGAAATTGATTCATGAACGCGGCGCTAAAATTGTCGCCGCCAGCGATGTCTCAGGCGGGATTTACTGCCCTGACGGGCTCCAGGTAGCGGAGCTTCTAAAACATATCCATGAGAAAAAGCTGCTCGACACTTATCCTTTGCCTGCGAACCACAAGCGCATCAGCAATCAGGAACTTTTAACGCTCAAAGTTGATGTGCTCGTTCCTGCCGCACTGGAAAATCAAATTAACAAAGACAATGCCGATCAGATCGAAGCTCCGCTGATCATCGAGGCTGCGAATGGTCCGACTACCGCCCAAGCTGATGAAATTTTGGAGAAAAAAGGGATCACGGTCGTTCCGGATATTTTGACAAACTCCGGTGGGGTCATTGTTTCCTACTTTGAGTGGATACAAAATATACAAAAACTATTCTGGGATGAGGAAGAAGTCAACCGTAATCTCTTTCGCATACTGGATAAAGCCATCGAGGAAGTCTACGCAACACATCTGGAAAAGCAGATCAGCCTGAGAGCCGGCGCCTATGTCCTCGCGCTTAACAAACTCGTCCAAGCGAAAGGCACGAGAGGCATTTTCCCATAAGGCTGTCAGACAAATTTTGTTCGTCCTACATTATCGCCTAAATTTATGATGAGTAGGCGAAAAAAGTATGAATTCCGAAAAAAAGAAATGGTCTTATGCATAGATCCATTTCTTTTTTCTAAGATTAACATTTTACATCAGCGTATTTTGCTGACCGGTTATTATATCTCATGAATAACTATTCATAAGCTGTAACTTGAACAATAACTTCTCTGTCCCTTGCTCTGGTCTGATCGAAATCAATAAAATAGATATTTCCGAACTCTCCGAGTATCAGCTTCCCGTCGATGATCGGAATCACTTCGCTTCTGCCGATAATGGAAGAACGCAAATGGGCGTCCGTATTAATACAACCCTGTTTATCTTCGCCATGCTCTGCGGCGAAAACTGTTAATTTAGGACCCGGATGCATATATTGTCCTTCTCTCCGGCAAGTCGGAATTACTTTTTCAAAAAAGTCTACTAAATCCTGCTGCAAAAAAGTTAATCCGGAATAAGCCTCATCAAAGGACTCCTCGTCAATGAGTACCGCGCAGGTTGTATGCCTGGAATAAATCAGACATTGTACGTTTTGAGTTCCTGTACTTTTGACAAATTCCCGTATTTCTTTGGATAAATTATGGAATGTCGGACGTTGTCCTGTTGAGCGGCATTGAATGATATGATTATAAAGTTTCATAAAATTTTCCTCTTCTATTTAAAAAATATTATTTTGCTAATTCTTTTTTTGCTAAACTGACATAATAAATCATTTCATCCAGCAAGGCATAGGGATTTTCTGATTTCAAGATGCCCGATGCGGAGCCGGCTCCATCGTTTCCTGCCATAATGAAATCGTATATCTGACCGGCTTTAACAATTCCCGCCGCCTGTTCCACTAAAATATTCGGTGAAACTTCTTTGATCACCTGCAATGTCTGTGCCACATAAGACATATCGCTGGCTTGACCTGAACCGATTAATTCAGATGGCTCCGGATTCATGATATCAGGTTCAAATTGTGCGATAGCCTTGGCTTCGGCGATGGAATCCGCGCAAACAAAGCTGATCAAGTCCAACTCGCGGGCTCTGGCGATGGTTGCTTCTATTTGTTTCAGGTACATCGGTTTTTCTACATGATTGATCAAAACACCATGCGCACCTGCTTCTTTGATGGCTTCCGGCAAAATATCGGCAATTCCTCTGCCGGGTCTCAGTGTATCCATGTAGGGAGCTAAAATAATTAAACGCTCAGTCCGTTTGGCTATTTCCCGAATTTCCGTTAAGGGGAAATGAACAAGGCGTCCACATCATATTTTTGAGCCGCCTTCTCGACCTCTAACGCATAATCAATAACATCCTGCCCGTAGATATAATTTTTCACACTCGTCTCAAAAAACGGGGCTTGGGGTAGTTTTTTCATCATCTTATTCTCCTATCCAATATATAAATTTTCTATTTATCATAAAAATGAATCATATGATTTAGCCACTTTAAAAATAATTTTTGTTTTATTTTCATGGTCTCTGCATTTTTACCCGGGAAAACCATTTTGGAAGATTGATCTTTATAAAATTGATAAATAGCCTCTTCATA
>CAYFVK010000022.1:8884-19535 GCA_964346695.1 uncultured Mageeibacillus sp. | reverse complement strand
TGCAAAACCGCTTTTTTTGTCCATCACACTCTAATAAAAAACCGCCAGTTGATTTTTGCTCTGTTTTCCTTAATACTGATAGAGTTCAATGATAATCTTTCTGCAAAATGCAGAAGTTCCAAACCGGAAACGGTGGATCTGTCATCTTGTTAAAGGAGAAAAATCACGACAAGTTGAGGGAAATGATGAAATATATTATTAGCAAAACACATGATACCGCATACAACGTGGCGCTTGAGGAATACGCTTTCAAACAGATCAAAGATGTGGATGAGATCTTCATGCTCTGGATCAACGAACCATCAATCATCATAGGAAAGAATCAGAACGGCTTAGCGGAAATTGACAGCGATTATGTCCGCGACCACGGAATCAGAGTTATTCGCCGTATTTCCGGTGGCGGCGCCGTTTATCATGATCTGAACAATCTGAATTATACCCTGATAGCACCTCGAAAAAACGAGAACGCATTCGATTTTCAAGCTTTCTCTCAGCCCGTGATCAGAGCCTTGGCTAAGATGGGACTGACTGCAACCTTCAGCGGCCGCAATGATATTGAAATTGACGGCAAAAAAATCTGCGGCAATGCTCAAGCCTATACCAAAGATCGAGTGCTGCACCATGGCTGCATCCTATTCGATGTCGACTTAAGTGTTTTAGGCAAGGCTCTCCATGTCAAGGAAGATAAAATAAAATCCAAAGGTGTGAAATCCGTGCGCAGTCGGGTAACCAATATCAATGATGAACTCAAGCAAAAAAGGACCGTGCAAGATTTGCAGGATGCCATTTTTAAGGAAGTAAAAGCTACCCGCCCTGATATGAGTGAATATCAGTTGAGCGAGAAAGATTTAGCCGCAATCTCCAAATTGGCGGAATGGAAAGCCGGTTGGGAATGGAATTACGGCAAAGCTCCGCAATATGATTTACGTAAGGAAAAGAGATTCCCCGGCGGCTCGATTGAAATTCTGATGGAAACAAACCACTCTGTGCTTAACAATATTACCTTTTTCGGCGACTTTTTCGGTGTGCGTGATGTCGCGGAATTAGCTGCCAATCTAAGGGGATTATTATTGGAAGAAAACGCGATCAAAGAGCGTATCGCCGCTTTGGAATTTCCGATTTCCGATTATTTCGTCGGTGTCACGGCGGAAGAGTTTGCTCAGCTGCTTCTGCCGTAGGGCGATCAATTTTCATTGATAAAAATTCTAAAATTAACCTCGCACTACAAGAGTAGAAGTTTAAATATTTTTTAATAATATATGGCATATAATTTACTTAGTAAAAATACGAATGGTTTTGCTTTGAGATAAACCCTTGCAGGAGGATTGATTATGCTGAAAAGAATAATTGCAATCATGATCCTATTTTGTCTGATTGTTAGCATCGCAGGTTGTAATCAAAAACAAGAATCAAAAGAAATTTCCTCTGATCATACAAAAACTGCAGATAACCCGCCGAGTGAAGAAGGACAAAATTCAGATGCAGATACGGGAACGTCAACGCCGGAAACGGAGACGGGGGCGGAGGAGCAAATCGGTGAAAGCACGCAGGATGCCGGAGTTTCGACCGAAAAACAAATCGTGGGGATTAGCAGAACTCCTTTGTCCATGGCACTTTCTGACGAATGGGGACTCAAGCTGACGGTCAGGAATATAACGCCGACCAAACTGAACGTGGCTTTTGAGCAGCAAGATGGCAAACCAAGCGGAAAGCTGCTAACCGGTTCCTATTACTCTCTGGAAAAACTGGAAAATGGAAATTGGACTGAGCTGGAGCCGATTATTCCCAAAGATCAAATGAGCTTCAGCGATGAGGGGCTGCCGATTTTGCCGGATCGGACGACCGAATATCCTGTTGATTGGACGGAATTTTACGGCGAACTCGCACCCGGCAGTTATCGCATCGGCAAAAAGGTGATGGATTATCGCGCGACAGCAGATTATGACGAAAAGATTTATTACGCCGCATTCGATTTAATTCTTGCTGACGAAACGACGAGAATCAGCTATGAACACGACGGTTTCGGTTTCAGCCTGCCCTATGTACCGGGTTTTGAGTATGCCGTGGAGGAGTTCTCAGATGACTCTTTACTGCTTGGTTCAGGTCAGGAATTTGCGATAAGTTTTCGGCCTTTGAACAAAGTCGGGAGAATAATTTTTTACTATTATACAAGTTTCGGTGTTTGTGGTACCTCTCTTGAGGAAAAGGATTACGGCGAGGGAAAAATGGGCTTTTTCGCCGGAAATCCCGATTGGGATTTTATTGCTTTCCCGGCAAGCGAGGGCAATTTTGTGGTCATGAATCAGAGTCAGGGCAATTGGTTCTCTATCTATAAGGATCAAATCATGCAGATTATCGATCAAACGGAAAGAATCGATCCGGGAAAATAGTCATCGAATCACCCACTTCATTTAAGTCAGGCGTAGGCATAAGAGGTTTTTATGGACGAACTCAAACAAAGAATTCAAAAATTCCGTGAGGAACGGGATTGGGATCAATTTCACTCCCCTGCCAATTTGGCGAAATCTATTTGTATTGAGGCGGCGGAGTTGCTGGAACATTTTCAGTGGTCTGAAACAGGTGACGACGAAGAAGGAATTCTGGAAGAATTGGCGGATGTTCTGATTTATTGTTTGCAATTGGCGCAAGTTCTTGATGTCGATCCGGTAACAATTATGAATAAAAAAATGGATTTGAACGAAGCAAAATATCCTGTCGAAAAAGCCAAAGGAATCAGTAAAAAATATACAGAGCTGTAGATCTCTGTAAAAGTGATGTAGATTATTGCGAAAATGGAGCCATCCATCAATTTCGGAATTAAATCCAATTTGATTTGACTCTGCCCGGGGTTGGCTGTAATCGCGTTATCCGCTAAACCTGTATAATCCGCATAGAGATGGAGTTTCAACATGATCGTCTATACAAATACAAAAGCCGGATTTTCCAGACAAGTCGAGAATCAGGATCTGGTAGATAATCTTTATCAATTAATCCGTGAAAAGCATCGAGGGGTTGCCAAAAGCGAAATTCTCTCATGGCGCAATTCTTTGCAATATATGTATATGATTCTGAATGATCCGGCTGTACCTCAAGATGCCGGAATCGCGATTGAATATGTAATACCAAGTACCTCAAAAAGAATAGATTTTCTGATTTCCGGTTATGATCATCAAGACAGATCAAATGTCGTTATTATCGAATTGAAACAATGGGAAAGTGCTGCCGTGGTCAGCGAAAAAGATTCCATTGTCCAAACCGTCCTTGGCGGTGGATTAAGGGAGGTTGCGCATCCTTGCTATCAAGCTTGGAGTTATGCTCAACTACTGAAAGACTTTAACCAAAATGTTGAAGAGCAGAGAATATCTGTTCATCCATGTGCGTACCTGCATAATTACAGGAGAGCAGAGGATGATCCTTTTGTTAACAGTTTCTCAGCATTAACACGAGACACGCCGCTTTTTACTTCCCATGATACAAATAAATTACGTAAATTTATCAAACGCTATATTCAAAAAGGTGATCAAACAAAAATATTATTTGAAATTGATAATGGTAAAATTCGTCCCTCCAAATCTTTGCAAGACAGTATTAGGAATATGCTTGCCGGAAATCCTGAATTCATAATGGTGGATGATCAAAAGGTTGCCTATGAAGAGGCTCTCACCCTTAGTAAAAAATGCCAAAAAGATTGTAAGAAAAGAGTGCTGATTGTAGAAGGCGGCCCGGGGACCGGAAAAAGTGTGGTTGCTGTGAATCTGTTAGTCACATTTATCAACAAAGGATTAGTGGCTCAGTATATTACTAAAAACAGCGCTCCCAGAGACGTTTATAATGCCATGCTGAAAGGCTCCATGAAGAAGAGTTCCATCGATAATCTCTTCAAAAGTTCGGGCAGTTATGTCGATGCTGAAGAAAATGAACTTGATGTAGCAATTGTTGACGAGGCCCATCGCTTAAACGCTAAATCCGGACTATTCAGACGAGGTGAAAATCAAGTTGCCGAAATTATCCATGCCAGTAAGTTCACTATTTTCTTTGTCGATGAAAAGCAAATGATTTCAACCAGTGATATCGGTTCCTTGAACGAACTTGAAACTCAGTCAAGAAAGGCAAATGCTGAAATTCGTTTTGGCGTCTTGCAATCACAATTTCGCTGCAATGGTTCGAATGGGTATTTGCAATGGCTGGATGCGGCTTTAGATCTCACAGATGATAAGGATATGGTTTATGATTTCGACTTTGATTTTCGAATTTATGATGATCCGAATGATCTTCATGAAGAAATTCGGCGAAAGAACGTAAACAACAAAGCGAGATTACTCGCCGGCTATTGCTGGGAATGGCCTAAAGAAAGAAGAAATGATCCTGATTTCCATGATATTGAGATTAAAGATAAAAATTTCAGTATAAGTTGGAATTTAAATAATACAAGAACCTATGCTCTTGATCCCGATTCCGTCAATGAAGCCGGTTGTATCCATACTTCGCAAGGTTTGGAGTTTGATTATGTAGGTGTCATTATAGGAGATGATTTAGTATTTGAGCCAGGCAGATTAAAGACAGATCTGTTTAAGAGAGCTAATTCTGATCACTCAACAAAAGGTCTGAAAACTTTGTATAAAAGAGATCCTGAGCAGGCTAAAAAGATTGCTGACAGACTCATAAAAAATACGTACCGTACTTTGTTGACCCGAGGCCAGAAAGGTTGCTATATCTACTGCACAGACAAAAAGCTCTCTAATTATTTTAAAGATTTGCTTGGATCATATAAAAATTTAGAAAGCAGGAATCAGTCCCTGCTTAGGGTTGCTGAAGAGTCTCCTGAATATGGAGACTCTTAGCTTCAAGATTATATCCTAATTATTTTCTATAAGAAAAATTTCAAGTTTTGATGCTTTAAGTTGATCAACTTAAAGCAAATCCTCAAAGGAATGTGATTTCATAAAGAATTGCAAAAGTTCTATTCTGTAAACTCGATATCAGTTCTGTCCTGGTCTTGCGCGAGCAGCACCCAAGTTTGTCCGGGATTCAAAGTAATTTCCCGACCGTCGAAATAGTATTTTGTCTGGCTGTCCTGATCGGCCTTTTCCCAAGTAATCGGAACATATTTCCCGCGCGTCACAAAATAACCTTCACCTTTTCCCACCTGATCCAGAGTCAAAATTCCTTTGTAGTCCGGATTTGGATAATAGTTCGCCACCTGAATAATAATATTGCTGATTTCAAGCGGTTTTTGATCGTTCTCATCAACTTGATCTTCCCCGTCCTTATTGTAGGAATAAAAACCCGTCGCCGGATCATAGGTGAAAATACTTTGATTGGCAGCGAAATAGCTGACATGAACCTTATTTGCCGGTTCGCCGGCTATATCACGGGCAGTATCATAAAAATTAAAACCCGGTTTTTCCGTCGTATTGACAGAACCTTTTTCAATCGCATACTCACGTAACTTTTTCGTGTTGGAATAAGCGTTATGCGGAGCGGATTTTCCGGTATCATTGTAACGCCAGATGACGGAAGAAGGTACGACCATGCCGTCAATATCATCTTTATCTTTCAGGAAGAGATTGGCCTCTTTGGAGCCGCCGAAATGAGTATAGATCGCGTCAAACTCGGACATACGGTCAATATAATATTTTCTCGCGGAACGGATCGGGCCGACCAGCTCGGCATCTTGCGAATGGAATATCATCATATATCTGGTATAGGAACCCTCCACAACCATTTCAAAAACCATGTCCGCGTTGCGGAAACCGGCCTGCATTCTGGCATTGGGATGATTGTCAATCATGACGGCAAGCGGTCGTTTTTGATTTTCTTCTTTGGAGATCGGAGTGCCGGAGAATCTGGATAAAACAGTTGTATCATCCGGAGTTGTTTGTGTCTCGGATTCCGTTTGCTCAATAGAAGATTCTGTGGCGTCGGCCTCGGCCGCGGTATTTTTCTCGCTGCTCGGAGTTTCGGCATCTTCTATTTGATCGGTTTCAGTTTCTTTGACATCGTCATTACTTTTCGCACAGGCCACGTTCAGGACCAGCAAAAATAACAAAATCATACATAAAGTCTTTGTTATTAGTGAACGCATAACTTTTACCTCACACAATAATTTGAAACTATCATAACAGAAAAATCCGATAAAGATACAACATTTCATGTTTGGTCAAAAGTAAGTTTGAGAGGTTTGTATTTCGGATTTTCTGTGTGAACAGACTGTCAACAGTTTGCGCAGAGTTATATAAATCAGTTGACTTTCCTGATTTTTATTTGGTCGAAATTCCGGTATATCTCGTCCATGCCGGGGACAGCCTCATCGCCCCTTGCTACCATAGCGGCGGAAACAGCCGCTGTCCAGCTTAGGATTTCTAATATGGGCAATCTTCTGACAAGGCCAAAAACAAAAGCTGCGACCTGCGAATCCCCCGCGCCGACCGGATTTCTCGCCCTGACTTTGAGCGGCTCAATTTTATAAACAGCTCGTTCTGCGCCTTTTAAATTTTCAGCTCGATCAGTAAAAAAATAGCTCCCTTCAGCACCCAGTGAAATTAAAATATAGGGGATCCCCTCCGACAGAAGTTCTAATCCTGCTGCGATCAGCGCATCCTCTCCGATTAAACGCCCGCCTAAAATTTCTTCCAGTTCCGACTTGTTGGGCTTGATCATAAGCGGTTTTTGTGCGATGCCCTGACGCAGGTTTTCACCGGAAAGATCTAAGATGACATTCTGAGTTCTCATTTTCGCGATCGTGATCAGATTCTGCAAAAAGACGACATTTGAGCCTTGAGGGACGCTGCCGGAAAACACAATATAATCAGTCGCTTGAAGTTTTCCTGAAATTTTATCGAGCAAAACACGCTCGTCACCATAGCTCAGTGTAAATCCGTTTTCATTTAACTCGGTCAAGCTGTTTTGTGCAGGGTCAATCACTTTATAATTGGTACGCGTCATCTGATTTTCGATCAAAATAAAATCGTGAGGAAGCTGAAGCTGATTTAATTCATCCAGAAAAATACCGGCATTACGCGCGCCGAGAAAACCGAGCGACGTACTTTTCTCGCCCAGAATACGAAGGACTTTCGCGACATTGATTCCTTTGCCTCCGATTTGAACGCTACTCTGCTCGATTCGGTTGAGCTGGCCCGGCCGAAAATCAGAACAGATAATCGTCCGGTCAAATGCCGGGTTCAGGGTCACAGTATAAATCATTCGGTTTTTCCTCTCACGCCAAATCAGGAAGCCTGACTACAGTAATCAGTCTTTCCTCTCTCGCCAAAATAACAAGTCTGACTACAGTAAATCGCAAAACTTTTCATATTGCCGATCCCAGCCGGCTTTTTCAGCGGGACGAGGTTGATAGTCTGTCATTTTTACCGATGCCGAAACAATCTTTCTGGCAGCCGTGATATTTTGAACAGCTTTTAAGCCGATCAGCTGAGCCATCATATTGCCGAGAGCGGCACCCTCCACCGGACCTGTAATGACCGGCAAACCGGCACAATCCGCGGTCATCTGATTGAGCATCAGATTTTGAATACCGCCGCCCGTGATATTCAAACCCTCGATCGGCGAGCCCTGAACAGAGGACATCGTCTTCATTACATGGCGATAGGATAGAGCCAATGACTCATAAATGGTGCGGGCGATTTCGCCCATTGTAGACGGAACTTCCTGACCGGAATTTCGACAAAAATCCTGAATTTTCTGTATCATATTGCCCGAACTGAAAAATTCCGAGTAATTGGGATTCAGAACAGCCTTGAAAGGTTTTGCCTCTGCCGCGGCCCGATCAATCACGGACCAGGCTACACTGTTGCCGCCCCATTCCCGGCGGCATTCATTGATAATCCACATCCCCATGATATTTTTAAGCGGTCTGACACCACCCTGAATAGTACCTTCATTGGAAAAATTCGAGTCGTAAACAAGATCCGAAATGACTGCCCGGTCAGCTTCGATACCGCACAGGGACCAAGTCCCGCTGGAACAGAAAGCATAATTTTTACGCAGCGGAATAGCCGCTACCGCCGAAGCCGTATCATGCGTTCCGACCGCAATCAGGGGAATAGGATCAATCCCGAGTTCAGCAGCAATTTCCGTTTTGATTTTGCTGCGGACATGCCCTGAATAATCTATTTTGCCGAAAATCCCGGTTGGAATTTGCAACAATTCCGCCAGCTCAAAATCCCAATCCTGCTTCGTGATATTAAACAGATTAGTGGTTGTTACATTCGTATATTCGCTGTAGTCCGAACCGGTCAGAAAATAACCGAGCAAATCAGGTATCATCAGCAAGTGATCCGCCTTTTGCAGATCCGGATCCTTCTCCAAAACCCTTTGATTTAACTGATAAATCGTATTGAAATTTAAGGCGGCAATGCCGGTTCTTCGGAATATCTCTTTTTTTCCGATTTTAGCAAAAGCATCGAGCATCGCCTCATCCGTGGCGCCGCGATAAGCCCTCGGATCAGCCAACAAATCCCCGTTCTTATCGAGTAGTCCGTAATCGACTCCCCAAGTATCGATACCAAAGCTTTGCGGTGAAAATCCCGACTCTTTTGCTTTAACAAAACCGATCTTTACGTTCTGCAATAAATTGGCAAAATTCCAACTGTCCACACCGCCGATTTTTTCAAATCCATTCTCAAAACGATGCACTTCCGTTGTTTCTACGGTTTCACCATTAAAGCGACCGATGATGGCACGCCCGCTTGAAGCCCCTAAATCAAAAGCCAATACATCTATTTTTTCCATTTTCACACCACTTTTATTCCCTAAAATATCCCATTCCTGATCAGTCGAGCGATTTGCGCGATTTTGGACAAGCACGAACTCCCCGGAGTTTCAACCGAATCAGGATTTGCTCGCCAGCTCTTTACGATACTTCTCGCTTTCCCAGTTTTTAATAAAATTCTGCTGAGATTCACGCATATATTGTATATTTAAACCATGGGCTGTAATTTGATTCATGATATAAACGATCGCTGTCAGCGCTTCTTCCAATAAAATGGCTTGTTTATAAGGCATTCGGTATGTGATCTCACCAGTTTCCCGAATTACCGCCGTTTCGCCCAAAACTTCCTTCAAATAGACAATTTGATCCGGATATAGGGGATTTGCGAGCAATGAATCTGTTGTATAAACACCTTTTTTGAGTGAATCTATAAGATAGGGCGTAGCCGAACAAAATTCGTTTTCTGAAGTCTCTCTTATTTTCACCGCAGGATATTGCTCACTGTCAATAGAAAAGTACCGGCAAATCATCTGATTGACCTTTTCATGCAGATCAAAACAGGCATCCGCCGTATCCGCGTAGACGATGACACCGTGATTTTGCAGGAAAATAATATCTGGCGCGTGACCATTATGCCCGTCTTTATACGCAGCCATTCTTTGCGCGATTTCGAGTGTCAGACGAGATCCCGGATTGACATAGGGAACATAGATATAATGCTGATCCGCAAAAATTTTCCTGAGCAAATCTTCCGCCTGATCGCTGCATAAGACGATATTGCTGTAAACGCTGTGGGTATGTGCTACAAATCGCCCCAGGATCGAATGGAAGCCCGCTTCAACAGATGGGCGCAAGTCTTTAAATTCAGGCAGTTTTATTTTCGCATTTTTTACGATCGAAGCTCCGACATTCTCTATATCCTCTGCTGCCTGAGCTTCCGCCGAACAGAAAAAATTTGCTATCTCGGAATAATTGAGGACGGCAAAACCGTCATCTTCTTTTATCTGGGTAAGATAATATCCGGAGGCTTTAATCAGCATCGTTTGCTCGTCAATCTTCAGCGAGGTATTGCCGCCACCGCCCTGTACATAATCAATTCTGCTGCCAATTCGATTTGAAAATTTTGCAAACTCTTGCAATTCTTTTTTATTTTCCATATTTGTCCTTAATAGAGGTCAAGGGAGAAAGTCTTCTCCCTTGAAAATAATAATCTGTGAACAGATTCCGTTTTGTGATCAGTACTTATTAATATACATCTTTCCAATCATTGATATTGGAAGCATCAAATCTGAACGGAGGGCCTACAACGATTTCGGTGCCGCCGGCGCCGTCATCTGTAACTTCATAAGTATTGCCGTCAGCAGCTTCGAATGTTTCGCCAATAGCTCCTGTCAGATTTCCATTTACCATTTCCATTAATGAATAGGCAGAAACTTTACCGACATCAATCGGATTCCATAAGAACATGTACGGTGTAGCAACTTCGCCTTCTCCCATAAACTCAGCCATCTCGGACGGTAAGCCTAAACCGGTAATAATCACTTTACCCTGTAAACCTTCATCCGTAACAACTTTTGCAGCAGCAGCCAAGCCAACGGTGGTCGGAGCACAAATTAATTTTAAGTCCGGATAATTGTTGATTAAAGCTAAGGTCTGATCAACAGATTTTTGGAATTCATCATCGCCATAAGCAACTTCAACTAAATTCAAGTCCGCGTATTTGCTGTCTTCCAAAATAGTTTTCATCGCGTCAATCCAGGCATTTTGATTTGTCGCGGTGGATGTAGCGGATAAAATAGCCCAGTCACCTGAACCTCCGGTTAAATCAGCGACAGAATCGACCAGCGATTGAGCTACTTGCTGAATACCTGCTTGCTGAATATGCGTATTGCGGCTTTCAGGGTTAACTGCCGAGTCTAAGGA
>CAYFVK010000022.1:0-8784 GCA_964346695.1 uncultured Mageeibacillus sp. | reverse complement strand
GCCGGTGCTTCAGTCTCAGCCGGTGCTTCCGTTTCAGCCGGTTTTTCCGTTTCAGCCGGTGCTTCCGTTTCTGCCGGTTTTTCCGTTTCCTTTTCTTTTGTTTCATTATTACTTCCACATGCGACAATCGCAAAGGTCATAACAAGAATCAGCAAGATTGAAATAATCTTTTTCATTTTTCTTCCTCCATTTTTTTATTGTTGTTAATCTTGGGAAATTAAAATCTGCCGCTATGCAAATTTCATATTTCTTTCAATTAACAAATATTTTCATCATTTTTTCAATGATTACTTTCTTCCTTTAATTTCTGTTTGTCATTGAACAATCAGCTCTAAATCGTTTCAATGATTACTCCAATTCCTTCAGTTTTTGACGTTGTTTGCCACTTAACGAAGATTTGCGTCCAAACTTGAGATTCGGAATCATGACAACGGTGATTAAGATAATTCCCAAGATCATCAAGATCGTTTGTGAATTAACATTAATAACACCCAGACCGTACTTCAACAGACCTACTGTAAAAATAGCGATCACAGTACCGGGAAAATTCCCTTTTCCGCCTACCGTAGAAATACCGCCCAACACGACCATGGATACGGCTTCCAGTTCATAACCGACCGCTATATCGGAGCGAATTGTGCCCATCCATGCCGCATAATAAGTAGCGGAAATACCGCAGATAAGTCCCATCAGCGCATAGCTGATGAAGCGGATTTTTTGTACAGGCACACCGGAATAGAGCGCAACGGCGCGATTTGAACCGATGGCGTACAAATATCTGCCGAACACCGATTTATGTAAAACAACGCCGAAAATAATCGCCAAGACGAAGAATACAATTAAAATATAAGGAATACCAAAGATTTTTCCATAATATAAATTATAGAAAAACTTTGCTTCATGTAATTTGCTGGCACTCTTATCTTTCAAAATCATCTCCGCTATGCCGCGAAATAAAGTCTGTGTGCCGAGCGTCACGATCATCGGCGCGAGTTCGGTAAAACGGGTCAAAATCAGGCCATTGAGCATACCGCATAACAAACCGGTTAAAAGACCCGCTGCTATGGCAAGCCCCATCGGCAGACCCGCATTAAAGGAATAGCCTAAAACCGTCGCGGATAGCGCGACAATCGAGCCAACCGAAATGTCAATTTCTCCCATAATCAGAATATACGCCATCGGAAATGCAATAAATCCTTTGACCAGAAAGGTACTGATAGCTGTCAATAAATTATTTGCGTTCAAATAATTATCAGAAATTGAAATATTCATAATATTTACAGCCAAAAACAAGAAAATCAATAAGGTTTCCCAGCGGAAAAACCGGGATTTGAAAGATTTATCCTGAACAGCACTGATCGTTCTGCCGTATTTCTCAGCCATATTAAATTTCCCTCTCTCTCAAAATACTTTTGCGCAAATTACGTTGTACCAGCACATTGATAATAATCGCCAGCAAAATAACAAAACCTTTTATTGCCGTTTGCCAGAATTGTGAAACACCAATCATCGGCAATGATTTAGAAATAATCGCCATGGTCAAAGCTCCGAGAAAAACACCGGGCACGCTGCCGGTACCGCCGCTCAGGGAAACGCCGCCGATGACACAAGAAGCAATCGCATCCATCTCCATGCCGAGACCCATATCGTTTTGGGCGGAAGCGTAGAGAGCCGTGTACATGGCGCCGGTCAAACCTGCGAAACCTCCGGCAATAGCGTAAACCGACATTTTAATCCGTTTAATCTTGATCCCGCTGATTTCCGCAGCAGCGGAATTTGAGCCAACAGCATAAATTCGCCTGCCAAATTTTGTCCATTTCATCAGGATATAAAAAGCGATATAGCAGAGAAGCGAAATAAAGAATAAATTATTCACCAATCCAAAAGACAAATTGTTGGACTGAGCGAAACGCTTGAAAGCGGATTCAAATTGATAAGCGGAAACCCACTGGCTGTCTGAAACGATATAGGTAGCGCCGCGATAAATATTGTTGAAGCCGAGGGTGGCAATAATCGGAATTACGCCGCCATAACTGATGATAACGCCAATAATCAGACCACATAGAGTTCCGATGACAACACTGACTAAAAACATGATGAAAGTATTGGAATAAACGCCGTCACGCATCATCAGAGAAGCTGACATGCCGGAAAAAGCCATCGTCGCTCCAACTGAAATATCGATGCCGCCAATAATTAATACACTCATCATGCCAAGCGATAAGGTAAAGGTCGTGGAATAATTTTTGAACATATCAGCGAAGGTTTTTAAGGTCAAAAAATTGCCACTTGCCGCATGAATTAACAAAGTCAGGATGACGATAATCAAAAGCAGACTTGCCTCTCTTGACTGCCGCATTTTGTAAAAGATATTCTTGAAAAATCCCTTTGAATTATTTTGATTTAAGTTTTCCACAGTTTGCCTACCTATTCCGACTTATGTTCATATTTTTTCATAGATAATTTGAGAATCTCTTCCTGAGTCGCTTCTTTAGCCTTTAACTCGCCGGTCATGCGCCCTTCGCACATAACATAGATCCTGTCTGACATGCCCAGAATTTCCGGCATCTCTGAAGAAATGATGATGATTGCCAAGCCCTGTTTTGCCAATTCTCCAATAATCTCATAGATTGCGGCCTTTGCTCCGATATCGACACCCTTGGTCGGCTCGTCCATAATCAATAACTTCAGATCGCTGGCAAGGGCTTTTGCCACGGCTACTTTTTGCTGATTTCCACCTGATAATGAACTCACTTTATCAAAAATGCTAACTGCCTTAACATCAAATTTTTCTGCTAATTCTTTCGTCTGAATTCTCTCTTTTTGCCGGTCAATAAATCCTTTATTGGCAAAGCGCTTAATTTCAGCCAACGTGATATTTCGGCTGATACTCCAATCAATAATTAAACCGGTCAATTGTCTGTCCTCAGTCAGATGACCGATTCCCAAATTCAAAGCATCACTCGGTTTATGGATTTTGATCGGCTTGCTGTCATAATATAATTGTCCCTTATAATGATTCGTGATGCCTAAAATTGATTCAATGACTTCTGTTCTTCCCGCTCCGACAAGACCGGTTAAGCCGACAATTTCTCCCTCTCGCACATAAAATGAAACATCTTCAAAAAATCCTTTTCGGGAAAAATTTTCAACTCTTAGTACTTCTTTACCCGGTTTAATAACCGGCTTCGGAAACAGGTCTTTAATTTCACGACCTACCATTGCTTGTACTAAATCATTGGTTGCCAGCGAAGCAACATCATATGTACCGATATATTGTGAATCCCGAAAAACCGTCACTCTGTCCGCCAGACGATACATATCCTCCAAACGATGCGAGATCAAAATGATAGATTTTCCCTCATGGCGAAGTTTCTCGGTAATTTTGTAAAGATCTTCCGATTCCGATTTGGTCAATGCAGCTGTTGGTTCATCCATGATGATAATATCCGCATTCATTGACAAGGCTTTCGCTATCTCTACAAGTTGCTGCTGGGCGACACTTAATGAACTCATCACATCTGTCGGTGAAAAATTAACATGCAGCTGATCCAATATTTCGCGGGCTTCCTGATTCATCTTTTTCCACTGCAAAAAACCGTTGCGGCGTATTTCATGGCCCATGAAAATATTTTCCGTCACCGTGAGGTGAGGATAACTTGTTACATGCTGATAAATTGCGGCAATACCGTGATGCTGCGCGGAAACAGGATCCGGAAAGGTAATCGCCTCCCCTTTATAATAAATTTCCCCTTCATCGGGCTGATGCACACCGGTGATAACTTTGATAAAGGTTGATTTACCGGCACCATTCTCGCCCATAATGGCATGAATCTCGCCGGGCTTCAGGCTGAAATAAACCTTATCTAAAGCCCTCACTCCCGGGAAAATTTTGGTAATCCCTTTTAATTCTAAAATGTATTCTGCCATCTTTGCCTCCGCCCGGATAGATTAATTCCTCTTTAATAAAACAGTTTGTTCGTAGTCTTGAATGTCTTTCAGCCAGTCCGAACCGAGCGGTTTATTCTGTGAGGCCAGATAGTAATCCCAGACCAGACCGAACGGCAATTCCTTATTCGCTTCATAAAGGGCAAGCCTGGTACCGTAATCTGCTTTGTATTCGGCTTCGCGCATTTCTTTAACGGGTGTTAAAAAGGCTTTGAGCATCGCCTTTCTGGTATTCCGAAGACCGATAACCCAGGCACTCAATCGATTCATGGTAGCATCGAAGAAATCAAGTCCGATCATGACCCTGTCTTCTAAACCGTTCCAGATAATTTCATTCATGATATTTTGTAATTCATCATCCCAGACCACAATATGATCGCTGTCCCAGCGCACGGGTCTGCTGACATGCAGCAAAAGTTTATTGACGAACGGCATAAGAGCGGTAATTTTGGCACTAATTACTTCAGTAGGATGAAAATGTCCTGCATCCAGGCAATAACAAATATTTCTGGAAATGGCATAGGCCAAAGCAAACTCATGACTGACAACCGTATGGCTCTCTAAGCCTAAACCGAATAATTTACTTTCCAAAGCACAATCTACATTTTCAGAATCAATATCCGCCTTAAAGATTTGATCCAGAGAATCAAGCATTAATTCGCGTCTTTTTACCGTATCAACACAAATATCCTTATAACCGTCCGGCATCCAATAATTGACCGTACATTCTTTTCCGGTCGCTTTGGCGAATTCCGCCGCTATTTCGCGGCAACGCTTGCCATGTTCAATCCAGAATTTTCTTGTTGTTTCATCAAAAGAAGCCAGCGAAAAATTTCCGTCCATTTTAGGATGTGAAAAATAGGTGGGATTGAAATCCAAGCCGATCTTGTTCTCGACCGCCCAATCTACCCATTTCTTAAAATCGGCAATCGTATAGCTGTCCCTGTCTTTTGCAGGATCGGTTTTTTCCGCGTAACTGGCATGCAGATTCAATTTAACTGCTCCCGGTATCAAATCGATCGCTTTATTGATATCCTGCCTTAACTCGTCCGCACCGGTCGGTCTGCCGGGATAATGACCCGTTACCTGAATACCGCCCGTCAGAGCATCTGAACCGTCAAAGCCGATGACATCGTCTCCTTGCCAGCAATTCATCGAAACCGGAATCCTATCGGCTTTCGCGATTGCCTGATCAATATCTATACCTTTTTTCGCATAAATTTCTTTAGCTAACTCATATCCCTGTATAATTTTCTTATCCATTTTTCTACTCTCCAGAACCTTTATTTACAAAACCTGATCGCTTGATGCATTGACTGATTGACTGCGACTTTTCAAAATCAATAACCATTTGAGATTATGATTTCAAAACCGGAAAATAAGCCTATTCGTGAAAAAAAACTTGCTTTAAGCGCACTTGAGAACCTGTAACAGGATCAAATTCCATCTCCATGACATCTTTCATATAGTCATTCCAACGGGCAACCACTTCGCTTTGACCTTGAACAGCATCAGCCTTGTCAATTGACTCACATTCATAATAACCGATCACTTGATCTTTGACGTTCCAGATCGAGTAATTATGAATTCCCGCTTCATTTAGAACCGCTGTCATTTCCGGCCAAATCTGTTCATGTCTTCTGATATATTCCTCTAATTGTCCGGGCTTGATTCTTGCTACCCACATAAATCTTTGCATATATGCTCCTTATATAAAATAATAAAATTTTGTGTATTCCATCCGCCCTTCAATGAAGCAACTTGCCAATTTTATTTTATGTTTTTTATGCCAGTTGACCAAAAACATTTTTAACACTCTTTTTAATTCATATCTTAGCATAATTATTTTATAGAGCATTCTCATTTCTTGTCGAAAAATAACAATATATTGACTTTGCTCTCTATTGTTGTTAAGGTAGATTTAATCAGAAGCAATCATTTCACTGCTGCTTGGATTATCATGTATTGAAGAATCCGTTTTGCAGGCTGCAGACTGAACGGTGAGAAATCCTGATTCAGTCAATATTTTCTAATAATGAGTTATTATGGCAAAATCATCCTTAAATTTTAAATTAGATCTTGAACCGAATTATACTTGGCTTTTTATCTCAACGAGTTTGGAGATAAAGAACTCTTTCCCTTTTGTGCAGGAGCTCGGAATTTTTCCGTCATATGCGGGTTACTTTACCAAGCGCAAAAATCTTGATTCTTTTTACTTGTCATATACGCTCGCAGGTTCAGGGATTTTGGAGTATCAGGGGAAAAAATATATCACCTCACCGTTTCAGGTTTTTTGGATAGATTGTCAAGAATATCAAAATTATTATACCAATCCTGCTGTCGGCTACTGGAAACAGATCTGGATCCACTTTTCTGGCAAATCCTGCAGAAAATATTATCATTTATTCTTACATCAAAATCAGGATGAAAATCTGGTCACCTTTCCTACCAAGAATATGGTCGCCGAGAAAATAGAACAACTGATAAATTTATACAAAGACGGCAATAATCTCATGATCGACACCCTGGCGGTTTCTCATATTGTCGATCTGATGACGCAATGCATACTCGCCACGTCTTCCAATAATCATTTTTTATCTTATCCGGATTATATTCAGGATGCCATTTACTATATGCAAAATCATTATGCTGAACATATTTCGCTTGATCTTTTGGCGGATCAATTCTCCATTAATAAATATCACTTTCATCGGACTTTCAAAAAATACGTCGGCATTACACCAAATGAATACCTGAACACAACAAGACTAAATAAGGCCAAAGAATTACTGCGAACTTCCAAAGCCCAAATACAGGAAGTGGCTTCGGCTGTCGGCATTGATAATGTCAGCTACTTTATTAATCTTTTTAAGAAAAGCGAAGGCGTTACGCCGCTTGAATTCAGTAGAATCTGGTATTGGCGATAGGATATAAAATGCGTTTTCAGGTACAGGGAATGGCTAAATCACGGCCTCTGTATCGTAAAAATCAGGAACAAGGAAAAGCTATCCGGCTGAGATGCCGGATAGCTTTTTTCATGCTTATAAGCATAGTTTATAAAAAGGGGGTAAGCCTTTTTTGCTTCTACTTTATGTGTTTTTCTTTGGCGTTAACCCGATTAAACACCTAATTGATTGCGTCTGATCCTTTCTCCGTCTGTAAAATTCTGGGTCGGTGTATATCCTTCAATCGGAGCAATTCTCTGATGATAAAGATCAATGAACCAGTCTTTCTGCGGGAAATAATCTGTTTCCAATTCATGAGCCGGTGTAATCCAGTTGCGCGCGCCTAAGATTTGTACCGGAGCGTCTAAATAATCAAAGGCAAGGTCCTGAATATTTCTGGCTAAGTCATTCAAATAAGAACCTCTTTCGGTAGCATCGGCGGCGATAATGATTTTGCCGGTTTTCTTAACCGATTCAAGAACTTTTTCATAATTGAAAGGTACTAAAGTGATCGCATCGATAACTTCCGCAGAAATACCGTATTTTTCTTCCATCTCTTTAGCAGCGTCCAAAGCACGATACAAGGTAGCGCCGATGGTCAGAATGGTAACATCCGAACCCTCTTTACGGATAGCCGGTTCACCTAATTTATAGTCTTCCATTTTTTCTGTCGGAACACCGGTTTTGACAAACTGTTCGCCTACATCATATAAGCGCTGGCTTTCAAAAACGATGACCGGATCGGTTCCGTCAAGTGCGGCGGTTAAAACGCCTTTAGCATCATACGGAGTAGCCGGGAAAGCAACTTTGATGCCCGGAATATGAGCAACTAAGGAAGTCCAGTCTTGCGAGTGCTGCGCACCATATTTAGAACCGACGGAAACGCGGATAACGACAGGCATTTTCAGATAACCGCCGGACATGGCTTGCCATTTCGGTAATTGGTTAAAGACTTCATCACCGGCACGACCTAAGAAGTCACAATACATTAATTCGACGATCGGACGTCCGCCTGCCATGGCATAGCCGATAGCGGAAGCAACAATCGCTGCTTCAGAGATCGGAGAATTGAAGAAACGATGATAAGGAACAGCTTCGGTTAAGCCGCGATAGCAGGCATAAGCGCCGCCCCAATCTCTCAGATCTTCACCGTAGGCAATTAAGGTAGGATCTTCGTAGAATTTATCAATAATCGCTTCAAAAACGCCATCTCTAAATTGGAAACGTTTATTCGGCGTTAACATTTTTCCATCTTTATCGAAAGCATAACGCTCACGACGCGAAATTTGTTTGACACGAATATTATCTCTCAATTCTTCTTTGCTAACCAGCATATCCGGCTCGGCATCAGAGAAAGCTTTAACTTTTTGATTGGAGAACATTAACTCTTCAATGGCTCTCGGATGAGCAGCTAAATCCATGCGCGGTGAAATCTCCGGATCAATCGCCAATTTAACAGCTTCGGTTATTTTCTTTACGGCGTATTGATCAATTTCTTCAATTTCCGCCTGACTGACAATACCGGCAGCGACTAATTCTTGCGGGAATGTCGTGATCGGGTCAAAAGCGCGCCAGGCTTCTTTTTCTTCTTCTGTTCTGTAAGAGTCGGCATCAGACGGCGAGTGACCACTAAAGCGATAGGTTTCCAGTTCGAGGAAGATCGGACCGTCATTGTCGGCGATATTTTTCATTTTACGTCTGTAAGCATCGATCACCGCCAAGGGATTATTGCCGTTAACCGTTTCGGTATACATTTGATTTTCGTTCAAAGAAACACCTACTCTGGACGGACTGCCGTAACCCATCGTCTCACCTTGTGTCTGACCGCCCATGCCATAATGGTTATTATTGACATTGAAAACTAAAGGCAAGCCGCCTTTCATATCATCTT
>CAYFVK010000021.1:0-19568 GCA_964346695.1 uncultured Mageeibacillus sp. | reverse complement strand
AGCGGCAAAATTTCGTTTGACTTTATTTTTTAAAGAGGATAATATTGTAAAGCTATTTAATCGTAGTCAATAAACTCATATCGCATTCGTGAGCCGATCAGCTTACGGGCGTTATGGCATGTGAGGTGAAAAGAATGAAAGAAGGAATCCATCCCAAATACGGAAAATGCGTAGTGCGCTGTTCTTGCGGCGAAACTTTTGAAACCGGCTCTGTTTTAGAAAACATTTCGGTGGATATTTGTTCCAAATGCCATCCATTCTACACAGGACGTCAGAAATTAGTTGATACCGGCGGACGCGTCGATAAATTCAAACGCCGTATGGATCGTGCAGCAAATAAGCGGAAATAGCCGGCTATTTTCAAACAAAAGTAAGAAGGAGTATGTACTATGCTGTGCAAACTCCTTTTTTGTTGAATGAATTGGCGTCAAATCTTTTTTATGTCGAAACTCCGCTATGGAGTGCGCCGATTCTTGAGTTCGAAACAGCCAATGACGTAAGAAGCTCATAGCCATAAACATAAAGGTAGAAGCATGGAACAAGATCAAAATACAGCATGTCTGAGAAAAACAACCATCGGCGGTCAGGCTCTGATTGAGGGTCTGATGATGATCGGGCCGGAGAAAAAAGCGATGGCCGTTCGCGATCCGAATGGTGAGATTCAATTGGAATATTTAGAAACGACGCCTGTTTCCAAAGTGGAAAAAATTCCTTTTTTACGGGGTCCGGTCAAAGTTTTCAAGCAGTTGATTCTCGGCACTAAAGCGATGATGCGCTCGGCTGAAATCGCCGAGCCGGAAGAGCAGGCGGATAAAAGTGATAAGAACGGTAAGCTGCGCGGCGAACCGGCCGATCAAGGGAAAAATGATCAAAAAGAGAGCAAACAATCTTCAAAATTCGGGATCTATATTTCCGTAATTATCAGTTTGCTTGCTTCGATTTTCCTGTTCATGCTGTTGCCCGGCATTATCGTCGATTTGATCCGCAGTCTGCTGAAGATAGAGATTACTTCAAGCAGTACGGGTTTTTGGTTTACCTTGATTGAGGGTTTGGTTCGGGTCGGAATTTTTATCCTTTATCTCTGGCTGGTTTCCAAAATGAAAGATATTAAAAGGGTCTGGCAATATCACGGCGCTGAGCATAAAACCATTGCCTGCTATGAAGCGAAACAGGATCTGACAGTTGAGAATATTCGCAAGTTTACGCGCTTTCATCCGCGCTGCGGAACATCCTTTTTGTTTCTGATCATGATTGTCAGCATTATCATTTTAGCGTTCATCGGCTGGCGCAGCAGGCTGATCAATTTTATCGTGCGCCTCCTGATTTTGCCGATAATTGCTGCCGTTACCTATGAAATTATCCGTCTGGTCGGCCGCTACGACAATTCCCTGACCCGCCTGATCAGCAAGCCGGGTCTGGCTATGCAGCGTTTGACCACGGCTGAACCGGATGACTCGATGCTGGAGGTAGCGATCGCTGCTATGGAAGCGGTTATCCCGAGTGTTGAGGGCAGCGATGCCTGGTGACCATGACTTGCGGACTTTGCTCAAAGAGGCTGTCCTGTCCCTGACCGAGGCGGGGATTGAAGAGCCGGTCAGAGAAGCCCGCCTGTTACTTCAAGAGATTTGTCAGATCAGCCTGGCCGGACAGCTGGCGGAGCCGCAGATGATGATTGAGGAAAAGGCGGCCGCGGATTTTCGACAAAGTATAGAAAAGAGAAGCCGCCATATTCCTTTTGCCTATATTGTGGGCGAGGCGGGGTTTTACGGCAGAGAATTTCTGGTTGAAAACTGCCTGATCCCGAGACCGGAAACGGAACTTTTGATCGACTTGGCGAAGCGCTTGTTGACCGAAACGAATAAGCCCGGAAATGTGCGTATCTTAGACTTATGCACGGGCAGCGGCTGCGTCGGCATCAGCTTATATTTAGAGCTGAAGCCTTACTTTAATCAAATTAATTTATGTTTATCGGATATTTCGGAAAAGGCTTTAAAAACCTGTTATTTTAACTGTCTGCGCCATATTGAGAAGAAATCGGATTACAAAATTTTGCACACCGATTTATTGACGGAACCGGAGCTGTTTGGCGGCGAGTTTGATTTGATTGCGGCGAATCCGCCGTATATCAAAAGAGATGATCTTTCCGAGCTGCAGCGGGACGTGCGGGATTATGAGCCGAGCCGGGCGCTCAACGGGGGCGCAGACGGACTTGATTTTTATCGCAGAATCGCTGTTGAGCTGAAACCGTTCTTAAGGCGCAATACGGATCAGGAGCATAAAGAAACGCTTTTAATCATGGAGCATGGGCTTGGTCAAAGCGAGCAAATTGCCCGGATCTTTGAAGCCGCCGATTTGAAAATCGGCAAAATCTGGCGGGTTAATGACTTACAAGGTTATGACCGGGTGATCGGATTTTCGCTGAAATAAATGTCAATAAACCGGATATAATGAACAGATAAGGATTGCTGGGGGGCAATATGAATCAAAATTTGGAAAATTCAGTAAAACGTTATGAAGAATTGAATATGATGCTGGCTGATCCGACGGTCATGAATGATCAGAGCCGTTATTTGAGTCTGGTCAAGGAATTCAGTGATCTGGAGCCGCTGGTCAAAGATATCAAGCGGCTGAAGGAAGTGGAGAAACAGCTTGAAGAAAATAAATATATGCTGCACGATACGGAAGATCAGGAGCTGAGAGATTTGATCAGGGAAGAGCTGAGTGATCTTGAGACGGAAGAGGAGGAACTCAACCGGAAGATCCAAACCGCGCTGATTCCGAAGGATCCGAATGATGAGAAAAGCGTCATCATGGAGATCAGGGCAGGAGCCGGCGGCGATGAGGCGGCGCTTTTCGCCGGGGATTTATATCGCATGTACACGGCTTATGCGGAAAAACAGAATTGGTCGTACAATGTGATCGATATTTCGGAAAATGAAATCGGCGGTTTTAAGGAAATTGTCTTTGAAATTGAGGGGCAGGGAGCCTTTTCAAAATTTAAGTTCGAGAGCGGTGTGCATCGGGTGCAGAGGGTGCCGGAGACAGAAGCCGGCGGCAGAATTCATACCTCGACCGTCACCGTGGCGGTGCTGCCCGAAGCGGAGGAGGTTGATGTGACGATCAATCCCGCCGATTTACAGATCGACACCTATCGCGCTTCCGGAGCCGGCGGTCAGCATGTTAACAAAACCAGTTCGGCGATCCGCATTACCCATCTCCCGACCGGCATTGTCGTGACCTGTCAGGACCAGCGTTCGCAGCATAAGAATAAGGAAAAGGCGATGCAGGTACTGAGGGCCCGCCTCTTTGAGATGGAGCAACAAGCTCAGGACGCGGCGATTGCCAGCGACCGCCGCGATCAGGTCGGCACCGGTGATCGGAGCGAGAGAATTCGCACCTATAATTTCCCGCAGGGCAGGGTGAGCGATCATCGCATCAATTTAACCCTGTATTCGCTGGATAATGTTCTGGCAGGCGATCTGGATCCGTTTATCAATGCGCTGCAGGCGGCGGCTCATGAAAAAACACTGGCTGAGAACACGAGTAAAAAGTGAGATAAATCATGCGCACAGAAATAATTCAAATCCGATCAGAATCGGATTTTCCATTCTTAAAACCTGCCGCTGAGGCAATCCGCAGAGGAGAACTGGTCGCTTTCCCCACCGAGACGGTGTATGGGCTGGGGGCGAACGCCTTCATGCCGGAAGCCGTCAAGCAGATTTTCGTGCAAAAGGGACGGCCGCAGGATAATCCTCTGATCGCGCATCTCAGTCGCATGGAAGATCTTCCTTTGATCGCTGCCGAAATTCCGCGCTCTGCCCTAAGCCTCTTACAAGCGTTCACGCCCGGACCGCTGACGATTATTCTGAAAAAGACGGAGGCGGTGCCGGAGATCGTGACTGCCGGTCTCAATACCGTGGCTATCCGTTTCCCGAGTAATCCTGTCGCCAGAGCGTTGATTGAGCAGGCAAAAGTTCCGATCGTAGCGCCGTCGGCGAACCTTTCGGGCAAGCCGTCGCCAACAAGGGCTTGGCATGTTTTGGAAGATCTGGACGGCAAAATTCCCTATATCATTGATGGCGGAGCCTGCACGATCGGGCTTGAATCGACCATCGTCGATCTGTCGGTCGATCAGCCGGAAATTTTGAGACCCGGCTATATTTCGGCAGAGGATATTTATAAAAAAACCGGAATTTTTGTAAAGGACTATCAGGCGGGAGGCAAAGAAATCGTTCATCCCAAAGCGCCGGGTCAAAAATATAGGCATTACGCGCCCAAAGCGAAGGTCATGATTATTGAGACGGCGACCTCAAAGGAGAGAGTACGGAATTTGTTAAGAGGAATTACCGATTTTATCAAAAATTCACAAAAAGCGGCTGGTCAAGAACACGAATTAGAGAGTAGGATGGAAGACAAGGTCCGGCGGATCGGACTATTTCTGGACGAGGATTTCGCCGCTGTGATCAGACAGAATCAAGTTCTGGAGGATTTGCGGAAAAGTCGGAATATTCAAATCGACTATGAAATAGTCAGCTATAGTCGGAAATCAGGGGCTGAGGAAGCTGCCTATCAGCTGTTTGATCAATTTCGGCTTTTCGATAAGAAAGAAATGGATTTGATCATTTGTACCGCCGAACCGAAAAAAGGCGAGGGAATTGCCTATATGAACCGCCTACAGAAGGCGGCGAGCTATCATTATTAATTTGTGGTGGAGAAAGATGAACATACCTATACAAAAACATTTACTCTTTATCTGTACCGGTAACACTTGCCGCAGCCCGATGGCGGCGGCTGTATTCAATCATTTTGCCGAATTGCAAAATTCAGATTGGTTTGCTTCTTCGGCGGGACTCGCGACGGAAACCGGTTCTAAAATTTCGCAAAATACGATTGATGCTTTGCGTGAGCATGATATTTATATTGAAGATTATCAATCTTATCAACTGGAAGAACGAATGATTAAGGATGCCGATATCGTCCTGACCATGACGGATACGCAACGGGATTTGCTGCGCATTTATTTCCCGATATATAAAGATAAGATTTTCAGTTTTGCCGAATACATGGATTATCATGGCGATATACCTGATCCATATGGCAAGGATATAACGGCCTATCGTGAGATTGCGAAGATCTTTATTGAAACCATGCCGAAACTTGTTGAAAAACTGAAACAACAGGAAGCGTGATCGCGGCATAAATATTGCGACTGCGCTCCTTTCGCCCGTGAACGCGTGCGAGAGAGACTTTTTTTGAGTGAAAATTGACGAAGCCGAAAGATTGTGCTAATTTAACTTAGTCTAAAATCAAATATGGAACTGATCCGAATGGATCATGCACTCTTTCAGAGTGTATTCCTCGCTCAAATCAAATCGAGCCATTAGACCGGGAGGAGGTGAACAACGTGTCAAGACAATATGAATTACTTTATGTGCTCAAAGCGACCATCGGCGAAGAAGCATTAGAAGCCTTAAATCAGAGAATTCAAGGTTTAATTACGGAAAATGCGGAAGACGTCAAGGTTGATGTTTGGGGCCGCAGACGTCTCGCTTATGAAATTGAAGACGAGACAGAAGGCTACTATGTCGTAGTAGATTTCAAAGCGGATCCGGAATTTCCGCTGGAAGTAAATCGTGTCCTGAAAATTACGGACAATGTATTGCGTTATATGGTTACAGCAGTAAATGAGTAAAGCATGTCGCGCCTTTATCGCGAGTTCGGGCAGATCTTGAACGATGAGGGCATGACAGGCAGTGTGAAAAAGAAGTATGAAGATAAAAGAGAAAGGTCAAAATAATGAATAAAGCGATATTATTAGGGAGATTAACTAAAGACCCGGAATTAAGAACAACCCAAAACAATATTTCTGTTTGCTCATTTACCTTGGCAGTAGATCGTCGTTTCAAGAATCAGCAAGGTGAGAGAGAAACTGACTTTATCCCCTGTGTGGCATGGCGTCAGACCGCGGAATTCACGGCGAAATATTTTAACAAAGGCGCCAGAATAGCTGTTGTCGGTTCGATTCAGCCGAGAAGCTGGGACGATGAAAAAGGCGAACGTCATTTTATTACGGAAGTCATTGTCGACGAAGTATATTTTGCCGATTCCAAAAGGCAAGGTGACGGCAGCGGAGATTATGTCCCGAGGCCCAGATCGAACTATGATCAATCCAGAGCGGATAGCGGTTCCGATATTCCGCAGGGTGAAGGATTTATGCCGGATATCGACGATACATCGCTACCTTTTGACTTATAATCATATCATTTTCTTTAATTTTGAAAGGAGTTTGACTAATGGCAGAAAATAGAAGAGGCGGACGCAAAAATTTCCGTCCACGCCGTAGTCGCAGAAAAGTTTGTCATTTCTGTGCCGAGCATATTGAACATATCGATTATAAAGATGCCAATACACTGCAAAGATATGTCAGTGAGAACGGAAAAATCTTACCGCGTCGTATGTCCGGTACCTGCGCTAAACATCAGAGAGAATTAGCGACAGCAATTAAACGCGCACGTCAAATGGCATTACTTTCCTATACGGGAGAATAATTTACAATTAATTGAAACTGCTTGAGAGAGACTAAGCGAGAGCAAATGGCTCGATCAAGTTGAGAATTATTTATCTGGAGGATAGTTAATGAAAGTCATCTTAAGAGAAGATATAAATAATTTAGGGCAAGCCGGCGATGTGGTAGATGTCAAACGCGGCTATGCCAACAATTTTTTATTACGCCAGAATTTAGCCGTCAGAGCTAATAAGGTTAATTTAAATGAATTAAAAACCCGGCAGAAGGCGATTGAAGCCAAACGCGCCAATAATCTTGCCATCGCGAAAGAAAAAGCGGAACAACTCAAAGGCAAGGAATTCATTATCAAAGTCAGAACCGGCGATACAGGTCGTTTATTCGGTTCCGTTACCACGATTGACTTGTCTGAAGCATTAGCCGCCGAAGGTTATGAAGTCGATCGCAGAGATTTGTCTTTACTTGAAAATATTAAAGAAATCGGTACGTATAAGGCCCATGTCAAATTACATCCGGAAGTTGAAGTTGATGTGGTTTTGCAGGTAGAAGATGAGGATTCGGAAAAACAGAAACGACTGATGGCTGAAAAACAAGCTGAGCTTGCCAAGAAAAACATCGGTCTCGCCGTTGAATCAGCTGAGGAACAGGAAGTAGAAAAGCAAATTGCCGAAGCGGTAGAAGCCGCTGAAGCGGATGAAGACGCTGCGACCGACGCTGCAGCCGAAACTCAGACAGAGCAGGCGGACGCCGCTGAATAAGTTTCAGCCGCCGTCGGCACGAAAAATGATTAGATATCATTAGGATCGGATTCGGAATCATGCCAGGAAGCAGAATACCGGAAGAAATCAGAAAAAAGATTTTGGATCGCGTCCCTCCTCATAACGAACAGGCTGAAGAGGCTGTTTTGGGAAGCGCTTTAATTTCCGCCGACTGCATTCCGGATCTGATTAATACTTTAGACAAAGAAGATTTTTATTTTCCGGCGAATCAGCTGATTTTTGAAGCTGTCTACATGCTCTATCAGGATCACAAACCGGTTGATCTGGTCACGGTTTCGGAATATCTTTCCGGACAGGGCAATTTAGCACAGGCCGGCGGATATGAATATCTGACTGCACTCGCCAATAATACACCACTGTTAAGAAATTACATCTATTATGCCGAAATCGTTTTGGAAAAATCAAAACTGCGGCGCATTATTCTTGATTTAAATGATGTGATTGCCAGCAGTTACGCCGATACCGACAATGTCGACGAGGTGATCGACTTAGTTTCAAAGCGGCTCTATGAAATTCGCGAAAATCAGGATACCCGGGGCTTTGCAAAATTAGGCCCTGTACTCGCCGAACGGATCAATGAGATCGATGAACAGGCCAAAGGGAAAAAGGACGATATGATTCATTCCGGTTTCCCCTCGATTGACGCGACGCTCGGCGGTTTGAAAAAAGGCAGTCTCCTGATCATCGCGGCCAGACCCGGCATGGGTAAAACCGCTTTGGCTTTGAATATCGCGCATAAGGCATCGATGATTTATCAGGTGCCGACAGCGATTTTCAGCCTTGAGATGTCCAAAGAAGAACTTGCCAATCGCTTTTTAGCTTCGCATTTATCGATCGATTCACGACGTATCGGTTCGGCTAAATTAACCCAGGAAGATTGGGATAAAATTACGGGCAATTTCAAGGGCTTATACGAAGCGCCGATTTATATCGACGACCGTTCCGGAGTTTCGCCCATCGAGATGCTAGCCAAAGCCAGGCAATTGCAGCTGGAAAATAACTTGGGCCTGATTGTTATTGATTATCTGCAGTTGATGTCCGGAGATCGCCGCCGTTCGGATAATCGGCAGCAGGAAATTTCCGATATTTCCAGACAGTTGAAAATAATGGCGAGGGAGCTGAATGTCCCGGTTATCGCGATTTCGCAATTATCGCGTGCCTGCGAGGCCAGAAATGACAAAAGGCCGATTCTTTCCGATTTGCGCGATTCCGGCGCGATCGAGCAGGATGCCGACGTGGTTATGTTTCTCTATCGTGACGATTATTATCATAATGAAAATCCGAGCAATGATGTTGAAACTGCGGAGTTAATTGTCGCCAAAAATAGACATGGCGAAACGAAAACCATTCAGTTAGGCTGGCGTCCGGCCTTTACCACTTTCTTTGAGCCGGAAAGAATTCCTTTGCCGCAAGCGCCGACAGCAGGTCCGGCAGCGGGATTTGAAAGCAGCTTTTAATGCCGCTTATTAAACGCGTCTAATGCAAAATTAATCAGGATGATTGAAGAATTTTCAGGACAATTTATCAGATTGAAAAATTATGCTCTTGACCGGAATCTGTTTCAGAATCAGACACTGGTCATTCTTGCTTTATCGGGCGGCGTTGATTCCGTCTATTTGCTGCATTTTCTGATCTGGTTGAAAGAACGCCGTATTTATGAAAATTTTGCTCTTGCAGCGGCTCATCTGAATCATGCCCTGCGCGCCGAGGCTGATCAGGATCAGGCCTTTGTGGAAGAGCTTTGCGCGAGGTATGAAATTCCCTGTTACAGCAAAAAGGTTGACGTGCGTAAACTTGCCGCTGAGCGTCAAAACGGCCTTGAAGAAGCCGGCAGATTCGCCCGCTATAGTTTTTTTGAAGAATTGCGCCGGCAATTTTTAGAAAAACCTGACAGCCGGAATTCGCAGGTTTTAATCGCTTTAGCCCATCATCAGGATGATCTCGCCGAATCCGTCATTATGAATATCGGTAGAGGAAGCGGCATTGCGGGCATCAGTACGCTGAAGCCCAAGGACCGCTGTTACAGGAGACCTCTGCTCAGCCTGAGCAAAGCGGAAATTTTAGAGCTTGCCGCGGCTCAAAACTGGCGGTGGGTAGAGGATCGGAGTAATCAGGAGAGCGACTTTTTGAGAAATCGCGTCCGCAATCGGTTGATTCCTGTCTGGAATGAAATTCTGGGCTACGATGTCAGGCCGCTGCTGGCCAGACTTGCCGCCAATCTGGAGCAGGATGAGCATGCTCTTTTCTGGATGCGGCATAAAATTTATTCGGAATGCAAAACCCCGGCGGGAGAATTATCCTTAAAAATGTTACAGAAATTGCCCCCGTCCATGCTCAAGGCGGTTTTGGATTATTATATAGAAGAAGCGGGCTTTCCTGAGCATAGTCTCACCCAGGCGCAGTTAGCGCAGATTGCTCAGGTCATACATGGGCGGCATGGCAACAAAGTAATAAATCTTGCCGGAAATCTGAGTTTCAAAAGAGAAAAAAATCGCTTTTTCATTTTGCCTGATTTAATTTAACTTATTGGCGTAATATTTGTGATAGAATTTGTATTATTATTTATTATCAGTTGCATTTGTTATAATGGATTTATCAAAAAAAGATTTGAATTTGAAGGAAGAAGCGATGATGAAAGTTTCAGAAGTTTTGATCAGTAAAGCGGAAATTAAGAAAATCTGTCAGCGTTTGGGCAAGCAAATCAGCCGGGACTATACCGGTAAAGAAATTGTCCTGATCTGCGTGCTGCGGGGAGCGATTGTCTTCCTGGCGGATCTGATGCGGGAGATCACGGTTCCCTGCGAAATCGATTTTATGTCCGTCTCCAGTTACCGCGGGACAAAGAGCTCAGGCGATATTAAGATTGTTAAGGATCTGGAGGACTCGATAGAGGGCAAACATGTCTTGGTGGTCGAGGATATTATCGATTCCGGTCTGACCCTGTCTCATCTTTTGAAATTGTTAAAATCCAGAAATCCTGCCAGCCTCAGACTCTGCACTTGTTTTGACAAGCCGGATCGGCGAATGGCGAAGGTAGATGTGGATTATATCGGTTTGCAGATTCCGGATAAATTCATCGTCGGCTATGGGCTGGATTATAACGGACAATTTAGAAATTTACCGGATATCTGTGTGTTATCAGATATCGAGGGGGAGGAATAGATGAATAAAAAAAGAAATCGCCTTTCCGGGATGTCTTTTTATGTAATTTTATTGGCGATTATTTTGATCTCTTCTTACTTTATGTCGAGGGTAGATAATCCGAATCAGATTTTTCTGTCGGATCTGCAGGGACAGCTTGAAGAGGGAAAAGTTGATACGGTCAAACTCAATGGAGAGAATCTTGAAGTAACGCTGAAGCCGCAAAAACAGGGTGAAAAAGGTGAAACCTATACGAAAAAAATTCATCCGTACTTGGTCGGCAATCTTTTCGATAAGTTTGAAACCGCTTATAAGAACGGAGAAATTAAACATTATGACTATGATAAGCCGACAGATTTTTATGGTCTGTTTAATTTAATTTTGGTCTTGCTCTTAGTTGGCGGAATGGGTGTCTTTGTCTGGTTCACATTTACCAGACGGGGAGGCGAAGGCCGCAATACGATGAATTTCGGTCGCAGCCGCGCCAAACTCAGCAATCCGGAGGATAACAAAGTCAATTTTGACGATGTTGCCGGTGCGGACGAAGAAAAAGCGGAATTGCAGGAGGTTGTCGATTTTCTGAAAAATTCCGAGAAATATGCCAAGCTGGGTGCCAGAGTGCCGAAGGGCATCTTGCTGGTCGGCGCGCCGGGTACCGGTAAAACTCTGCTTGCCAAAGCGGTTGCCGGTGAGGCGGGCGTCCCCTTCTTCTCGATTTCCGGTTCCGATTTTGTGGAAATGTTCGTCGGCGTGGGCGCTTCACGTGTCAGAGATATGTTTGATGACGCCAAAAAACGTGCCCCGTCCATTATCTTTATCGATGAAATAGATGCTGTCGGCAGACAGCGCGGCGCCGGTTTAGGCGGCGGCCATGATGAGCGGGAACAGACTCTGAATCAGCTTTTGGTGGAGATGGACGGTTTCGGCCCCAATCAGGGTGTTATCGTCATGGCGGCGACCAACCGGGTCGATATTCTTGATCCGGCTCTCTTAAGACCGGGACGTTTTGACAGACGGATTACCGTGATGCGTCCTGATCTTCGCGGCAGAGCGGCTATTCTTAAAGTCCATGCCAAAAATAAACCGCTGGATTCCACGATTGACCTTGAGGAAATCGCTAAATTGACTCCCGGCTTTACCGGCGCGGATTTGGCGAACCTGCTCAATGAGGCGGCTTTGCTGGCTGCCCGCAAGAACGCCAATGTGATTACCTACAGCGATATTTCGGAAGCTGTCTATAAAGTGACGATCGGACCGGAGAAAAAGAGCAATGTGATGTCCGATAAAGAGAGAAAGCTCACAGCCTATCATGAGGCGGGTCATGCTATTGTGCTGCGCGCGGTATCCGATACGCAAAGAGTGGAGCGGGTAACGATCATACCTGCCGGAGGCGCAGGCGGTTATACGGCTTCTAAACCGAATGAAGATTTCAATTATATGACCAAGCAGCAATTGTTTAATGACATTTGTTATACCTTGGGCGGTCGGGCTGCGGAAGAAATTATTTTCCATGAAATCTCGACCGGTGCGGCTTCCGATCTGCAAAACTGTAATGGTACGGCTCGGAACATGATTACCCGTTACGGTATGAGCGATGAATTGCTGAATTATTCACTGTCCAATCATGACGAGGTGTTCCTCGGCAGAGACTATGGCCATAGCGGACAATACAGTGAATATCTGCTGTCTAAAATCGATCAGGAAGTGAAGAAAATTTTAGATGAGGCTTATGCCCGAACGCTGTCTATTTTAAGGAGAGAAAGCGCTGTTCTGGAGCAGGTCGCACAGAGATTATTGACTAAAGAAAAAATTGAAGGCCCGGAATTTGAGGAAATCTACAGGCAATATGCGGTTGATTTTCATGAACTGGTCAATGCGGATGATCAATATATTTCGGATTTAGGTAAAGATAATTCAGAAAACAGAAAACCGGAAATTGTTGCTCCGGCAGAGGAAGGAATGAGCGAACAGAATTTTCAGGACGAAAAGTAGAAGAATTCTTGAGCATTCCGCAAAGATTTGTCAAGAGGTGAAACAAATGAAGGCTTGATTTACCAATGCTTGCTTGCCGGTTTTAATCAATAGGATGGATCATTTTAGCAAAAAGAGTGAAACTTAAAAAAGAGGTGTATTATGCAACAGAGATATCAGATTGACAAGCATTTAGATTTGCTGAGCGAACATTATCCTACGATTGAGTCTGCTTTGGGCAAAGTTGTTTATTTAGAAACCCTGCTCTCTCTGCCCAAGGGGACAGAATACTTTTTCTCGGATTTACACGGTGAAGCGGAGGCATTTACGAATTTTTTACACAGCGCTTCCGGCAGTATCCGCTATAAAATCAAAATTCTGTTCAACAGAAGACTGACTGAAAAAGAACAAAATGATTTAGCTTTTTTAGTTTTTAATCCCAAGCTGGCATTGGATACTTTTTGTGAAGAACAGCGCTTGACGGATGAAATCATTAAGATTTTGATCTTTCGTCTGATTGAGCTCTTAAAATATGTTTCGTCGAAATATCCGCTGCTCAGAATACAGGAGAAAACACCGCCGGAATATGCCGGGATCATCGACGAGTTATTGAATACGATTGTTGATGAAGAAGACAGCGATATTTATGATGATGCCATCATCAACGGTATCATTAAACATGAAGCCGGCAGATCTTTTATCATTGCCCTGTGTGAAATGATTCAAAATGTTTCGGTTGATGAATTGCATATTATCGGCGATATTTATGATCGTGGCCCTGCTCCTCAAAAGATTGTTGAAGTATTGATGAATTATCCCAATGTAGATATTCAATGGGGCAATCACGATATTATCTGGATGGCCGCCGCTGCCGGATCGGAAGTTGCGATCATGGCGGTCTTGCGCATTGCCTTGCGCTATAATAATTTTGATTGCCTGGAAGAGGGTTACGGTATCAATCTGAGGCCGCTTTACAGCTATGCTACGCAGGTATATGCCGATGATCCCTGTGAGCGCTTTATCCCAAAAGCTTTTGAGGATATTCAGATCGCTCATATTGATCCTGATGTCGGCGCGAAGATGCAGAAGATGATCGCGATTATGGAGATCAAGCTGGAAGGGCAGCTTTATGAACGCAATCCGGATTTTCAAATGGCGGAAAGAAATGTTCTGCGTAAAATTGATTTCGAGAAAAATGTTTATCGGGATAAAGGGAAAGAGTATCCGCTTTTAGATACCGGTTTTCCGACGATTGATCCGCAAGATCCCCTGGCGCTGAGTCCGGAGGAAAAGGACTTGCTGGCTGCTTTGAAAGTGTCTTTCGCCTCTTCTCCGCGTTTGCATGAACATATCGGATTTATGTATCGTGTCGGCAGCATGTATAAGATTCATAATAACAATTTGCTTTATCATGGCTGCATTCCCATGGATAAGGACGGCAATTTGGAAAAGGTTCATCTGGGAGGCAAAGAACTTTCCGGTAAAGAACTGATGGATTATATTTTCTATCAGGTCAGGGCAGCTTGGTACAGCAATAATGATATGCAGGCTAAGCGCAAGGGGCTGGATCTGATGTGGTACCTTTGGTGCGGGGCAAAATCTCCGCTTTTCGGCAAAGAGAAAATGGCCACTTTTGAACGCTATTTCCTGGCGGATAAATCCTTGCATGTAGAAGAAAAAAATGCTTATTATGAATATTCAAGAACTGAGGAGGGGGCTGTTAAAATTTTAAAGGAATTCGGACTTGATCCGAAGCGTTCCCGAATTATCAACGGCCATGTGCCGGTCAAGCTGAAAGACGGCGAAACTCCGGTTAAAGCGAATGGCAAGCTGTTCGTTATCGATGGCGGCTTATCGAAGCCTTATCAGTCGACGACGGGTATTGCCGGATATACTTTGATTTTTAATTCGCATGATCTTTCTTTAGCGGAACATCATAATTTTGAAGGTGCCGAGACGAGCGGCAGCTATATGCCGGAGATTCATGTGGTGGAGAAGATGCCGCATCGCTTGCGCATTGCGGATACGGATGAGGGAAACGAGATCAAATCGCAAATTGAAGATCTGAAGGCGTTGATTTCCGCATATCAAGTTGGCAGAATTATGCAAAAGAAGTAGGGCTGAGTTCGCAAACGGCAAGAAGCGCTTCTATGAAGAATAAATTAATTTTGTTCGGATTCCGATGCAAGAGGCAAAGTTAAGAAAATTCAGGCTAACTCAGGCTGACTCAGGCAAAATGATCATGGCGATTGGCAAGATGATCTGCTACTGTTCTGACATCGGATCCCATGATCAAAGCCAGATCGTTTTCTTTCAGGGTTTTTCTTAAATAATCCTCAAGTTCCGGCAAGCCGGCAAAAAATAAAGCTTCCACTCCCTTTTCTTTAATTCGTTCAGCGATGATCCTGGAGGAAAAACTGTGATCCTTTTCCCGGTCATCATAAACTTCGACCAGAATAGGGTGCTCCGCCTTGGCCAGGGCTTCAACAAAACCATCCGCCAAACCTTTGGCGCGGCTGTAGGTAATCGGTTGGAAAACAGCGTACAAGTTTTTGTGCGGAATATTTTCAGCCGCCTCTAAAGTGACCTTGATCGAATCCGGATGATGCGCATAGTCGGCGATAATTCTCGCTCCGTTATAATAACCGGTTTCGGTAAAACGCCCCTCAGCTCCGCTGAATTCTGCTAAAGCAACGACTGCCGCCGCCGCATCCGCACCGTTCAGGTAAGCGCAGGCGATCGCCGCCATGGCATTATCAACATTGAACCTGCCCGGAATTTTCAAAGTGAAATGAGCGAAAAATTCTTCCTGAAAATACAGATCAAAACGCGGATAGCCATGTTCAAATGTTAAATTTTTGCAGCAAAAATCCGCTGTCTGCCCGAAGAATCGATCTTCTTCATAGCCGAAGCTGATAATTTTCAGCTGTCCTTTTAAGCCCGGATTCTTCTCGTAGGCCTGCTCCAGCATCACGGGAATCAGCGGATCGAAAGCCGGTACAATCAGATTGGAATTTTTGTCGAGCAAGGAGACAAATTCGGCGAATACATCGATCACATCTTCGATCGTCGGATAGATATCAACATGGTCATGATCAATATTCAATACCGCCGCGGTCGTGGAATAAAAATGCAAAAAACTGCGGCCGAATTCACATGCTTCGGATACCATCACATCATTTTTTGCCCCGGCGTGTACGGTTGTCTTGAATTGCTTGAGTTCCGCCCCTAAATGAACGGTCGGGTCAAGACCCGCCTGCATCAGAATCAGGGCGCACATGGCGGTGGTTGTCGTCTTGCCGTTGGTGCCCGCGATATTGATCGATTTTTTATATTGGCGATTGATATATCCTAAATAGACGGCGCGCTCGATTTCCGGAATGCCGAGTTCGCGCGCTTTCACTCTTTCCGGATTTTGTTCGGGAATGGCTAACGTATAGACGATGGCGTCCGGCCGGAAATCTGTGATGTTTTCAGCGGTCTGGCCGATATTGATTTTTATACCGAGCGAATTCAGATAGTTTGTTCTGTCATTGGTATGGGAATCTGAACCTGCCACGATCAAGCCCCGCTTTTTGCTCAATTCCGCCAATCCGCACATGGAAATGCCGCCGATTCCTACAAAATAAATCTTTTTGTTTGGCGTAAACAATAAATTCTGATAATCTTGCTGAGCCATGAGTTTTCTCCCTGTAAATAACCTTGCGCAAAGCATTGCATTCTGATAGCTTGATAATATTTGATCAAGCGGATTTTACTCATCTATTTTAGCATAACGGGAATTGATTTTTCTCAATCAGGCCATCTTCATGTATAATTAAAAAGATTAAAAAAGGAAGCGGATTATGAAAACTGTTCTCATTACCGGTGCCTCGCGCGGCATCGGTCTGGCTATTGCTCAAAAATTCTTTGCCTGTGGTTATCGGGTTTTTGCCCATTATTATCAGACAATAGAAAATTTGAATTTGTGGAAAAACCGGTTAACGCCGGAAGACGCTGCTGATCTGCTGCTTTGCCGGGCGGATCTGAGCCGGAGCAGCGGGGTTGAGGAATTGTTTGCGCAAGTTGATCAGCCGATAGACGTCTTGATAAATAATGCCGGGATTTCGCAATTTAAGTTGTTTGATCAGATTGCGGATGCGGAATGGGACAATATGCTCGCTCTAAATCTGAAATCTTATTTTTTGTGCGCCCAGAAAGTTTTTCCGTATATGCTGCATCAAAAAGCCGGCTCGATTATTAATATCAGCTCCATTTGGGGCGAAACCGGCGCCGCGCTGGAGGTGCATTATGCGGCGGCGAAGGCGGGTATTCTCGGCATGACCAAGGCTTTGGCGAAGGAGCTTGCGCCCAGCGGAATATGCGTCAATGCGATTGCTCCCGGGGTTGTCGATACGGATATGCTCGCCGGATTGAACGAGATGGAGTTGCAAGATTTGCGGGAATCCATACCTTTAGGCCGTTTTGCTCAGCCCGGGGAAATTGCGGATTTGGCTTTCTTTTTAGCGGAACAGCAATATATTACAGGTGAAGTCATCAATATCAACGGCGGATTGTTGATTTGAGTCAGGATAGAGAGGGAAGATTATTTTGTCGGATCAATACGAGCAATATTATCAATTCGTTTTGCCATATTTGAAAAAATATGATTATGACAGCAGAGAATTTTCAGAAAAATATCATTTTGACGGTGAGTTAGGCGCAATTTATCAAGTTGATAAAACGATTTTTCGGGTTTGGTCGCCCGTTGTCAAACAAATCGATGTCCTTTATTTCGGCAAATGGGCAAAAGGCCAAGCAATCCCTGAGCAACCGCTCGAAATTTGGCGGATGCAGCCAACTGAGCAGGGAATTTGGCAAGTGATGCAGGAAAGAGATCTGCATCTTGCCATGTATCTTTATCAAGTGACCTATCATTCGGGTGCGAAGCGACGCTGTGTCGATCCCTATGCCAAAGCGGTAACGATCAACTCGGGCTGCAGTGTAGTCTTTAATCCGGAAGCGGTAAAGTCGGAGTTTCAAGAGGGAAATTCCGCTTCTGCGCCTCGATCTCATGATCATCGCATCTCACCCAAAAAGGCGATCGTTTACGAAACGAGTATTCGGGACATTACGTCAGATCCCCGCACCACCATTCAGCACAAGGGTAAATTTTTAGGGCTGGCGGAAACAGGCAAGGTCATTATGCATGACGGAATAACGACGCCGGTCGGGCTGGACTATATTAAGTCTCTCGGTGTGACCCATCTGCAGCTGATGCCGTTCTTTGATTTTGCGACGGTCGATGAGCGCGATCCTGAGAATCAGTACAATTGGGGTTATGATCCGCTCAATTACAATGTTCCGGACGGTTCTTTTTCTATTGCTGCCGAAAATCCGCTGTCCCGTATTCTTGAACTGAAAACGATGATTCACGCCATTCACGAGCAGGGTTTGTCGCTGATTATGGACGTGGTCTATAATCATGTTTTTGACGTTCGGAGTCATCCCTTTAGCGTATTGGTACCGGGCTATTATTTCAGACATTTGCCGCTGCCGAATGCGCGTCTTGCCAATGCCACCCTCTGCGGAAACGAGCTTGCTTCGGAAAGGAGCATGGTGCAAAAATATATTGTAGATAGTGTTCTCTATTGGTGCCGGGAGTTCTCACTTGACGGCTTCCGTTTTGATCTGATGGGAATTTTAGATATCGATACGATGCAGAAACTCCGACTTGCTTTAGACAATATTGATCCTCGGATTATCAGCATAGGAGAGGGTTGGGATATGGGTGATCTGCTGCCGCAGGCCTTTCGGGCGTCAGCGAAGAATGCCCGCTATCTGCCCGGTTATCTGTTTTTCAACGAGCAATTCAGAAATGCCGTGCGCGGCAATGTTTTCAATATACAGGAAAAAGGTTTTATCATGGGGAATTTTCGCGGTGATTCTTTCCTGGATTATCAGCAGCTCAAAACACAATATGCTTCTCCCGGCCAGATGCTGCAATATGTGGAAGTTCATGACAACGCGACGCTTTTTGATCATCTGGATGCCGCGTTGACGGAGGAACCGCTGTCGTCTTTGGAGCGGCGCCAGAATCTGGCGAACAGCATGGTGATTTTGCTCCCCGGAACTCCGTTTATTCATTCCGGTCAGGAATTTATGCGCACGAAATTTGGCAATCATAACAGTTATAACAGTCCTGATTCTGTCAATAGGATTGACTGGGCGAAAGCGGGGCAACCATCCGTTTCCTATTTACGGGATTTGATCGCTTTCCGCAAATTACATGAGGCTTTTCTGTTTGAGTCTTTCGCGGATATTTTGGAGAGAGCGGAGCTGCATTTTCATTCCGGACATTTGCTGAAATATCGGGTTCGCAGCGCTGACGAAGATTTCTGGATTTTCTTCAACAGCTATGAGAAATCCAGCTATACGCTGATTGACGCTGCCGAATATCGCGTTTATTTTGCCGATAACAAGTCTTACCTCGATATTGATAATCGGGTTGTTTACGAAGAGGGGAAGAATACCATAGAAATTCCCGGTTTAAGTACGTTGGTGATGAAGAAGATTTGATTTTGCGATTTTGTATGAGTCCGCAAATCTGCATTGCCAGTCGGGCAACCCGTTTCCGTGCAAAACCGTTAAAATTGACCAGTCGGTGGACAAAGATTGCGATTGTGCATGCTTGATAGTTAGTGAATTAAGGTTCTACAACATTGAAGTCGTGCAAAACCGTCAAAATTGACCAGTCGGTGGACAAAAATTGCGATTGTGCATGCTTGATAGTTAGTAGATTAAGCTTCTGCTACATTGAAGTCATGCAAAACCGTTAAATTTGACCACCTGTTGGACAAAAATTGCGATTGTGCATTACTCTGGATTTTAACTTTACAATTTAGACAATTAAAACAGCCGCCTCTGCTAAAAAATATTGTTTGACAAATAAAAATCTCGGTGATAGTATAACAAGGCACTGTCGGAACAAGTATATACGCTCGAGTGGCGGAATAGGCAGACGCAACGGACTTAAAATCCGTCGAGCTTCAAACCTCGTGCCGGTTCGATTCCGGCCTCGAGCACCAGTAGAACTTGTTCTCAGGCTACAACATATCGCGGAGTGGAGCAGCTGGTAGCTTGTCGGGCTCATAACCCGGAGGTCGCAGGTTCGA
>CAYFVK010000020.1:0-19780 GCA_964346695.1 uncultured Mageeibacillus sp. | reverse complement strand
GAATGGTAGTTAACGTGCTAAGCGGAGGTGCGTGGTTTGCAGAAATTAGTGCTCTTTTGTGGGGAAGATAATAGGGAACAACATCTACGGGGATTCTGTAAGAGTTAGCGGGGATAAGGAGATTGATGATCAGGTTCTGTTTGTTAATTTGACCGGTAAATTAGCTATGACTGTCCGGTAATTCAGCGGTCAGATCAGATACTGCGATTTTAGCTGTCGGATTCCACGGCAGTTAGAAGTCCGGATGCAAAATCCGGATTTGTCTGAATTAATCTGATCGTTCAATTAACACCTGTAATTTAGCTGAGGAACCATATTAAGAAACCCAGATCGTTCGGCTAACACCGGTCAATTAGCAGTTCCCGATCATTCAGCAAACCGGATCGGTCAGCGGTTAGCGGTCATCCACCTCGAAAAGCCATATCCAGCGTGAACCGATCGGGCAGCAAGCACAGATCGGTTAGCAGAAACCGGTAGTTCGGCTGCGGAAACCATATTCAGTAAACCTCGATAATTTAGTCAAACCCGATCATTCAATTGCATCGGTCATCCAATTAACCAAAGTCATTTAGAAACCCGGATCGGTCAGCGGAAAAACCGGTAATTCAGCTGTGGAAACTATATTCAGCAAACCCTGATCATTCAGCCAACCACCGGTCATTCAATAAACAGCAGAGATTCATCTAATCACGGACATTCAGAAGATACCGGCCATTCAGCAAACCCGGATCATTCAGCTGTGGCTGAATGTTCAACTGAGACCAATTCGGAAAGCGGATAGAGTGAGAGAATGCACTGATGCGGGCAAACCTGATGACATGCGCCGCAATTGGTACAGCGAGCGTAATCAATCACCGCGCGATTATTTTTAATTTCAATACATTTTTCAGGACAGTTTCGGACACAAAGACCGCAGGCGATGCAGGATGCTTTGCAAACCTTATTTGCTATCGGTGCACGATCTTCATTGTGACAGAAAACGATAGAATGAGCTTTATTTAACGGCACCAGCTCAATAATGCGCTGCGGGCACACATTGATACATTGCATACAGGAAGTACACTTTGAGGAATCGACAAAGGCTACGCCGTCAATCACATGAATCGCGTCATAATCGCAGACCTTCGTACAATCGCCATAGCCGAAGCAGCCATAGCCGCATTTGCCGTCACCTCCGGCGACCAATTTTGCCATGTGACAAGTTTGAAGTCCGTGATAAGAAGCCTTTTTATCAGTATTATGAGAATTTCCCTGACAGAAAACCATCGCGGTCGTTTTTTCAATCGTACCGGATTCAATTCCCAGACATGAGGAAAGTTTATTGGCAACGTCCTGACCGCCGGGCTTGCATAAGGTTACTTTTGTTTCATTACCTGAAGCAAGTGCGGCCGCGTAACCGTCACAACCTGTATAGCCGCAGGCTCCACAATTGATACTGGGGAGGAAGGATCTGATTTTTTCTTCTTTTTCATCAACGGGTACTGCCATTATTTTAGAAAATATCGCAAGGATAATACCTAAAATGATTCCGGCGCCGCCTATGATTAACGCAGCAAGCATGATGTTTGACATAAAAACCCTCCTCTATTATAAAAACAGATTCTCTGCGATGCCGATAAAGCCCTGAAAAGAGATGGCCGCGATACCTGCCGCGATTAAGGTAATCGGCAAGCCGGACAGAAACTCGGGAATATCGGATTCATCAATTCTCGAACGAATACCGGCAAACATGAACATAGCCAACAGAAAGCCGACGCCGCCGCCCAGTGAATTCACAACGGATTCCAAAAAACCGTATTCGGATTGCACGTTCAGCAATACGACACCCAGCACGATACAATTTGTTGTGATCAGCGGGAGGTAGATACCAAGCGCGTTATAGAGAGCGATCATATAGCGCTTCATAAATGTCTCGACTACTTGAACCAGCGCGGCGATTACCAGAATAAAGACCAAAGTTTGCAGATATTCCAGATTATGCTTGACCAGAATAAATTGATTAATGGGCCAAGTGACCGCGGTCGCTAAAACCATGACGAAAATGACCGCAAAACTCATGCCGGTCGCTGTTTTCAAATTTTTCGAAACGCCGAGAAAAGGACAAATACCTAAGAACTGTACGAAAACATAATTTTCAACCAGTATAGCGACAAATAAAATGTAAAATAAATTGGTATTCATTTTTATAACCCCTCACTCGAAGCTGCCGCTTCATTTTTGGCATTATTAGCCTGCGCAGTTTGCGTAACCTTAGCGGACGCGGATGTCGACGTTGACGCTGATGCCGACGCAGATGACGATGCTGTTAACTTCGCATCTTTCAGTACTTTCTGCGACCGGACCAAACCCTCGCCGCAAAGACCCGCCGCCGGGCAAGTCGCACAATTCAGTTCAGCCTTCGGCTTGCCGCTTCGCACAGCCAATTTATTCCAAACAGCCATCAGAAAACCGACTACTAAAAAGCCGCCGGTAGGCAAACTGAATAGCAAAATCGTATATTCTTCCGGAATGATCTGAAAGCCGAATAATGAACCATGTCCCAAAAGTTCTCTGATAAAAGCAATCGACAGCATGGCAAGAGTATAGCCGGCGCCCATGCCGAGACCGTCAAGTGCGGAATCGAGGACTGAATTCTTGGATGCGAACGCTTCAGCCCGTCCCAAAATAATGCAGTTGACCACGATCAGCGGCAGGTAAACGCCCAGCATATCATTAATCTCAAACAGATAGGCTTTGAGCAGCATTTGAACAATTGTCACAAAGCCCGCAATCACCGTGATAAAAGCCGGAATGCGAACCGTATCCGGAATAATTTTCCTTAAGCTCGAAATGACGATATTTGATAAGACCAAAACGAAGATTACGGATACGCCCATGCCCAGAGAAGAAATCATGGAACTCGAAACGGCAAGGGAAGAGCACATGCCGAGTACCAGCCTGAATATCGGATTCTCTCGGATCAGACCTTTCGTAAAGATTTTTCCTTTATTATTCATTGACCGCCTCCCGAATCAGATTAAATTGCTCAAAAGCTTGACTGACGGAATCCATAAATGCTCCGGTACTGTATGTCGCGCCGGAGACAGCCTGAATTTCGTTTTCTCCGGGCACACCCTTGGTTGAGCTGACGCCATAGGTTTTGCCGATAAATTGTTCGGCGAAAGCCGGTTCGGCAACTCGCATGCCGATATTCGGAGTTTCAGAAAGATCAAGCGGCTTGACGCCGGTAATCCTGCCCTCGGGATCAATGCCGACATTGACCGTCACAGGCCCGCCGTAACCCTGACTGCTGTTTTTGAAAACATAACCGATCAACTGATGATCGGCATCAAATGCCTGATCATAGGTAAAAGCGTCCATATCTGATGTTGCCGCGAATTCAGCGCTTTCAAAGCTATCCGCCTGCGGCATGACCAGTCTTTTAGCCTCATTTTCTCTGGCCAATTCCTGCGCCCGAATCGGCTCCTCTGTCATATAATTTACCAGAGCCAAGAGAAGAGCGATGGCGAAACAGATCAGCCCCAAGATCAGAGTAGGTTTCAAAATCAGCTTAAAATTTGAATTTTGTTTTTTATTCATATCGGAATCTCCTCTCAATCTCTGGCTGATGGCGCTTCTGCGGCACGGCTCGGCAGGTCGGATTTTTTGCCCGAATGATTTGACTTGTCGGGCTATTCTGAACCGAAAGAGCGAACCTTGGTGAAGCGATCGATATGCGGCGTCAGAATGTTCATGAACAAAATCGCGTAGGAGGTACCTTCCGGCAAATTGCCGTAAAACCGAATAATGGAGGTCAATAAACCGAGACCGATGCCGAATACGATTTTGCCTTTATCCGTGATCGGGCTGGTCGAATAATCCGTAGCCATAAAAAACGCACCGAACATCAAACCGCCGCTGAGCAGCTGACAGAGCATGAACCGAGCGTCGAAACCGCTGTAGAGCAGCGAGAAGACAGCGACCGTGCCGATATAGGTGAGCGGAATATGCCATTTAATAACTTTGCTCGCCAGCAAATAAATTCCGCCGAGCAGAATGGCTAAAATACAAGCCTCACCGATTGCCGCACTCCCTTTGATGCCGAAAAACAGGTCGCGGAAGCCGGGCAGCGAATTGAGTTCAGTACCGCCGCTCAATGAGGACAGAACCGTCGGCCCGGAAAGGGCATCAATACTGCTGTTGCTGAGCCTAAGAGCTCTCGCCAGTGGCTGACTGGCTCTGAAAGATCCGCCAAAAGCTGAAACAAGAACGATTCTTGCCGTCATTGCCGGATTGGCGAAATTCTGACCGAGCCCGCCGAAAGCCGCCTTGACTACAATAATCGCGAATATGGTACCTAAAATTAACTGCCAGAACGGAAAATCGAGCGGCAGATTCAAAACCAAGATTACCGCCGTCACCAGCGCGGAAAGGTCTTGGATCGTTTGCGGCCGTTTCATCGCCTTCTGAATCAGATACTCCGCCAGAACCGCCGTGGCCGAAGCGATGAGCAGCGAGACCAGTACACGTTCACCATAAATAAAGGTCGTCGCGGCTATGATCGGCAAAAGAGCGATCAATACCTTGCCCATGATCCTTTGTGTACTATCCTCGCTTCTCAAATGCGGGCTGGAGGCGATGATTAAATTCGATTTTTTTTGTTGTTTTTCATTCATAATCAGCGTTCCTTTCCCCCGTTATTTCTTCTGCAAACTTTTCAGCCGGCTTTTGCCGTAGCGCAAATACTGGACTAAAGGAATTTTTGCCGGGCATACATAAGCACAGCTGCCGCATTCCATACAGGTCATCAGATCATATTGCTGAGCTTTCGCGAAGTCGCCTTTCTTGATGGCTTTGACTAAGGTCGTCGGCTGCAGGCACATGGGGCAGGCATCGAGACACTTGGAACAGCGAATGCAGGAACTTTCTTCGGACAAATCGAACTCGCCCTCAAGCATCGCCAAGATCGCGTTATTTTGTTTTAATACCGAAAATCCTTTATCGGCAAGGGCAACACCCATCATGGGACCGCCCATCATTATCAAATCGGGTTCCTGATTGAGACCTACGTAATCCAGCAAGTCGGAGATCACGGTACCGATCGGGACTGAAATGTTTTGGCTATTGGCAATTGCCGTACCGTCGACGGTGATCAGCTTATCGACCAGAGGCATGCCGGTATTGAGATACTTGCCGAGTTCCAGCAGGGTCGTCGTATTTGAAACGATACAGCCCACATCTTTGGGCAATTTGCCGGCGGGAACCTCACGTCCCAGCGCATTGTAGATCACCAGTTTTTCCATGCCTCTGGGATAAATGGAGTCCATGACCATAACTTGAATTTTGGCGTATTTTTCCGGATGTGCGTTGATTTTCTCTAAAATAATCTGAGCGGCTTCCAGCTTGTTGTTTTCAATGGCGATGATTCCTTTCGGGATATTCAGCCAATGCAGGACAGTGACCATGCCGTCAAGAATTTCCTCCTGCCGATAACGCATGACATAATCGTCGACCGTAATATAGGGTTCACATTCTGCGCCATTGGCGATCAGCGTATCAATTTCCCCGTCTTTGACGGTATATTTGACTGCAGTAGGGAAGCCCGCTCCGCCAAGCCCGACCAATCCGCTCGCCCGCACCGCGGCTAAGAAATCTTCTTTGGAATGAATCTCCGGCACTTCAAGCCCCTCATAAGGCTCCATTTTGCCGTCCGATTGGATTTCAATGATCGTCGTTTTGGTGCCGCTGCTGACCTCATCGGCCATCTGCACGGATTTAACTGTTCCCGATATGGAAGCGTGAATCGGGCTCGAGACAAACGCCTTCGAATCTGCGATCAGCTGACCGACCTTTACCTGATCTCTTACCTTTACGACAGGTTCGCAAGGCGCGCCGATATGCATGCTCAGGGGAATGCGAACTCTCTGAGGGATAAATGCAGGTGGATCGGGGCTGAAAGAGATGATTTTGTGATGATTTAGTTTGACACCACCATGATTGATTTTGAGCGGCTTATAAAAACCATTTGATTGATTCATACGTACACTCACCTTTATGATAGTATTCAGATTCGGTTAATATAGAATTTACAATTTAACCAAAAATTTTTCCTAATAGTATTAAATTATACCACATGTTGATTAAGCGATAATAAAAAATGGGCTTTGATGCTGAAAAAAATAAAATAAAATTGTACCCGGAGTTTCAAAATAATAGGGAAAACCATGTATAATAATTCTTCAAGGTCTATTAGAAAAACCAAGCTTTACAGGGAGAACGCGATGGAGAACATTATTGAATTAAAACATGTTTCGAAAGTATTTGAAGACGATGGCTTTGTCGCCGTTGATGATTTTAATTTAGAGGTTAAACGTGGCGAGTTCGTGACCTTTTTAGGGCCTTCAGGTTGTGGAAAAACTACGACCCTGCGCATGATTGCCGGTTTCGATCTGCCCAGCCGGGGAAAAATTTTATTAACCGGTAAGGATATTACGAATTTGCCTCCTTATGAAAGACCGATTAATACGGTTTTTCAGCGTTATGCTTTATTCCCGCATATGAATATTTACGAAAATATCGCTTTCGGCTTAAAACAGAAAAAAATTCCGAAAACTGAAATCTCCCGCAAAGTGAAGCGGGTATTGGCTCTGGTCGATCTGGAAGGGTTTGAAAAGCGCAGCGTTTCCACCTTGTCGGGAGGTCAGCAGCAGCGTATCGCTATAGCCAGAGCCCTGGTTAATGAGCCGGAGATTCTCTTGCTCGATGAACCTTTGGGCGCGCTCGACCTGAAAATGCGGCAGGAAATGCAGGTCGAACTGAAGAATATGCATGAAAGGCTGGGTATCACTTTTATATATGTAACTCATGATCAGGAAGAGGCCCTGACCATGTCCGACAAAATCGTCGTGATCAATGAGGGCAAAATTCAGCAGTTGGGCACTCCGGAAGAAATTTATAATGAGCCGCACAATACTTTTGTAGCGGACTTTATCGGAGAGAGCAATATCTTCGACGGTCTGGTGACCGGCAAGTTGAAAGCCCGCTTCTGCGGCGGCGAATTCGCCTGTGTTGATGAATTTGAGCAGGGAACGCATATTACCGCCATCGTTCGCCCGGAGGATGTGCAGATAGTTCCGGTCGGCGAAGGTCAGATCAACGGATTTGTCAGCTCGCTGACTTTCCGCGGCATGCATTATGAAATCGCCGTACAATCCGGGAAAAATGAAATCATCGTGCAATCGATTCATCCGGCGTCCAAAGGCGAGCGAGTCGGCCTCAGAATACCGCCGGACGGCATTCATCTGATGCCGGCGGAGGATCATACCAACAGGTTTTTGGTCGATCTGAACAAGGATTTTCGACTCGAATATAATGATCAGGTACTCGATACCAGCTTTACCCAATTGATCAAAGGCGGGAAACGGCTGGAGGACGGCAGTGTGGTCAACGCGACCGGTGAGAAAATAGATATCGAGCGGATCCGTATCATGGCTTCGATCGAACCGCAGGATATCCGGATGACCGACAATATTGACGAGGGACTGGTTACGGGATATATCAGCAATTTGATTTATCAGGGCTCTTATTATCTTTATGTGATCCATACGGACTTGGAGCAGGATTTTGCCGTCTATGACGAATATTTATGGAATATGGGCGATCAGGTTGGTCTGATCATGCCGGTCGATAAAATGAAGTTTGAGATCAAGGGCAGAAAACAGGGAGGGGGAGTCTGACGAAATGAAATTATCTTTCAGCCGAAAAAGTCTTGGCATACCCTATGCCTTATTTCTTATTCTGTTTGTTTTAGCCCCTTTGTTTGTGCTGGTCTATTATGCTTTTACGGACGCGACGGGACAAATTTCCTTCACTAATTTTCTCAATTTCTTCAGCAATCCGAATACCGTCGGCACGTTGTTTTACAGCATGGCGCTGGCCATTGTGACGACCTTGGTTTGTCTTTTGATTGCCTATCCGGTGGCTTATATTCTGGCGAACAGCAAGCTGAAATTCAAAAACGCGCTGTTAATGATTTTTGTTTTGCCGATGTGGATCAACTTTTCACTGAGAATCACGGCTTTAAAAGAAATTCTGACCCTGATTGAGGGCAATTTGGCATTTTATCCTTTTCTTAATTCCGTGATCGGAATGACTTATGATTTCCTGCCTTTTATGATTTTGCCGATTTATACTACGATCAGCAAGCTTGATCCCGCCTATAAAGAGGCGGCCATGGATCTTGGCGCGAATCATCTGCAAACTTTCCTCAGAGTAACGCTGCCCTTATCCGTACCGGGTATCGTGAGCGGTGTTTCCATGGTCTTCTTGCCGTCGATGACCAATTATGTTGTGCTCGATATGCTCTATAACAGCACCTATATCATGGGTTCTTTGATCGGTTCCTATTTTGCGGCGGACAATTGGCATGCCGGATCCATGATCGCTCTTATACTCCTCGCGATTATCAGCATCTTTACCTGGCTGAGCAATAGTGAAGAGGAAACGAATGTCAGGGGAGGGTCTTTGCTCTGATGAAAAAATTTCTGAAATATTTCTTTTTATTACTGGCATTTATCTTTCTCTACGCGCCGATTTTAATTCTGGCGGTATATAGCTTTACCTCAGCCGCCAATATCGGTGCCGCCGGTAATTTTTCAACCCGGAATTATCTCAATTTATTCTCAATTGCCGAACTGCGCCGGATGATAATCGGTACCATCCTGTTGGCGCTTGTCTCAGCCGCCATCTCAACCGTGCTGGGAACGCTCGGGGCTGTCGGCTCTTACTATTCCAAAAAACGGATCAACAGCGGCATTTCCTTTTTGAATAATGTTCCGGTGGTCAACGCCGATATCGTGACCGGTTTTTCGCTCTGCATTCTCTTGGTCGTCGTTTTGCCGATCAGTAAAGATACCTTTATTCCTCTGATTATCGGTCATGTGACGCTTTGTTCTCCCTTTGTCTATCTTTCCGTTATGCCGAAAATCAAGCAAATGGATTCCAGCCTCTACGAGGCTGCGCTGGACCTCGGGGCGACGCCCGCCAGAGCTTTACAGCAAGTTGTTTTTCCGCAGATCGCACCGGGAATTTTCGCCGGCTTCGCCCTGGCGATCACTTTATCCTTAGATGATTATTTCATTTCCAGTTATACCAAACCGGCGACCTTCGATACGATCAGCACCTATGTCGTCAATGCTACCAAAGGCTCGCAGACGACGATCAAGACCGCACTCTGGGCTTTGTCCACCGTGATCTTCATTGTCGTAATCCTGATTGTCATTTTCCTTAATCTGAAAACCAAAAATGACAGTGACCGGCAATTGGTTCACAGCGAGGAGGCGTAAGATGAGAAAAGTAAAAAAATCAGCACTCTTTTTCATTCTGCTCTTCTTGGCGTCTGTGCTCTTTGCGGTGGCCTGTCCGCGCCCGAGTTTCGCTGAAAAAGAGGATCGGCAAACAGCGAACCGCGATGACCAGCCGATTATCCTGCGCATCTCCAACTGGGAGGAATATATTGATGAGGGCGAATGGGACGAGTCTGAAGTCATCGATCTTGAAAGCGGCGATATTTTCGGTGAAACTCCGATGATCAGGGATTTTGAAAATTGGTACAAAGAAACCTACGGGCGGGAGGTTCGGGTTGAATATTCGACCTTCGGCACAAATGAGATTCTCTATAATATGCTGACTTTGGGCGACACATTTGACTTGATCTGCCCTTCGGAATATATGTTTATGAAAATGCTCAGCGAGGATATGCTGGAGCCCTTGTCGGATGATTTTTTTGATAGGGGAGATGAGCATAACTATTATATCAACGGCGTTTCTCCCTATATCAGAAATGTCTTCGATGCCAATTCGATTAACGATATCCCGTGGTCGCGCTATGCCGCCGGCTATATGTGGGGCGTGACCGGTTTTATCTATAATCCGCAGCTGGTCAGCAAGGAAGAAGCGAGTACCTGGAAGCTCCTGACCAATCCCGATTTTCATCGTCAGATCACGATTAAAGATAATGTGCGCGACATGTATTTCGCAGCAGTCGGAGCGATTCATTCGGAACAGCTTCGCTCCGAGGAATTTCGCAATAATCCCGATTATCCTCAGCATCTGGAAGAGCTGATGAACAATGTTTCCGATGAGGAACTGCAGAGGGTGCAGGATTATTTGCAGGTCGCCAAGGACAATGTGTACGCCTTTGAAACCGATTCCGGCAAGGCCGATATGATTACCGGCAAAGTGCTGGCGAATTATCAATGGTCGGGTGATGCGATCTATGCCATGGATCAGGCGGAAGAAGATGATTTCTATCTTGATTTTGCCGTGCCTGAGGAGTCTACGAATATTTATTTTGACGCATGGGTCATGCTCAAGAAGGGCATTGCCGGCGATCAGGCAAAAAAACACGCGGCGGAAGCCTTTATCAATTTTATTTCAAGACCGGACAACGCGATCAGAAATATGTACTATATTGGCTATACTTCGGTGATCAGCGGCGGGGCGGACGACCGCGTTTTAGAATATGTAAAATGGAATTATGAGAGCGACGCGGAAGAGAATACGGTGCCTTATGATCTCAATTATTTTTTTAACGAAACTCCGCTGGAAAATACCGAACATTACATCATCAACGCCGACGAGGAGCAATTAAATCGCCAATTATCCGCTCAATATCCCGATCAGGAGGTGATGAACCGTTCCAGCATCATGCGCTATTTCGAACCTGAAAGAAACGCCGCAATCAACAGCATGTGGGTCAATGTGCGCTGCTATAATATCACGGGCATGCCGACCTGGGGCTACCTGGTCAGCGCGTTGATCATTCTATTATTAATCTATATGATAGTGAGAAGAATACAGAAAATGAAGGAAGCCGGATAATGGAAGAAGCCATCTTGCGACAACTTCAAAATGAATTACTGGAAATGCTCTTAGAGGTTGATCGTATCTGCCGAAAGTTCGAGATTCCATATCAGCTTTTTTCGGGAACGCTTCTGGGGGCAGTCCGGCATCGTGACTTTATACCATGGGACGATGATCTGGATATTATCATGAAGCGTTCGGATTATGAAAAATTTTTGCTCCTTGCCGAGCAGGAATTGAATACGGATAAATATTTTTTGCAGAAGGAATTTTCTCAGCATTGGCCGATGTTTTTTTCTAAATTACGCAAAAATAATACGGCTTTTATCGAACGCTATATACCGAAAGATGAAAAAACTCATCTCGGCATTTATATTGATATTTTTGCCTGGGACAACCTGTCTGATCATCCTTTTCAAAGAGCAAGACAATTTCTCGCCTCGAAAATTGTGATAGCGGACGCTCTGCGGCAAAGAGGCTATCTGACCGGAAATCCTCTGAAAAAAGTCAGCATGTGGCTCAGTCAGTTTTTTAACCGGGAAAAGCTGCTCGAGCTGATCCGGAATAAGCGGGCGGATGATTCCTCAAGAGCGCATACCTTTTTGGCGGCAGGGAAAAAATACAAAGCCAGTACCTTCCCGAAAATCTGGTTGACCGAGCTGACGGAAAAGGAATTTGCGGGACATTATTTTCCGGTTTCCGAGCATGCGGATGACATGTTGCGAACACTGTACGGCGACGATTATATGACTCCGACGGGGGAGAAGATCAGAGTCCGAAAACAGCATGCGGAAATTATCGATTTCGAAAACTCTTATGAACAATATCAAGGGATTCAAAAACATTTGAAATTTAAAGAACATACACGCAGTATTCGTTAGACGAACAGGATAGAAAATGGCAGAGCTGGAAATCATTGTCGCGACTATGCATCAAACGGATTTTTCCCTGATCGATAAAATGAATCTTAAAGGGAATGTGATTATCGCGAATCAGAGCGATCATTTTGCCTATGCGGAAACTGATTTCCCGGAAGGTCACGCGAAAATGATCACCACGCCCACCGTAGGAGTCGGTCTGAATCGGAATATCGGCCTGCTTCTGGCGACCGCCGAATATGTTCTGTTTGCCGATGATGATCTAAAATATTCTTCTGACGGCATTGGCGGTGTGCATAGGGCGATTCGGGAGTTGACGCGGGCAGATCTGATTATTTTCGGTATTGAATACACAAAAAACAATCAGGTTGTCGTAAAAAAACATTTGCGCACGAAGCGGGCGCATGTCTGGAATTCCATGTCTCATGGCGGCGCTGTCATAGCGGCAAAAAGGAGCAGTCTGCTGCGGCAGAATATTGTCTTTAATCAATATTTCGGCGGAGGCTGCCGCTATAGCTCAGGCGAAGACAGCTTGTTTTTGAAACATTGCTTTGACCGGGGGCTCAGGATTTATCAGCACGAACATGTGCTCGGAACTTCCGCGAAAGATAGCTCGACCTGGTTCACAGCCTATGATCAAAAATATTTTTTCGACAAAGGTGCACTATTGTATTATCTCTTTCCTAAGCTCAACCGCTTGATGATCTATCGTTTTGCGATCACCTTTGACCGAAAAACCGAGTTATCTGTTAAGGAAAGAATCCATTGGATGCGCCGCGGTTTGCAGGCGGGCAGAGAGTTGATTCCGTATGAAAGAGTTGTGCAGTAAATGGTTAATTCGGAGAATATAAAAATTGGACAGGCAGGCGTTGATTTTTCATTTATTGTGCCGATTTATAAAACGGAACAGTATTTGAGAAAATGTCTGCAGTCCTTGTTAAGACAGGATTATCCGTCATTTGAAGTGCTCATGATCAATGACGGAAGTCCTGATAACTCGGAAGAAATCTGCCTTGAATATGCGAAAAAAGATTCGCGTTTCCATTATTTCAAACAGGAAAATCAGGGACTGTCCATGGCAAGGAATAAAGGGATTCAAGAGGCGGGAGGAGAATATATTTTCTTCTTGGATTCGGACGACTATGTCTCCGCGGAAACCTGCCGCGAATTTTCCGAATACCTAAAATATCATTGTGATATTATTATCGGAGCGGGTATTGACAATCAAGACAGCAGGGTCATGCAATATGGTTTTGCTGAAAAGGGTCTTTATCAACCGGAGCAATTCCTGCTTAAGGCCTTTCCTGCAGGCAGAGTACCGATGGCGGCACAGATTTATTGCCTGAATCGGAAATTTTTAGAAAAGAATCAATTGCTTTTCAAACCCGGGATCTTGCATGAAGATGAACAATTCACTCCCAGAGCTTTGCTCGCGGCAGAGCTGATTGTGTATAGCGGGTTCCCGTTTTATCATTATCAAATTCGGGAAGGCTCGATTACTTCGCAAAAGGATTTGCGGAAAAATGCCGAAGACTTCTATCAAACGGCGCTGGAACTTAAATCGGAATATGAAAAGATAGACAATAGGAAACTTAGAAAGTATCTCCTTGACTCTTTGGTCGTGAAATATTTAAGTTTATGCCAACAAGGAAAACTATATCAATATAAAAACATGAAATTCCCCAAAAAGTTTATCTTGCAGAATGCCATGCGCCCAAAAACCAAATTCAAAGCGCTGCTCTTTTGTCTCAGTCCCCTCTTCTATTGGCAGATCAATCATCTGTTCAAGAACGCCTGAAATTTTTATACTTTTTCAAACCGTTGACCGTATAAAAACAAAGATTCCATAAACTTTTGCCAAAACCGAGCCCGCTTGCACGATAACTGCGCCAAGTCATCAGAGCCGATTTTAGTTTGTTCCCGGATTTTGATGCGGCGGAAATTCGATACACCAGCAAGGGCTGATTAAGACCGCAGGCAGAATAGCCGTCCTCTAAAATCCTCAGCCAGCAAACAAAATCTTCATGCAGCTGATCTTCTAAAATCAAATGCTCAAGATAAATCGTGCGCTCAATCATCACCGAAGAATTTGAAATTAAATTTTGTTTTAATAATTGCTCATAAGTGATCGTTGCCGGTACCTGCAAAATATAAGCGTAGGGACGATTTTTCTCATCAATAAAAGACGAGGCGGTGAATGACAACGCACATTCCCGGTTCAGATGAAAAGCTAATTGCTGTTCTAATTTATCCGGCAGCCATAAATCGTCACTGTCTAAAAAACAGAGTAAATCAGCTGCCGCCGCATTCGCACCTTTTTGTCTTGTTAAAGAAACACCGAGATTCCGCTCATTGCAAATGATACGTATACGCCCGTCAGAAGCGGCGAACTTACGGCAAATCTCCAGCGTTCTGTCGGAGGAAGCGTCATTGACGACAATTAATTCAAAGTCCGTGAAGCTCTGCGCCAAAACGGATGCGATAGAATCAGCGATATATTTTTCCGCGTTATAAGCGGGCATGATCACAGAAATCCGAGGTTTATTCATAGTGTTTTAAATTGATCGCGTCATCGGCAGTCTGCTGATCTGCCGCGATTCCTTCCGTACTTTTGGTTGAAAAGAGGACTTTTATAGTGGCGAAGCAGAGCTTTAAGTCCTCGATTATTCCGGGTTTGGACAGATAAAGCAAGTCCATCAACAATTTATCAAAGGGACTTGTATTGTATTTGCCATAAACCTGCGCATAACCGGTTAAACCGGCTTTAGCCTGTAAGCGCAAAGAAAATTCCGGTAAATTTTTTGCATATTCCTGAAAAATTTCAGGCCTTTCGGGACGCGGCCCGACAATAGACATATCGCCGGCAAGAATATTGATGAGCTGCGGCAATTCATCAAGCCGGAATTTTCGGATAAACTTTCCGATTTTGGTGATGCGATCATCATCATTGCCGATCGATAATCTGGCAACGCCATCCTCTTCCGCGTTCTGGGTCATACTCCTGAATTTTAATATCTTAAAAACCTTCCCGTTTTTCGTCAGACGATTCTGACGATAGATCACAGGCCCGCCATCCTCCGCTTTAATCATGACAGCGATGATCAGGAGCAGGGGAGAGATCAGCACCAAGGCGAGAGCGGATAAAAGAACATCGAAAAATCTTTTTAAAATTAAGAAAAACATGCCGGGATTATAAGGCTGCAGTTCGAAAACCGGCAGATGGAATAGTTGCACAGGCTTGGCAGCCCGGAAGAAAATATCGCTGATCTTGGGAATCATATAACAAGGCACTTGATGCTCAATCGCCTTTTTGAGGATATAGCTGCGCTCATGTGCCGGAATATTGGGAATAAAAACCGTTTCTGTCTTTGCCATGATTTGCTCGATCTGATCCAAAAACTCAGTTAAGGTATAACAGGCAATGACCTGATAGCGCACACCGAGACCGTATTCCCGAATATAATCCGCCATATTTTTATATTCATTCACAATAACGACCGATTTAAGAGGCGGATTTTGATGAAAATAAATTTTATGAGAAATATAACACCAGAAGACGATGAATAATATCTGGAATAAGAGCAAGATCAGCAGGTAAAGAGGATTGGGCAGCGGCTGTGAAACCAACAGGATGATTCCCGCCATGATCAAATTGGTAAACGTAATCGATAAAACTCCGCTGTTGATTAATTCGGTAATCTTGGAAGTTGAGATCTGAAACATCTCATATATTCCGGCGAAACCGAGAAACAGCATGGCGTATAAGACAATTAGAATAATTTCTCTATAAAAAGAAAATTGAATTAAACTGTTGTCGGCATAAAAAACATCCCAAACATAATAAAACGACACAATGAGCGCAGCTAAGAGGAATAGGACTAAAATAAAAGAGCTGAATTTTATATTTGATTTTTTCCTGAATCGATTTGACTTCATGCCCTTTTCCTGTAAATCGTAAAATTTGACTTGTTCAATGCTTTTTACTCAAATAAAATAAGATCAAAAAATTCATTCTTTTCTTAAGCACTCTCTGAATCTTTTGAACTTATAATTTCTTGGTTAATGATAAAGCTCAACTCTCTTAATTTCTTAATTACTTTATCTTTGATATTATAATACAATATACTTTAATTCCAAAATCTGCGCTTATTCTCGTAATGCCTAATCAGAATTATTGGGATTTCGCAGGGAGCAAGGCAGGGAATGTTCAGTAACGGAGGCGCTGAAAAGTAATGGGAACAGCGATCATTTATTTTGTTTTTATTGTACTCTGCTGTCTGGCAGCCTATAAAGCGGAACAAACTCAAAAAATAAAATACGCATGGATTTTGGCGGTATTGCTTACTCTTTTGGCAGGACTGCGGGCTTATACAGTAGGAATTGACACGGCGAATTATCTGAAGCAATTTTATTTTGCCTCACAAGGTTATATGAATCTGATCTACTCGCTGGAATTAGGCTATGAAGTATTACTCTATGTTCTGTCGCACATTTTCTATAATCCGACTTTCTTTCTTCTGATGCTTGCCGGTCTCACCAACTTTTTGATTATTCGCCGTCTTTGGGATTTTCAGCCGGTTTCATCATTTCTGCTGATGAGTATGGCTTATGTCAGCTACTATTACTTTTTATCATTTAACAATATGCGGCAGATGCTCTGTGTGGCGATCAGCTTTTTCGCCACCAGATATATCGGAACAAAACAAAGAAAATGGGCGTTGATTCTGATTTTATTAGCCGCCACGCTCCATAAATCGGCCTTGATCGTGCTCATTTTGCTGCCCTTAACCCATATTCGGGATATCAAAAGATTAGTCGCTTCTGGACGCTTCAAATATTGGAAATATATCATCCTATCGGTGCTGATTGTTGCCATGGCGTTCCTGATTCTGAGATACAAGCATTATTTCTTGAATATACAAATTAACTTCGGACTCATGCTTCCGTTCAAATTATTATTTGTAACCGCCATGGTTTATTATTTGAGAAAATCTCCGATCCGTGATGATTTAATCTTACAGGATAACCGCCTGTATCTCGGCGTAAAAGATCCGGCCGCCATACTCTCAGCGATCGTCTATCTGGGTATCCTTCTTTCCATGTCCGGCTACTTTTTTATACATACCGAAAGAATCGGCTGGTATTTTTTGATTTATGAACCGATTTACTATGGCCTGTTTATCAAACGCGCGCGCGGCAAAGCCAAATCCGTCTTTCTTGCGATCATCATACTTCTTCTGGTTTATGCCTTTTTCTCCTTAATGCGCAAAAATGCGCAGGGGCAAATTCCTTATCAATTCTTCTTCTTGAGGTCGTAAATGGCTGATCCGATTCCTAAAATTATTCATTATTGCTGGTTTGGCAATCAGGAAAAGCCTCGTTCGGTCATAAACTGTATTTCATCATGGCAAAAATATTGTCCGGATTATGAAATCCGGGAATGGAATGAAAAGAATAGTGATCTTTCTGCCAATGCTTATATCAGGGAGGCGTATCAGGCCCAAAAATGGGCTTTCGTATCGGATTATGTCCGTTTAGCCGCTTTAATAGAACAGGGCGGCGTTTATCTGGATACGGATGTTGAGTTATTAAAATCTCTGGATCCGTTGCTGGAAAATGAAGCCTTCTGCGGTTTTGAAACGCCCGACCGCGTCGCCACAGCCGTATTAGGCTCAAAAAAGAAACATCCGCTGTTTTTGAAATTTCTGAAATCTTATGAAAATTCGCACTTCATTAATCCGGACGGCTCATATAATCGAACGACAAATGTTGTCAGACTAAGTCGATTATTAGCAGATCAGGGCTTTTCCTTGAACGGGGAGGAGCAGTGTCTGGAAAAATTGCATCTTTATCCCGTGGATTATTTTTGCCCGAGAGATTTTGAGACCGGTAAAATAAACTTATCTCCCGACAGCTATGCGATCCATCATTTTGACAATACCTGGTGGAGTGAAGAGGAGAAGTATCAATATCTGCTGAAAATGAAATTTCTGAAATTCATGCCTCGAAAATTGGCGGGCTATCTGAGCAAGGGTTTTGCCGCAATCCGTTTCCGGGGTTTTTCGGGTTTGCGGGAAATCGTAAAAAAACTGATAAAAACGCTTAAATAGGGTAATATGTTTTTATGAGTTTTCGTAAAAAAATCAGAACGAATATTATCTTTTCTTTTTTGGGTCAAATAGCGATCCTCTTTGTCGCCTTTTTGCTGCCCCGATCGATCTTGCTCCATTTCGGATCGGAAATTAACGGACTGATTAATTCGGTTAATCAAATTATTTCCTATTTAATTATTTTTGAAGCGGGGATTCAGGCGGTCAGCTTGAAATCATTATACAAACAAGTCTATGAACAGAATTTTTCCGAGATCAATCAGATTCTTTCAGCTGTTCACATTCAATACAAAAAAACCGCCGCTTATTATTTAATCGGTCTCAGTAGTTTTTCGGTGCTTTATGCTATTTTTATCAAAATTGCTTCTCTGACTCCGATCCAAATCTTTTTCATCGTTTTTTTCTCCGGCTTCAGCAATGTCCTGATTTTCTATATACAGGCGAAGTATATCGTGTTGCTTAAAGCGGACGGGCGCAATTATATTATTGAGATGGTGAATACTTTAGTGTCCGTCATGAATAATTTGGGCAAGCTCCTTTTTATCAATTTAGGTTACAGCATTACCTTTGTTATCATTATTTCGTTTTTTATCAGCTTGCTTCAAGTGACATTTATTTATTTTTACGCCAACAAAAAATATCCTTTTATTGATTTACACGCGAAACCGAATTTTCATGCTTTGGATCAGAAGAATTCAGCGTTGGTTCACGAGATTGCTTTCCTGATTTTTCAGAATATTGATGTTTTGCTCTTAACCGTTTTCAGCAATTTAAAAGTGGTCAGCGTATATTCTCTTTATAAAATGATTGTGTTCCATTTACGGATTATCATCCGAAAATTTTATGACAGTACGAATTTTGCTCTGGGACAGCTTTTTAATGCCAATAAAGAGGTTTTTGTCCATGTATATGACGGGATCAGCATTTCTTACAACGCTTTGATTTTTGCCGTCTTTTCAACGACTTATACCTTGATTACACCATTTTTAGCCCTATATACCAGAGAAATTGAGGATATTGTTTATATCGATCCCTATTTGCCGCTGCTTTTTGTCATCTCCGAAATTCTTGTCCTAATTCGCGATCCGTTTATTAATGTCATTGGATTTGCCGGTCATTTCCAGAAATCGGTTAACAGAACCATCATTGAGACCTTGATTAATATTGTACTTTCTTTGGCTTTGATTTTCCCCTTGGGCATTCACGGTGTATTATTGGCGACAATTGTTGCCCTGACTTACCGCTTTATCGATTTGATATTTTATGTCAATCGAAAAATTCTTAAACGCGGAGTGTCGAAGTCGTTTCTGATTTTTGGCAGCGATCTGTTGATCTTGCTGATCAGCCAATTTTTCCTGCGCCGATCAACTTTCTCCATCCATAGCTACCAGTCTTTTATTTGGTATGGTTTTATCATCTTGGGCGTAAACTTGCTGCTTTTTATTCTGCCCAAGTTTTTGCTTTTCTTTAATGACCTGAAATCGATACTGAAATACGCTCTTCATCGATATTAATTCTTAACGCCCCGGTTTTCTCAAAGAACTCGCGGAACTGAATGTTTTTTCAGCAGAATTGATATATATTTGTTCGAATAAAAAAGCGACTTCTTTGTGAAGAGAAGCCGCTTTTTAAATTAATTTTTCCCACTATATTGGGCTATTTTTTGATTTCTTTTCTTCTGACAATAATCAGCACAATACTGAGCAGGACTAAGACTGCACCGATGATGACAAAGGTAACGGTTTCACCGGTTTTTACAACTTTCGTTGTGCTTGTTTTCTCGGCTTTAGTGGTTCTCTGATGATCAGTCGGCTTGGTCGTATCAAGCGGTTTAGTTGATTCCTCAGGCTGCGTCGGTTTCGTTGTTTGATTCGGTTCCGTGGGTCTGGTTGTTTCCGCAGGCTGCGTGGGTTTGGTTGTTTCACCCGGTTCCGTCGGTTTGGTTGTTTC
>CAYFVK010000019.1:4950-25723 GCA_964346695.1 uncultured Mageeibacillus sp. | reverse complement strand
GACATTATTGTTCGGCTAAAGTCAAGCCTTTTGTTGTGATCACCGCTTTGCCGGATGAAGAACAAAATCAGCTGATCTGTAAGATCTGTCGGGATAATCATGTTCTGAGCTCCAATCCCCGGCAGCTTGAGAGTGAAGTGGTTTTTGTCAATAATTACTCAAAAGACCCGCTCGAGTTAGCATTATTGATTAAGGGAATGCCCGTTCTGGGACAATTGCTGCAAAACAAAGTAGCCAGATTATTAGAGAATAAGTGGCTTCCGGCAATTCACGCTTATCAGGATTTCATGCAGAGCGAATTTGTTTCGGGTCTGGGTGAAGTTGAACAAAGTATTGTTTTACGCCGTCTGGCGCAAGAACTGATCAAGGCGGAAGCCGATTTTGAGACCGCGAAAGAGGAAACTCTGAAATACTATCAGGATCTGCAGGAAAAGGATGAATTATTGCTGGAACTCGCCAATGAGCGGGCGCGAATGGATTGATCAGCTTGAGTCCGGAATTTATTTTTTATTTGCCTAAATGGTCTGAGGAGACAGCGCCGGTTTCGCTGTTAATCGGATTGCTTCTTGGTCTGCTTTGGAATCCTGATCGCTTCTCACTGCTCAGGATTTCTATGGAGAGTAAAGAGGCGTTTTTTGAAAGCCCGTTTTGCAATCGGTTATACGCCAAATTTCGAGGTTTTTTCCTCGGCTTTTGGATTCTCGTAATCGCGACGTTCAGCGGAACGCTGATCTATTTTTTATTGGATTTCAGCGCATTTTATTTTCTTTGGTTGAATTTATTATTGCAGGTTTTCTTTGTTCTGCAGGCGTTTCCCCTGGGACAGAGATTAAAACTATTAATCCGGGCGAGAGCGACAATCATGCAGGAAGGGACGATACTCGGCCTTGTCAAACTCAAGGAGGGCCTGTTCGGGGATATTGATGGTCCGGAGATTCAGGATAGTTACAGACAAATCATTCAGGCATATCTTTCCCAGACCGTCTTTTTCTGGCTGCTGCCGGTATTTATTTATTATTTGGGCGGTTTGCCTTTTCTCTTTTTCTATCTTTCATGCCTGATCCAGTACCAAAACTTCAATTTGGAAAATCCGCTGATCGATTTGCTGGTTTTTCTGCCTTATAATCTCTGGCTGACCATCCTGAGGATTCTTTTGCCGCTGCTTCGTAAGGAAGATAAGCTGTCTTTGGCGGGATTCAAGGAAAACTTTCTTCAATATCGTTACCCGGATTTTCAACATCGTAAAAAAACGGCGCCGGAGAAATCGGATGACGCGGAAACCGAGAGCCGGAATGCTTTGAGCGATTCGTCATCGATGCCGCTTAATTTAGATTATTTGTCGATTTTGAGCAAGCTGTATTTAATCAGTGTTTGTCTCATTTTAAGCATTCTGATTGTGCTATTATATTTAAGAGTCAGCCAAAATTGGCATTAGCTGAATGAATGCGGGTTGAGTGAGGAGTAAGACGTAGATGTTGAAGTGGATCGCTGTTATTACCATGCTGATTGATCATATTGCTTTTTTCTTCTTTGATCAGATTCCGCCGACATTGTATGAATGCATGCGCGGGATCGGTCGGCTCGCCATGCCGATTTTTGCTTTTAGCCTTGCCCTGGGCGTAGAGCGCAGTAAAAATTGGCTGAAATATTTTTCCCGACTTGTTCTGACGGCTGTTATCTCGGAATTTGCGATTCGCAAAATTTACGCTCTGAATTATTTTTATCGTACCGGCATCAACATTATTTTTACATTTGCCTGTTCTCTTGTTTTTATCATCGCACTGAAAGTCTTGATTCGTTCGGGTTACGATGTATTGGTGCGCATGCAGCCGATTCAGTCGACCGGAATGCAAAATGATGATCTGCCTTATCAGTTTCGCTTGAATTTAGGCGGCGTGGAATTGCCGCCTCTAATCGGTTTGCTGCTCGGTGTAGCGTTTATGATCATTTCGGTTTTCGGAATTATCTATTATGATATGGAATACGGCATTTACGGCTTGGGGATCGTGCTTGCTTTTTCGATTGCCATGTCGGTGAGGGAAGAAAAACAATTTTTTTGGGCTATGCTCCTGATCATTTTGGCCAATTTGATCAGCCATGTTTTATCTTTGACAGTGCTGAAAAATGTCATGTATTATAATTCACTGCAATGGATTACAGTATTGGCTGTGCCGATTTGTCTGCAGCATAAAGATGAGAAAAAACCCGCAAAGTGGGAACAATATTTCTTCTATGTTTTTTATCCTTTACATTTGCTGATTTTGGGTATAATAAGATATCTTGTGCTGAAATAAGAGGCGCAAAAAGCCAAACGGCATAGTAAGGATCGTTGCCTGAGACGAGCGGTGATCCTAAGCAAAATGAAATTTAAAGCAGAATTTGATATAAATTCGGATGATTAATAAAAATAAATAGATGCATGAAAAAAGAGGTTTATGATCATGAATTATTCAACAAAAACTGATCGCAAATGGCAAAAACGCTGGCAGGAACTGGAACTCGCAAAATTTAATCCGCAGAGGATTGATCGGAAATTATATGTTTTAGAGATGTTTTCCTATCCGTCAGGCGCGAATTTGCATGTCGGTCATTGGTATAATTACGGACTTTCAGACAGTTGGGCGAGAATGAAAAAAATGCAGGGCTATGAGGTTTTTCAACCCATGGGCTTTGACGCCTTCGGTCTGCCGGCTGAGAATTACGCGATTAAGAGCGGAATACATCCGCAGGTCAGTACGGAGGCCAATATCGCAAAGATGGAAACGCAGCTGAGGAACATGGGCGGCATGTTCAACTGGGATCATGAAATCGCTACCTGCCGTCCGGAATATTATCGCTGGAATCAATATTTGTTTTTGCAATTATATAAAAACGGACTGGCTTATCGGAAAAAAGCTCCGGTGAATTGGTGCCCGAAATGCAATACGGTCTTAGCCAACGAGCAAGTCGGGGCGGATCATACCTGCGAACGCTGCGGAACGGTTGTGATTAAGAAAAATCTTACCCAGTGGTTTTTTAAGATTACCAGATATGCCGATGAACTGCTTGCCGGTTTAAAGGATTTGGACTGGCCCGAAACAACCAAGAAGATTCAGGAGAATTGGATCGGCCGTTCGGAAGGGGCGGAAGTAAAATTCCAAGCCGTCCAAAATGATCAGATTATGTATGATCAAAATGGCAAACCGTTAAAGCTGACTTGCTTTACCACCAGACTGGACACGATATTCGGCGTAGTCGGACTGGTCGTCGCTCCGGACAGTGAACTTTGCGATCTGTTAACAACCCCCGAAAATCGGGAAAAGGTGACGGCCTATCAGAAAGAGACGCTGATTTTGTCCGAAATTGACCGCACTTCGACAACGCGTGAAAAAACCGGTATTTTTACCGGATCATACGCCGTCAATCCGGTCAACAATGCGAAGATTCCTGTCTGGACTTCAGACTATGTTGTTTCCGGCTACGGTACCGGCTGTGTCATGATGGTTCCGGGACATGATTCGCGCGATTATGAATTTTGTCAGAAATTCGATCTGCCGATCATACAGGTCATCGCCGACCCTGAACAGGAGAAAACGGAATTGCCTTACAGCTCTCCCGGTATTTTGGTCAACAGCGGCAAATTTTCGGGTATGACCTCGGAGAAGGCGACCGAAGCGCTGATCGAGGAATTATCCGGGAAAAATTTGGCGGAGAAGCATGTCAATTACCGTCTGCGTGACTGGCTGGTTTCCAGACAGCGTTATTGGGGAACCCCGATCCCGATCATTTACTGCGAAAAATGCGGCATCGTTCCGGTTCCGGAGGAAGATCTGCCGGTCAAACTGCCTTTCGATGTGGATTTTACTCCTGACGGAAAATCTCCTCTGTCCAAGCATGAGGGCTTTATGAATACTACTTGTCCGCATTGCGGCGGACCTGCCCGAAGGGATCCGGATACGCTCGACACTTTCGTCTGCTCATCCTGGTATCAATTCCGCTATGTCGATAATAAAAATACCGAGAAAATGTTTGATACGGCTAAGGTCAATCAAATGTGTCCGGTCGATCATTATATCGGCGGTGCCGAACACGCGGCTATGCATTTGCTGTACTCGCGTTTTATCACCAAAGTATTGCGTGATTTGGGTTATCTGAATTTTGACGAACCGTTTCAGGCGCTGACTCATCAGGGTACGATTCTCGGACCCGACGGCAGGAAAATGTCCAAGTCCTTGGGTAATACGATTTCGCCGGATGAATATGTGGAGAAATACGGTTCGGACGCTCTGCGTCTCTTTCTGGCTTTTGCCTTTGCTTACGTCGAGGGCGGTCCCTGGAATGATGATACGCTCATAGCGATTACCAAATTTATGAATCGCATCGAGCGTGTGGTAGATGAAGTGTTGGAGCGCGTCGGAGACCCTGCTCAAATTTCTGAATGGGCGGAAGATTCGGACTTTGATCCCTGGGAAAATACGACGCTTTCCGAGGCAGACAAGGAGCTGAACCGTGCCAAACATTATGCGATTAAGGAAGTGACGAGGGACGCTGATAAGTTCCAGTTCAACACATCCATCGCGCGTTTGATGGAGTTGCTCAACGCTATCCAGAGTTATCTGAGAAATCCTGACGCGAAAAACGAACTGCTATATCAGACTGTTTCGGATTATTTACGCCTGCTGGCACCGTTCGCTCCGCATTTTACCGATGAGTTATGGGAAAAGATGGGGCATTCGGATACCAGTATTTTCTTTGAAGCCTGGCCCCTGTTTGACGAGAACGTGCTGAAGCAGGAATTGATTGAAATCGCCGTTCAGGTTAACGGAAAAATCAAAGGCCGCATTACGATCGAGCCGCATATCGATCAGAAAGCGGTGGAGAAGATGTTGGCTGAAAATCCGGATCTGGAGGATTGGACTGCCGGTAAAACGATTCGCAAAATTATCTATGTGCCCGGCAGAATTGTCAATATAGTAGCAAAATAACAATATATTTATGAATTTTTATTCCGATCGAAGCGGCAGGACAATTCGGTTCATGCCCGATCGTTAATCGGACTCGGATAATAGTGAAGGATGTAGAAGCAAGGTAGGATTATGCAGAAGAGTAAAGGTAAATTCGCCTCTAATTTCGGCTTTTTAATGGCATCAATCGGCTCTGCCGTAGGTTTGGGGAATCTTTGGGGTTTCCCCTATAAGATGGGGATGAACGGCGGTTTTGCTTTTCTCCTGATCTATTTGATCCTGGTGGCGACAGTCGGTTATCCTTTGATGATGGGGGAAATTGCTCTTGGCAGAAAAAGCGGTAAAGGAGCTATTCAGGCCTATGCCGGAATAAATCCCAAATTTGTTTTCAACGGCTGGTTCAATGTGATTGCGCCTTTCCTTTTGCTTTGTTTCTATGTCGTCTTTGGCGGTTATCTTCTAAAATATTTTCTCGCTAATTTTTGCGCTTTGTTAGGTCTGTCCGGAACCATTATCCACGCGGATTCCGGAGTGTTTTTTGATGACTTTATTGCTGCGGGCGGAGAGCCTTTAATTTTTACCTGGATCTTTTTGCTGATCACGATGGTGATCGTATCTTTTGGAGTTTCAGGCGGGATTGAGAAGTTTTCAAATTTTGCCATGCCTGCTTTAACCGGAATGCTGATCATCATTGTAATCAGGGCTTTAACTCTTCCCGGTGCCGCTGCCGGTCTGGAATTTGTTTTCAAGCCGAATTTTGAGATTTTTCAGGGCTGGGGTTGGCTCAGAGTTTTAGGTGCTGCCGGCAGCCAAATGTTCTTTTCACTTTCGCTTTCTGCCGGTGCAATTATCGCTTATGGTTCTTATCTCAACAAGAATAATAATATTGAGAAAAATTCAGCGATTATTACTCTTTCGGATTCTGTCGTTTCCGTTTTGGCAGCGATGGCGGTCATGCCGGCTGTTTTTGCTTTCGGGCTTGAACCTCAAGGTGGACCCGGTTTGCTGTTTGTTTCAATTCAAGCGGTCTTTAATGATATGGGAAAGACCGGTCCGCTTTTCGGAACGATTTTTTATCTTCTTGTTATTTTTGCGGCTCTGACTTCTTCAATTGCCATGACGGAGGGTTCTGTTTCCGCCATGCTTGACGCCCAAATTGCCAGGAATAAAAAACCGCAGCGTCTTCTTATGACCTTCTTGATTTTGGTCGGCGCTCTTTTAGGTTCAACACTCATATCTTATGATGCGTTAGGTTCTTCGGGCCTTTCTCATCCTTTTGGACTTTCTTCCTGGCTCGATGTCTTTGATCTGATCGCGGAAGGAATTCTCATGCCTTTAGGCGGCTTGATTTTAGCGTTTATGCTCGGCTGGGCCAGCCCGGGGATCTTGGATGATGAATTTGAACAAGGCAGTTCCTTTAAAACCCGAAAATTCTTTTCCTTTTCGATCCGCTATATAGCCCCGCCGATTCTCATAATTATTGTGATTGTTCAGCTCAATGCTTTCTTCGGTTTTATCTAATTAACGGCTAAGTCTTTGTTCAAAACAATGCTCTTAAAGGCGGGAACCATCAGCCATAAAACAACAAGGCAAGTGATTGTTTCAGTTAGAAAGGCGGAACCGTTGGTCAGGAAAGAATAAAGTACAGGGCTTTGTCCTTCAGGGGCATATTGTCCCCAGAAAATGAAACCGGCAATAAAATGTAAAGTATAGCGAATCAGGGAAGCGGTAACGGTAGCAAGACTGGTGAATAATCCGGCTTTCGGCAAGGAAACATTTTCTGCTCGCAATGCCCTCTGAACCGGTTTATGAAATAGTCCCGCTAAACCGACCACGGCAAAGGCTAACAAGTATTCCAAAATCAGCTGGATTGCTCCTAAGATCGTGGCTTCCCCGACGGCAATTTGCAATAATCCCCAGAGCAGACCGCCTGTCATGCCGGCGCCTGTACCCCAGCGCAGTGACAGAATGATGATCGGCAACATTTTGAAGCTTGGTTCAAAGGCCCAGCCTAATAACGGTACAAGTAAATCCAGAATTAAGGACAAGGCAGCGAAGATCGCGATTTCAACTAATTTTCTCAATTTAAGATTTTTCATAAAAAACTCCCATTTCCATACGAATGAGAGGGTCAAAGAAGAACATCTCGACGCAGGTATTATCCTGATCCGATTATAAGGGTCTGTTCTCAGCTTAATAGCACCCCTCGTTCGTAATATTTAATTACACTTCAGATGCTACTGTTTATTATCTCCGCTGTCAAAAAAAATATCTAAAATTTGATTGAGATGCTGCTTGACAGAAGGAGAGTATAAGAATACTATATTACTGTATTAATCAGTTAATACAGTAATACAAAAAATAATATTTATTCAGTGCGGAAGGAGGAGAAAGGATGCCCTATTTTTTTGATCCGCATCAACCGATCTATCTGCAATTATTGCAGGAATTTCGCAAGAAGATCGCGATCGGGGAGTGGCCGGCCGGAGCAAAATTTGATAGCGTACGAAATTTAGCTATGTCTTATGAAGTAAATCCCAATACCGTGCAAAGGGCGCTGACGGAATTGGAACGAGAAGGTCTGGCATATTCAGAAAGAACATCAGGACGATTTGTTACCGACGATGAACGTGAAATAAAAAATCTGCGCAAACAATTAATTGAAGCGGAAGCAAACAATTTTATCGAACAAGCAAAAGATCTGCAAATGGATTTCACGGAAATTACGGTGATTTTGCAGGAGATCTGGCTCAAGTCGGAGCGTCCCTTCGGGCGCCTGAATATAGAAAAAATCCAAACTGTCGAAGGAGGCGAGAAAAAAGAATATGAATAGAATTGAAATAAATCAACTCAGCAAATTATATGGATCCTTTCCTGCATTAAATAATTTATCGTTAAATCTTCAGTCAGGTAAAATTGTCGGACTCGCGGGACCGAACGGCTCAGGTAAGACAACTCTTTTGAGAATTCTTGCCGGTCTTGATCAGGCATATAGCGGAGAGGTCATGATTGACGGGCATTTAACAGGTACGCCGGAAGCGAAAGCTACAGTTTCCTATTTACCGGATCGCCCTTTTCTGTCCGAGTGGATGACGGCAAATCAGGTTATTAAGCTCTATCAGGAATTTTTTGCGGATTTTGATAATGGAAAAGCCGCTGAACTCTTGCGGTTTTTCAAATTGGACGGCAACCAAAAGTTGAAAACGATGTCTAAGGGCATGAAGGAAAAGGTGCAGATTTTGCTGACCATTTCCAGACAAGCCAAAGTTTATCTGTTAGACGAACCGATTTCGGGTGTTGATCCTGCAACCAGAAAAGTCATCATGCAGAGTATTATCCGAAATTACGCCGAAGACGCCTTATTGCTGATCGCTACCCACCTGCTTTATGACATCGAGCCGATAATCGATGATGTTGTATTCCTTGAACATGGTGGCATACGGCTTTATGCTTCGGCAGAAGATCTGCGCGCAAAAGAAAATAAAAGCATCAATACAATTTTTGAGGAGGTCTTTCAATGATTGGCAAATTATTAAAATATCAATTACGGGAAAGCGGCAGAATTCAGCTTTTAGTTATTGGGATTTCCTTTTTGGTTTTTTTCTTAGGTTCCTTTTTGGAAATATTCAGATTTTCCAATTCTTTCCTTGTCGGTGCGGGAATGTTCATTTCTATCCTGAGCATGTCGGCTGCGGTCCTGATCGGTTATTTGATGTTAATTATTACGGATTATCAAAACTTTTATGGGAAGAGAGCTTATTTTTTGCAAAGCGTTCCGGCCAAAACTTCGGAACTGTTCATCTCGCGTTTTCTCTTTTATCTGATCAGTTTACTTTGTCTTTATCTGATAATAGGAATCCAGTTTTGGGCATTTCTGAGAATTCAAACGACCTATTTCAGCACAGATGAAATTGATTTGCTGAGGGCGCTGATCAAAAACATGCTACCCTTAATAATCGGGTTCGGTTTATTTTCTGTGTTGTTCGGCGTATTCGTTATGATGGCGACAGTAACTCTGGGTTCCAACCCCGCTTTCAGAAAACTCGGTGCAGGCGGTCCTGTGATCATGTATATCATCATATATGTCATTCAACAGATCGGAACCTTGCTGACCCTGTTCTTAATTCCGCTCGGTGTGAAAATTACTCTAACCGCAGATCAGAAGTGGAATTTTCAACTCTTGACTCAAAATATGATTGCTTATTATGGCGATTTGTTCACAGCGTCGGGAGCGGAAAGCCCTGCGTTCATCGGTATCGGCTTTTTATTTTATTATATAATCATGGGTATTGTTCTTGCTGTCCTGACCTATCGCTCGATGAAGTACAAGGTGAATCTGAGATAGAGCAGCTAAATTTATTAGAGATGATCCTTTCACAAAACGCTGATCAATCTGCAGATTGATCAGCGTTTATGTTCTTGTCAAATTTTTATTTTATATTTTATTAAATTTCAGAGAGAATCGGACTTTGTGTGTATTGTTACAGTGCGATGCTCTTTTATGGTTTAAAGTAAGTATCACTCTAAAAGAGACTGCCAGTGCGTTATCTTTCCTGAGATTGAGGCGTATGCGTCATTTGTTGAAAATTGAAGTATATCGGAGTTTTGACAGGAAAAGGATAAGAACATGAAAAGTTTGAAAGTTTATTACACAATTTCATATTTTCTTACTGAACATGAAATGAATTTATACGCGATCTATTTTGATTATGCGCGAATAGCAAAAGCTCGAAATATTCCCTTTGAAATGATCAGTTTTCAGGAAGAACCGGGGAGATTTTTAACGGATCCTGTGATTTTCGGTATGCTGGACGGCAGCGACGATACGATTTTCCCGATCACCGTGCTCAATGATAAAGTGGTAAAAACGTCTGCTTTGCCTGCCGACACGGAATTCGCGCACTGGTTTGAGAGCCTGCAAAAAATCAGTTACAAAACTTTAGTCGAAGAATATACGAAAATGGAAGATTATACCTCTCTTGCCAAGTCTGAGCCGGAACAGTTCTGTTCAGCGGATCAATGCGCCTGCTGTTCTGCCGCGGGCTGCTGCGGCATGCGGGATGATCCTTTCGGGGATTTGATCGATGATGTCGATAGTTTCGCCGATGTCTGAGTTTTTCTCGAAATAATTCTCATCCTACAATTGAAGAAGTGCTCAAAAGAATTATGCTATTTATGCAAATTATCATTTATTTCTGAAATTGTTTTGTGTATAATATACATAATAAAACAGCGTGAATCAGAGAACAATTCCGGTTGTTTTGTAAAAATGATCCGTCATGTTTTATAATTATGTTTTTAATCACTAAAAACATGAAGGGAGTACAATTTATGAAAGTCAACATTATTGGACAAGGCGTGAAAGTCAATGAATCAATGCAGGCGATGATCGAAGAAAAATTGTCGAAATTTAATCGCTACTTTGATGAAAATGCCTCGGCAGAAGTGAAAATGCAACCGAATCAGGATCAGTTAAAGCTCGAACTGACTTTTAATGTTCATAATCATTATTATCGTGCTGAAAGCATTGCCCAAGATGTACGTTCTGCTTTACAGGATGCGATTGATATCATGGAAGGGCAGATGCGCAAGTACAAAAGCAAGATGAAACGTCAGCGCAAGCAATTCGGTTATATGAAACAATATTTCGCCGAAGCCGATTTAGCGGATACCGAAGATGAAGAAGACCTCTCTAAAATTTCCCGACATAAATCCTTTAATATTTTGCCGATGGATGCTGAAGAAGCTACTCTGCAAATGGAGATGCTGGGACATGATTTTTTCGCTTTCCTGAATGTGGAAACGGGCAAGGTGAATATGGTCTATAAAAGACGCGGTGATCATAATTATGGCTGGATCGAATTGGAATATTAATTCTCGATTTTTATATAGATTTTTTATTTTGTCTTAAATCAAATTAAATCAAAATCGCCTTTCAGGGGCGATTTTGATTATTACGGACGCTCAGAGACAGTGATATGTTAGAATAGGAACATCGGTCGAGCATGAATATGAAATCGCGACAGGAATAGAAAAAAACAGGATATAGATTGACAGGTAAAGGAATAGATGGATTTTTACAGGACAGAGGAGAAGCATAAACAGATCAATCGAACAGCTGATCAAAACAGAGAAGAAAGCATGACGGATCTTTTAAAGGGTCTGAATCCGGTACAGAGGGAAGCGGTTTTATATACGGGCGGACCTTTATTAATTCTTGCCGGCGCAGGTTCCGGAAAAACCAAAGTGATTACCCACCGTATTGCTTATCTGGTTCATACTTTGCATGTTCTGCCCGGTGAAATTATGGCTATAACTTTCACGAATAAAGCGGCAGCGGAGATGAAAGAGAGAACGGAGACTCTGCTCGGCTTTCAAAGCCGGGCGATGTGGATCGGCACTTTTCATTCGATGATGCTGCGCATACTCCGACAGCATGCCGCGAGAATCGGCTTTGCCCCGAATTTTACCATTCTCGACGTGGACGATCAGTATCGTTTATTAAAGAGAATAATGAAAGATCTGAACGTCAACGAGAATCTGGTCAGCGTTACAACGGTTCATAATCAGATCAGCGACGCCAAAAATAAAATGATCGAATGGCAGGATTATCTGAAAACCGTTCAGACGAAAAATCGGGACTTTCAGAATAACCGTATGCTGGAAGAGACAGCCGAGATTTATGAAGCGTATCAAAAACGCATGCAGCAGGCGAACAGCATGGATTTTGACGATATTCTGCTTTACGCGGTCAAGTTGCTGCGCGATAATTCGGATGTGCTTGAGGCGTATCAGGATCGTTTCAAACATATTTTGGTCGACGAGTATCAGGATACGAATCATGTTCAGTATTTGCTGGTCAAACTGCTCAGTCAGAAACATCGTAATTTATGTGTGGTCGGGGACGACGATCAATCGATTTATGGTTTCAGGGGCGCCAATATCGAGAACATTCTGGATTTTGAAAAAGATTTTAAAAACAGTAAAGTGATTAAACTTGAACAAAATTATCGTTCCACCGGGACAATTTTGGGGGCTGCCAATTCTCTGATCGGGCATAATCAAGGGCGCAAAGATAAAAAACTCTGGACAGATCACGCTCAAGGTGAGCCGATTCAATTTTATCGCGCCGAAACGCATTATGACGAAGCCCGCTATGTCGTTTCGGAGATCGAACGCCTGACCTGTCGGATTAAAGATCCGCTGCCTGCGGGAAATATCGGTATTTTATATCGAGCCAATGCGCTTTCCCGCAATTTGGAATTCGCTTTTCGGGAAAAAGGCATAAAGTATAATATCTATGGCGGTTTACGGTTTTATGACCGCAAAGAAATCCGTGATTTTTTGGCTTATATGCGAGTGATTTTTTCGGAAAATGATGAATTGGCATTAACCCGCATTATCAATGTGCCGAAACGGGGAATCGGCAGCGTTTCTCTCGACCTGATCCGAAATCTCGCCGGACGGCAGGGAGTGCCGATGATGCGGATTATCGCGCAGGCCGATCAATATCCGGAGCTGTCCCGTGCGGCTGCGAAATTAAATGAATTCACGCAAATTATAGCGCAACTGCGGCAGATCATTCTGGATAATGAATTAAGTTTTCCGGAATTTTGCAGGGCGATCATGATCCAAAGCGGTATTCTCGCTGACTTGTCAGATCAGCAAAAAAAAGGAGAGCAGGACGCTCTCAGCCGCATCCAGAATTTGGAGGAAATTATATCCGACGCCATAGAATTTACCGAAAAAAGAAAACAGGAAATCGAGCAGTTCCGGCAGATGGAAGATGTTGCTGCGGAAGCGGAATATTCGCCGCTGACGGAAGATACGCTCTATGATGAAGACCTGAGCCTGGTTAGCTTGACCAAAGGGTTTTTGGAACAGAGCATTTTGTATTCGGATCTCGATCAGGACGACGCCGATAACACGGTCAGAATGATGACGATTCACTCCGCCAAGGGTCTTGAATTTGACGCGGTTTTCCTCGTCGGAGCGGAAGAATCGATTTTCCCCTCCTATCAGTCCGAAAACGATCCGGCTTTGCTGGAAGAGGAGAGACGATTGGCCTATGTCGCGATTACCCGCGCCAAAAAATATTTGCACATCACGGCGACCAGATCGCGACTGCTTTACGGTCAGACGCGCTATAATCCGGTTTCCTGTTTTGTGAGAGAAATTCCGGACGAATATATCAGAGAAATCGGCGCTGCCCGCAGCCGGCCATCGTCACCCGCCAAAGCCTCAATTTTCAGTTCCGTCTCTCATCTGACTGAGCAAAAGGCGCAGGCAAAGTCATACGAGCAAAGCGATCTGGATGTCGCCAAACTGAGAGTAGGTCAGGTCTTGAAGCATAAAAAATTCGGTGTCGGAACGCTGTGCAGAATCGATCCCGTTGCCAATGACGCGATTCTCTCAATCGATTTCAACGGCCTTCTGAAACGAGTGATCGCGAGTTCCGCCTTGCTCAGTTTAACAGATGATTAAGTCGGAGTTTCGACAATAAAATAATTATAGAATCCCGCCGACAGGAGATGCTTATGGAAATATCGCCGCGAGTGATGAAGCAACAGAGAGAAGTTAACTACTTAAGCCCTTTCGCCTTGCCCAGCGTGAAGAGCCGGGGGCGTTTAAGAGCGGAAGAAGAATGTCCGGTACGCACGCCTTTCGGCAGAGATTTGGGGAGAATTTTATATTCCATGGATTTCCGGCGTTTGCGTCAAAAAACGCAGGTCTTTTTTGATCCCCGCAATGATCATATCTGCACTCGTATGGAGCATGTGCTCTATGTTGAATATATCGCATCCACGATCGGCAAGGCGCTGAATCTGAACGTTGAGTTAATTGAAGCGATCGCTTTGGGACACGATATCGGCCATACGCCGTTCGGTCATACCGGAGAAAGAGAATTGCGGTCCTGTCTGAAAAAGCATCACGCGGATTTCACCTTTCAGCATGAACTGCACAGCCTGCGTGTCGTGGACGTCTTGTCACGGCGCAAAGAAGATGAATACGGCTTGAATTTATGTTTCGAGGTGCGCGACGGGATTGTTTCTCATTGCGGAGAAAAATACAGCGAATTTGTTTTGCGGCCAAATCGCGATAAGACGGAAGAGCAGTTGATTCCGGGCGCGATGGAGCATTTGCCGCCTGCTACTTTGGAGGGCTGCGTGGTTCGCATGGCGGACAAAATCGCCTATATCGGCAGAGATATTGAAGATGGCATGCGCGCGGGTTTGGTCAGCTTTGATAATTTGCCGGTGGATCTGAAGTCGGAGCTGGGTACAACCAATGGCGAAATCATCAATACGCTGGTTTTTGATTTGATTGAAAACAGTATGGGCAAGGACGCCGTTGTTCTGTCGAAAGAGAAGGGGCAAGCCATGGAGGAGCTGCTCAATAATAATCTGCGCACGATTTATCGCTCGGATCGAATTCAGCGCTATGATTTAACCGTGCGTAATGTGATCCAGGGTTTATTTGAAGAATTATCGGATCTTTCCGCCTCAAAAAGAAGATTGAAAAAGGAAGCGGCTCGAATTCCCGTCCTGAAAAATTTTTCGGATTATCTGGCAAAACATCCGGAACCTGAAGCCGACAATCTGAGAAAGGTTGTGGATTATATAGCGGGCATGAGCGATTCTTTTGCCAAACAATGTTTTACACAGATTTTCCAGATATGAGGAGGAAAAAATGAAGGAAGAAAACATCAAAATTAATTTTTTCGCGATGCTGGACAGGATGAAATATATTGAGCGCTGGTCTTTGATGAAAAATACCGAACGGGAAAACCTGAAGGAACACAGCTTTGACGCAGCTATTTTAACCCATGCTTTAATCAGTATCCGCAATGCCTATTTCCCTGAAAAACGGCCTTTCATCAAACCGGAAGAAGGAGTATTATTCGCTCTTTACCATGACGCGGGCGAAATCATCACGGGTGATTTGCCGACCCCGGTCAAGTACTTTAATCAGGCGATGCGCGATCAATATCAGGTGGTGGAGCAATATGCCGCCGATTATCTGCTGGATTTACTGCCGCAAGAATTGCAGCCTGAATATGCGGTTTATTTGCAGAAAGATTCGGACCAAACTCCGAAAACCGAGACCATCCTGAGAATTGTCAAACAAGCTGATATTCTGGCCGCTTATATCAAATGTGTGCTCGAGATCAAACATGGCAATACGGAGTTTTCGCAGGCCCTCTCGGCGACAAAGCAAAAATTGGAACAGCATGATTCCGAGGAAGTGCAGTTCTTTTTGCGGCATATTATGCCTTCCTATGAACTCAGTCTTGATCAGCTCCATTAGTGTTTCAGACTGTATATTTCCTGCTTAACATTGTGATTTTATTCAAACATTTTGTCGGTTTTTCGGTGAATAGAAACAAGCTATACAATTAGATTTTATTAAATTGACAGTTTTCTATCGGAAAATGAATAATAAGTTCATTATGTAGTTGGCTGTACAGGCTTCCCATGCCAAGCGGATCAGCAGGAAGGAACCCTTTTCTTGATCAAGAAACTGTTAAATGCTGAGTTTTTGAGATATGTTATTGCCGGTGTCATCGTGACATTCGCCAATTGGCTGATTTATTCGGCAATGATCTCTTTTCTGCCAAATGCGAACTGGAGAGTAGCCAACTTCGTTTCAATTTTCCTGTCTATTTTATTAGCCTATTTTCTCAACCGGCGATTTATCTTTCGGTCAAAGAATAAAATCTTTCCTGAAATTTTGAGCTTTTTTGTTTCCCGGGGATTAGTTTCTCTGGTTTTTGAACACGGCTTTATGGAATTGATGATCGGCGCTCTGCATTTTAACCCGGTGATCAAGATCGCAAATTTCCGTTTTCAGGCAATCAAGGTATTTGCCGCGGTTTTTGTTATTTTAGGGAATTATTTTGTCAGCAAATATATCGTTTTTACGAATAAGATAAACAATAAAGCTGAAAAGAAGCTGAATTATGAATAAATACATGGCGAGCAAGCAAGAGGACTTACTTTGAGCATACGGAATCTCGCATAGCGGTAAAATTCTGAATAAAGGGGTGGAGCATGTCTGCAGATAAAACGACGTTTGGACAAGATACGATAGGCAAAGATTACTGGTCATTTGAAGAAGCACTGGATTTTCTGTACGGTACGAGAAAATTCGGCATTAAACCGGGTCTGGAACGCATCAGACAATTTATGGATTTGTTGGGTAATCCTCAAAACGCGTATCCGGTTGTTCATATCGCCGGAACGAACGGAAAGGGCTCCATCAGTTCCATGTGCGCTTATACCGCCGCAGCCGGCGGCAAACGGGTCGGACTTTTTACCTCTCCTTATCTGACCCATTTTAATGAGCGTATTCGCGTCATTGACGGCAGAAAAGGTTTGGAGAAAATTTTCCTTGATCCGCGTTCATCTGAAATCAGCGATTCCGATTTCGCGAAAATCATGGCGCTCTTGGCTTTTGAAATTGAGATCATTAAAGCCAAAGGCGGTGAATCGCCGACCGAATTCGAAATTTTGACCGCCGCCGCCTTTGTTTATTTTGCTGAGATGAAATGTGATATTGTGATTCTGGAAACCGGACTTGGCGGTCGTCTTGATTCAACCAATATTGCGGAGAAAAAAATTGTGACGGTTATTTCCGCTCTAAGCTATGACCATATGGATAAATTAGGCTCAACCATCTCGGAAATAGCGATGGAAAAGGCCGGGATTATGCGCCAGGATATACCGACAATTCTCTATAATCCGCATGACACGGAACTTTCCCCTGAAGACGCCGCCGCCGCTTTGAATGTTATCGAAACGAGGGCTTTGGAGCTTCACTCGGAACTTACGATAGTCAGTCGCCGGGACATTGAAATCTTATCTTCCTTTGTTTCAGGTCAATCCTTTACTTATCAAAACAAAGGGCCTTATCATATTCAGCTGGGCGGCGACTATCAATCTCAGAATGCTTCTCTGGCGATCGAAGCCTGTCGCTATTTCAGTGATCAGAAAACGATTGAGGAAGCCCTCGCTATGGCGAAATGGCCGGGACGTCTGGAATGTCTGTCGCAGAAGCCGTTTATCCTGATCGACGGCGCTCACAATTATCAGGGAATTGTGGGATTAAGAAAATACCTTGAAAAATTCATGGCAGGGCAAAAATTGATTTTCCTGTTCGGTGTGTTGGGCGATAAAGCCTATCCTGAAATGATTAACCATATTGTTGGTTCCAACATTTATAAACCGGGACAGATCATTGCCACGGAACCGGATTTTTTCCGCGCCTTACCCGCCGATCAAACCGCACTCGAGTTTACAAAATGTCTCAACCGGCAGGCACAAAAAAATAAATACTCCGTCAATGCTCTCGGTGAACTGGAATCAGAACAAAATCCTCTATATAATGATGTTGTCTTATATGAGCACGATTTGAAAAAAGCAACAGCTTACGCCTATCAGTTAGCCGTTCGCAACAATATACCGTTAATTGCTTTCGGATCACTCTATATGATCGGCGATATAAGACCTGAATTATTTCATTTTATGGGGGAAGAAATCTCTTGAACTGGCAACAGTACTATACTTTCTTTGAGCATCTGGAACCGGCGGAGGTCGATTTATTCGCCACACCACGTGAAACGAAGCAGGTTTTGCAAACCTATAATAGAGCTCTGGAAATGCTGAAGTCGGATAAAAAGAATCAGCAGAAAGCGCTTGAACTCCTCGCGAATATTACGGCTGATTATCCGATGTTTGCTGAAGCAACGCATGTTTATGCGATCTCTTTGGCAGCTGCAGGCGACTATAATAAGGCGGTTGAACATTTTAAAAAAGCGGCACTGCTTGATATTGACGATCAACAAGCCAATATGCTTTCCGAGCAAATTAAATTAGTTGAACGGGAAATTCAATTACAAAAACGCCAAAAACGGAATCAAAAACCTGTTCAATCCAAGCGGAAAGAAGTTTCTATTGCCGATATTCTGGAAAAATCCACAGCCGGCAAACGCAGAGAAAATATTAGCAGAGAAGAAATCAACACCATCAATAAACAATTGGGCAATGAAAATCCCGCTGATTTATCGGGTGAGATTGCCTCGGAAGAAAGAAAATCAACATTCAAATTTGCCGTACTTGTTGTCATAATCGCGATCATCACACTGCTCATCTTTTACTTCGGTATTCGTCCGGCCATCATGCGCTTAACCGGACAGGATTTTCAAACCGCTGAACAGTTGGAATGGCTGGAAAAAGAAATTACTGATCGGGCAAAAAAAGAGCCGGCAATGGAAGAATTATTGGATGATTATCTTAAAAAATTTACCAAGCAAGGTGAACAATGAAATATATTACAACCAGAAATCAGCAACCTGTCTATAGCTTTAAGGAAATGTTCCGCCAAGGGATTCCTGAGGACGGCGGTTTTTTTGTCCCCGAACAGATGCCCCAATTATCGGAAAAATTTTTGGCGGAGCTGCAGGCGCTGCCCTTTCAGCAAAGAGCCGAAAAAATCCTCTCCCTTTTCGCCGCCGATCTGAGCGGCACGGAAGTCGGCGCGATATGCGCGGAAGCCTTTTCCGCCAATTTCTTTGATCAGGAAACGCTTTATCGCTGCACCAAGCTGAACGCGTATCTGGAAAATCCGACCTTCCTGTTTTTGGATTTTGGACCTTCGGCAAGCTATCAGGATCTGACCCAGCGATTTTTGTTCGCACTGCTCCGGCGACTCGCTTTACCTGATGAGAAATGGATCGCACTGGCTCATGAATCTGTCGCCAGCAATAAAGCGTTGGCAGCCGTGGATTTCCCTCAGGAAAATATCAAACCTCTGTTCTGGGTGGATCGAAAAGCCGGCGATCGCTTTGCCTTAAAAGAAATTCAGCATCTCCGCAAACAGGCCCGTGCCGCCAAGCTGAGCGGACAGCCGACTTTTTATTTTTCCGGTCGAAACGCCGACCCTGATTTCACAGAAACTGTTCATCCGCCAGCCGCCGAGGAACAGACTTTGAAAGGGCAAAAGCCGATCGGTTTGCCGGTAACACAAGCTGATCTGAATGATCTGAAATCCGCTTTGACGGACTTTCTCTCGAATCAGGATCCGACTGAACAAATTGAGATTCATAGTATTTCAGCTAAACAGCAGGATTATCTCAGAGCCATAGAACAGCTTTTAAGGGATCAGGATTTCAGATCCGTCTTAAATGCCGAGCAATGTTATTTGATGAGCATGAGCAGCTACAATTTTGCTTATTATATTGCTCTGATCATTGTCCTCATCTCAGCATATCTTGATTTACTGGAGATGGATATCATTGCCCCCGGGGAGGAGTTCATTTTTGCCTTCCCTAATCAAAACCTTGATTTTCTCTATCTGGGTGTTTTATTAAAAGAATTAGGCTTGCCGATTTCTCATTTAGTGGTGGCTACAAACAGTAATAGAACATTGATTGAATTTCTCAAGAACGGATATTTCCCCGGGCAGAGTGGCAGGGAGAGGAAGAACTCAAGAACTAAAAAATTTAAAAATAATACGCCGGCTCTTGATCAAACCTATTTTCCGAATTTGGAACGCTTTGTCTTTGAAATTGTTAATCGGGATAGTGAGCGCAGTACGCAAGTCATGCAGGATATTTCTCAAGGGAAAAATGAAAATATTAAAAATATTTTAGAGGATTTTTCCCGCTTTATTCTTGCCGGACATAACGGAAACAAACAGGTAAAGGCTCAGATTTCAGATTGGTATCTGCGCAGCGATTATGTCTTTGATCCCTATACGGCTCTGACCCTGGCACAAATCAATAAACTAAATTCTCTGGATACCAAGAAAGCGCAAATCTTAATTCCGGTTCTGGAGCATCCGCTGCTTTCCGGACAAACCGTAGCAGACGCGATTTTCAATAAGAATCAAATAGCAGGAAAACATTATAATCAAATCCTCCTGGAATTAGCGGTAGAAAGCGGACTGAAAATACCTTACGCAGCACTTTCGGATAAAGATCAACCCGAAATTATCAACCTCGGCAGCGATGAACTTGAAGCGGCGCTCAAAGCGCAAGTCCTTTCTACAGAATCCTGAACGATCAGGGAAAAAGAGATTGAGCGATCACAAATTGTGCCCGCAGTTGAGTTTCGTTGAGAGTAATTGAACCGGGCGGGCTGAGATGCAATATCCTACATGCCGTTTCCGATATTTTGCAATTCCAAACCGGGATTCTGCTGAAGAACCCAGCCGGTTGCCCATTTGGACTCAAAAAGGATGACGGGATGTTGTTTCGCGTCCTGAACCAGCATATTGTTGGAGGCGATAATAATCTGATCGGCCGGTTCGGCGTTTGCCGGATCCTGCCAGTGAACCCAGCGCGCAACATGATAGGGCAGTTTTTGAACAGATAAATCGACTTTGTATTCATTTTTTAATCTGTATTCCAGAACATCGAACTGCAAGACGCCGACCACTCCGATAATGTACGTTTCCGTACCGACATTGAGCTGTTGATAGAGCTGAATGGCTCCCTCCTCGGCAAGTTGCTGAATTCCTTTTTGGAACTGTTTTCTTTTCATGGAATCTTTGGCGGAAACTCGCGCGAAATGTTCGGGCGGGAAGGTCGGGATATCTTCAAAAAAAAGATCTTTACCGGCGCTTAAACTATCGCCTATTTTGAAAACTCCGGTATCGAACAGCCCGATAATGTCTCCGGCATAAGCCGTTTCAATAAAAGAGCGATCCTGTGCCATAAACTGCTGGGGCTGAGTCAGTCGAAGCTGCCTGCCTGTTCGCACATGCTTCACCTGCATGTCTTTTTCGTATCTGCCGGAACAGATGCGAATAAAACTGATCCGGTCACGATG